>NZ_JBYFCH010000032.1:0-67946 GCF_057652295.1 Runella sp. R5_40 | reverse complement strand
GTTGCCAAAGTGCTGAAAGTATTCGCAAGGATATTTATTGGAATGCGTTTGTGGTGACGTTGATAAACATCGGCGAAAGTAAGTCGGCGATAAAATCAGCCAATGACAAATCATTGTGGAGTAGTCAATTCATCACCCGCGACGGTGGTCCCGAATTGGAGCAAAGTACGCAGGTGAATCCGACGTTATTTTACGTAGAAAACGCCAACAAAATGGCCCCTCGCTACTGGACCATCAACGTAGAAGCGTGCGGATTAAGCACTGATGGCTCATTGACCTTTGATATGTTGGCGACGCCAGAAATGGGCGTGATACGTTCGTTCAACACGCACGAGAACAACGCACCGTACTTCATGTACGCCAACCGCGAAGGCTGGACGGAGCTATATGCTCAAAACCACCCTGCCTACGGATTCTATCAAGACAACGGCGCGGGCGGAAATTCATACGACACAGGTTTGCCCAAAGGGTTGTACAAATTGAGTATTCGTTATTGGGACATGAAGGGCTGGGGCAGTATTTACCCCGCAACGCGCAAGCCGCAAGGCAACGTGTTGGCTTATCAAGAATACTGGTTCCGCATTCAATCGCGAGATGGGGTAGGTGTAGGAGCAGCGAGGACAGCGGATAGTGAAGAGGCAAAAAGCAAATGGCAAGGGGCAAATGGCGAAGGGCAAGAGGCAAGGGGCAAATGGCAAGGGTCGGATAGCGGAAAACAGGTAATTGATAACGGCGTCTTCGCCACCGTTCTCCCGAACCCCGTCACCAACACGCTTCGCTTGCAAGTACAAGACAGCAAAGGGCGAGAGGTACAAGCGGAACTTTTGGACGCTACGGGGCGGCGGGTATTGCGTCGGACGTTTGTAGCGGAAACCCTAAGCCATTTGGAAGAATACGAAATAAGCGATTTGCCCAATGGTGCTTATTTCCTCCATGTGCGTTCAGAGTTAAAACAACAGGTACTTAAAGTAGTGAAAATAAAGTAAGTACAATTTCTGTATTTTTGAAAAGGGCAAGACGGCATCGTTCTTGCCCTTTTTTGTTGTATTTTTAGGGGATTTTTGAGCAAATACAACTGGGGTCAGAGGTTAAAATTACGGAATGAAAGGCTTATTTTTTTGTTATTTATTCTTGATTGGGGTGTGGGCAAATGCCCAAGAAGTGTTTCTTGACCCTAAAAAAGACGAAATAGATGCCAGTTCTCGTGTCGGGATTGTAGAAGATAAGTTGTCGAGCTGGTCGTTTGAACAAATCCAAGAACGTTTATTTGTCCAAAATAAGAGTAAGCATATTTTAATCCCTTTTTCTAATCATACTTTTTGGATAAAATGTAAGTTGAAAAATGCGACGGCTGAACCGCAAAAGTGGGTTGTACGATGGGAAAACCCGTTGACTGAACGCATTGATTTTTACGTTCAAGCAACCCCGAATGGCAGGTTTACCCGTTTTGAAAAAGGAAGTTTTCGAGAAAAACATCACATTTATATCTTTGAAAATACGCCTTCGCTCACGCTTTCTTTTGCACCGCATCAAACCCAGACACTTTACCTCAAAGTAGTTAATAAACGGGGTATTTTTTCACGCCTTGTGCTTTTGCCCACCGATGCCCTCGAACGCACGAAATACAGTTCCATTCAACGCTGGAGCATACTCGATGGAAGCCTGTTAATTCGGCTTATTTACACCTTTATTTTGGCCTTGTTTGTCATTAAAGACCTGTCGTTTAAGCGTTATTCGGCTTTTATTTTTATTCGTACGTTTTCTTTTTGGGGCATGATTGGCGTGCTTGGTGGGTGGCTGACAACCCAGCCTTACTGGGCCACCATTGCCAATAACGTTGTCATATTTCTGTCTCCCATTGGCTACACGTTTGCCATTCGCTCGGTGGTCGATATTCGTTCGTTTCCGTCGTACGTGGTCTATCTTCTTCGCGTTGTTTTGGGTTTAACGGTGCTGTTTGCTTTGTTGATTTTGCTTGATTATCAGTGGTATTGGCTAAAAGGAGCGGTGTTTTTAAACCTGGGCAGTCAGTATGTGTTGTTGGGCATTATTGCTGTGGCGTGTTATCGCCGTTTCCGAATCAATTGGTCGTACGGAGTGCCACTTTTACTCGGCGTGGCGAGCTATTCGCTCGTTCTAACGCGTTTATTGGGGGGATTACAATGGGCGGGACTTTTTGAGGTAGCGTTGTTATTTTTTGTCCTAGAATTGTTGTTTTTTGGGCTTTATTTGGGGCGAATTATTCGGACTTACGAAGAGGAACAGCTTACCATTAAAAAAGAGTTGTACTTCAAAAAAATCCAAACCAATCAGCTCCAAGAACTTGATGAGCTTAAAACCAATTTTTTTGTCAATATCTCGCATGAACTTCGTACCCCATTGACCCTCATTGGTGGCTATATGGAAGACTTGCGGCGTCAAAGCCCTCAAAATCAGGTGTATGAAATTGTGAGTCGCAATGCCCAGCGCCTTCTTGTGCTTATCAATCAACTGCTCGATTTGAGCAAACTTGAAGCGGGACAGCTACAGGTTACGCTCAGGCCACTGCGGTTAGATACGTACCTAAAAACGCTCTTCAGTGCTTACCAGTCGTTGGCCGAAAGCAAGAAAATTAGATTTACATTTCACCAAAGTCAGGAGGAGGTTGTGGGGGAAGTGGACCAAGATAAACTGGAGAAAATTGTCACAAACCTGCTTTCTAATGCCTTTAAATTTACCGATGCTGGGAAAAAAGTAGAAGTAAGTGTGGACTATGCCGTGTTGAATAATCGCTTGATTGTTAGTGTGAAAGACGAAGGTGTGGGGATTCCCAATGATAAATTAGCGCAAATTTTTAATCGCTTTTACCAAGTGGAGCGCCCAAATCACGCCAAATACGAAGGGACGGGCGTTGGGCTGGCGTTGGTAAAAGAGTTGGTCAATGCCCTCAACGGAACCATACAAGTGCAAAGTAAAGAAGGAGAAGGCTCTACGTTTAGGATTGAGCTTCCCGTTACGTATAGGGATGATGTTTCTATCGAGGGGGAGTACCCACCATCGCCGTTGGAGTGGCCTAGTGTTGAAAATAAAATAGAAAAAACAAGCCTTAAGAATGACGTAGATTTACGGCTGTTGGTGGTGGATGACAACGCCGATATTCGTCAGTACATTCGGTCGATTTTTGCGAAAGATTATTGGGTTGTGGAGGCTGAAAATGGAAAAATTGGCATCGAAAAAGCCCTTGAAATGACCCCAGACATCATTATCAGCGATTTGATGATGCCCGAAATGGACGGCTTTGAATTTTGTAAACGACTTAAATTAGACGAAAAAACGAGCCATATTCCCATCATTATGCTATCGGCCAAGGCCAATCCCGAAAGTAGAATTGAAAGCTGGGAATTAGGCGCCGACGATTACTTGTTGAAGCCCTTTCAATCGGAAGAAGTGCGGGTGCGGGTTCAAACGTTATTGGAAAAACAAGCCCGCCTGAGAACGTATTTTAGCGCGGCGGTTGGCACAGAAAAGCCTGTAACGGAAACCGAAGAAGCCTCAAAAGAACGAGGTTTTTTACGTAAACTCTACGCGCTTGTAGAACAACGCATGAGCGATTCCGAGTTTACGGCCGAGCTTTGTGCCAAAGAAATGGGAATGAGCCAAAGTCAGTTGCTCAGAAAACTGAAAGCGCTCACCAACCAGACCATCAACGAATACATTCGAGATTTTCGTTTGCAGCGGGCGGCAGATTTATTATCTCAAAACGAGGCAACAATTTCGGAAATAGTGTATGAAGTAGGGTTTACGAATCTGTCTTATTTTACCAAAATGTTTAAAGAAAAATACGGAAAACTTCCCAGTGAGTTTTTGACTCAGGAGGAGTAAGTGATAGGGCTGTTTTAGAGGTTGGATGAGGTGAAAAAGCCGTTTTTTGCCCATTTAAAACCAAATGCTGAATATGTGTTAATAAATGCCGAATATGTGTTAAGCCTGTTTTGAGGTAGCCATTTATCTTTACTGGCAAATTAAAACACATGAAAAACTTTATATACAAAAGCACCATTTTTGGATGGATAGTGCCCTTCATTTTGGGATTAGGAAGCGTGGTTGCGTCTCCTGTAAAAGCATCAAAAGTTAATACGCCGCCTACCATTACGGCCAAAACCATTTCGGTACCTGGAGGAAGTGGGGGAATTGAAAAAGAGATTGCCACGGCACTCGATGGCGAATCGGACAATTTAGAAATAACGGCTTCTAACCTACCTGCTAACATAACTCTGACCAACATTGAGAATTCGGATGGAACGGTCACGGCACTCGTGAGTGTGGGCTGTTATGTGTCTGCGGGGTCGTATAGCGTAACGCTTACCGTCAAAGACCCCGAAGGTGCATCGGCTACCGATGTGTTGACCATCAATGTCACCGCCAACACCATGCCCGTATTAGCCTACGCCGCCACGGCATCGGTCAATGGCGGAGGAAGCCTCACGATTAATCCAACCGCTGGCCCGTCTGACAACTCAAATGATTTTACGGTAGGAGTTGATAACCAAGGGACGTTCACGGGCGATATTGCTGTGGACCCAGTTACGGGCGTGATTACCATTACGAATGCCGCTCCCGTAGGTACGCACCAAATCACGATGAAAATTTCTGAAGCTTGCGAATTTGAAGAAACCGCTACGTTTGAATTGACCGTTACCAATACCAAACCTACCATTTTAGGGGCAACAATCAGCCGCCAACAGGGGACTTTGACGGGACTCAATGCGACCATTGCAACTGTTAATGACGTTGAAACAGCAGCGGGAAGCCTCAGCGTGACCGCAACAACACCGCTCCCTTCTGGGATAAGTATTTCAGGGATTACCAATGTGAATGGGACGATCAATGCCAACGTGCGGGCAAGTTGTTTTGCGGCAATTGGGAATAATACGGTCGAATTAAAGGTGACAGATGAAAATGGAGGAACCGCAACGGCCAATTTGATCGTGAATGTGACTGCAAATTCGCTTCCCACCATTACTTATGGTAATCAAACGGTCAATATGATGGGTGGACTGACTGTTAATCCTGCGTCAGGCCCTTCGGACAATGGGGAGTTTGGTGCTATTACAATCACGGATGTAGATGGCTATACGGGCGATATCGACGTTGATTCAAATACAGGAGAAATATCCATCAGCAATGCCGCTCCTTTGGGAACGCATACCATTACGGTAAGAATTATGGATAACTGTGAAGTAACCAATACAACGACGTTTACCTTGACCGTTACTAATACCAAACCCACCATTTTAGGGGCAACAATTAGCCGCCAACAGGGGACTTTGACGGGACTCAATGCGACCATTGCAACTGTTAATGACGTTGAAACAGCAGCGGGAAGCCTCAGCGTGACCGCAACAACACCGCTTCCTTCTGGGATAAGTATTTCAGGGATTACCAATGTGAATGGGACAATCAATGCCAACGTGCGGGCAAGTTGTTTTGCGGCAATTGGGAATAATACGGTCGAATTAAAGGTGACAGATGAAAATGGAGGAACCGCAACGGCCAATTTGATCGTGAATGTGACTGCAAATTCGCTTCCCACCATTACTTATGGTAATCAAACGGTCAATACGATGGGTGGACTGACTGTTAATCCTGCGTCAGGCCCTTCGGACAATGGGGAGTTTGGTGCTATTATAATCACGGATGTAGATGGCTATACGGGCGATATCGACGTTGATTCAAATACAGGAGAAATATCCATCAGCAATGCCGCTCCTTTGGGAACGCATACCATTACGGTAAGAATTATGGATAACTGTGAAGTAACCAATACAACGACGTTTACCTTGACCGTTACCAATACCAATCCGACCATTAAAGGGACAGTAATCAGCCGCCAACAAGGTAGTCCGGAAACGGTATCGACGATTGCCAACGTAGATGATACAGAGACGGCAAAAGGAAGCTTGACCGTAACGGCTACGACCGTTCCAACGGGTATTTCGGTGTCGAATATTACCAATACCAATGGCGTTATCAGTGCGATGGTGTCGGCGGGGTGTTATACCAATAGTGGAGAAAATACGGTGGTTTTGACCGTAAAAGATGAGAATGGAGGAACCGCAACGGCCAATTTGATTGTGAATGTGACGGCAAATTCGCTTCCAACCCTGAGTTACGCTAACAGCACAGTCAGTGTCGCAGGTGCAACAACGATTAACCCCGCTACTGGCCCTGCCGACAATGGCAGCTACGGAGGACTAACGATTGAAGACAAAGGTACTTTTACGGGAGACATCTCCATTGACCCTACTACTGCGGTGCTTTCAGTGAGCAATGCCGCTCCACTGGGCGTACACACCATTACGGTGAAAATATACGACAACTGCGAAGAATATACTGAAACAAGTTTTACTTTGGCGGTCGAAGGCTGTACGTCCACCCTAATGGCAGGGGCGGTAACCAATCCAACCACTTGCACAAGTCCAGTGGGAAGCATTGCTTTTACGACCAATTTGGCCAATGGTGATTATACGTTAAACTTTACGTCAAGTGCGGGAGCAACCACAAGTCCCCAACCTGTGAAAGTGGCGGGCGGCGCTTTTTCACTAGGAGGATTATTGGCGGGTACGTACAGTAACTTTTCGATTACCTCATTGGGGTGTACAGCTTCGGCTATGTCATCTAAGGTCATTACGGCCAAAATCCCTCCTACGGCTACCTTAGCGGGTGGGAGTGAAGTTTGCCAACAAAGTTCGGCGCCCGTACTGACCTTTACCGCCAGCAATGGTAGCGCACCTTATCGTTTTGGTTATCGCATCAATGGTGGAAGTGTGTTGTACCTTGAGAGCACGAGTGCCGTAGCGACACTCGCTCCTTCTACGCAGGTGGCAGGATTCTTTACATACACATTAGAATCGGTCTCGGATGGAAACGGATGCAGTCAATCGCAAAGTGGTAGTGCAAAACTGACGGTCAATTACCGCGCTTCTGTTCCCCAAAATGTATCTTTGTCAGTAGATGGCGTCAATGTGGCGGTGGGTGAAATCAAAGAAGTATGTAGCCTGTCGAGTGGAACTCCGTTGACATTTAATGCAACCTGTGCCGTGGGAGAAATAGTGCTTCATTCGGTGGATGGGGGGGAATATAGTGCGGGTATTCCCGTAGCCCTGGTTGACAATCAGTTTCACAATTACCGCGTGCGTTGCCGAAAATCCGACGGAACACCTTCCTGTATAGAGAGCGAATCGGGTGTTATGCGTCTAAAATTAGTAGCCATCCCTTCGGCTCCTACGGTCAGCTTGTCGCCAGAACGGAGCTGTAATCCTGCTGCAAGTTTTAGCGGTCAATCGACCTGTGGAAGTTTAAGAACGATTTGGTACAATGCCACCACCAATGTGGCATTGCCGAGTTTACCAAGCACCGTTCCTACTGCAACGACGTCTTACTACGCCCGTTGTCAGACGGATAATGGTTGCGTGAGCGCAAAGAGCAACGTCGTGACGTTTACGCTCATTCCCACGCACATTGCGCCAGTAATTACTGCGAGTCAGGAGGTTGTATGTACAGGGACGACGGTGAAAGTGTCGGCCAACTGCCCCGCAGGAAGCACCACATTTTGGAACACAGGCGTAACCACGCCAAGCTTTGAGGTGTCGTTCAACAACATCACCAAACAAACCTATTGGGCGAAGTGCCTTTTTGAGGGCGGTTGCCAAAGTTTAGAGAGTATTCACAAAAATGTATATTGGGATGCGTTTGTGGTAACCTTAATCAACGTAGGTCAAAGCAAGTCGGCAACAAAGTCAACCAACAACCGCAGCGAGTGGGAATTGCAGTTTTTAACCCGCGACGGTGGCCCCGACTTGGTAGCAAGTGCGCAGCAAAACCCAACTTTATATTTTGTCGAAAACCCCAACAAAACGGCTCCGCGTTATTGGACGGTCAACGCCGATGCATGTGCATTAGGTACTGAGGGTTCTTTGACTTTTGACCTGTCAACGACGCCCGAAACAGGGGTGATTCAGTCGTATAACACCCACGAAAATACCGCACCATATTTTATGTATGCCAACCGCGAGGGCTGGACGGAATTGTATTCTCCCAACCACCCCGCTTTCGGTTTTTACCTAGATAATGGGGCAGGAGGCAATGTCTATGATGCAGGTTTGCCTAAAGGACTGTATAAATTGAGCGTTCGCTACTGGGATCAAAAAGGGCTTGGCCTTTACCCCGCAACGCGCAAACCCCAAGGCAATGTACTTGCTTACCACGAATACTGGTTTAGAATCCAGTCGAAAGATGGGGTAGGAGTAGGCGCAGCGAGAACAGTGGAGAGCGGTGGGCAAGGGGCAAATGGCAAAGGGCAAGAGGCAATAGGTAAATGGCAAGGGGCAAATGGCAAAGGGCAGGGGTCGGATAACGAACAACAGCTAACCGATAACGGGTCTTTTGCTTCGGTCATGCCCAATCCTGTCACCAACATCCTGCGCCTGAAGGTGCAAAACAGAAAGGGGCAAGTGGTGCAAACTACGTTGACGGATGCAACAGGTCGGGAAGTTTTACGCCGCCAATTTGTGCCTGAAACCAACACGCATCAAGAAGAGTTTGGCGTCAGCGAATTGCCAACGGGTATGTATTTCATGAAGGTGACCACGCCTGAAAATAGTGCATTGTTGAAAGTAGTGAAATTGTAGTACTCTTAGCGTATAACAAGGCCCTCGACTAATTTGTCGAGGGCTTTTTTTGCCTTGTGGATTAATGGCTAAGTAACCAATTTAAGTAGTATTTTATTGAAAAAGTAGAATAAGGTACCAAAATGATAAATAATTTTGTAGTAATGGTATTTGATTTTGTTTTCTTAGACTAAAATGTTGTTATTGTTCTTGGTTTCATGAAAAACTATACATAAACAACTTAACCAGTCTTGTATGAAGCATATTTCCTTCCAAAAAATGCAAGCTTTCTTGCCTAAACTGTTTTTTTTAGCCCTTTTTACTTGTATTTCTTGGGCTACACAAGCTCAAAATGAAATACAAACGGCTACTCAGTATCTCACTGAAAATGCTACAAAACACAAGCTATTAAAGCAAGATATTGACAGAATGACCGTGTCGAGTGCCTATTTATCGCCTACGACTGGTTGGTATCATATCTATTTTAACCAAACCTTTGAATCGGTTGAGGTTTATAATAGTTTGTTGAGTTTGGTTGTTAAGGATGGACAAGTCCAACACACGACGGGCAGTTTTGTTCCTAACATAGAAGCATTGGTTAACCAAGCTCCAATTTCAGTATCTCCGATACAAGCGTTGCAAAAGGCTGCCCTAGAGGCCAATTTACCCATAAATACCCCAATCCAAATCAGAGAAATTAGTAATACGCCACTTGCTGATGGTACGTCAGGGAAAATAGTCTATCAAGCTGCAAGTATTTCAGATGAGAACATTGTCGTAAAAAAATACTGGTTTCCTTACGAAGTACTTGAAGATGGAAAGCCACATGTAAAAGTAGCGTTAACGTGGAATGTGCAGTTTTTGACCAAAGACCAGCAAAATGGTTGGAGCATGCACATTGATGCGCACACGGGCGAAACCATACGTAAAGTAGATGAAGTGATTCACTGTAGTTTTGGGATGGTACATCGGTCGGGTGCTCCTCACGATTGTTCTTTAGAACACGGATCCTCTGTAGGAACTAATGCTGTTCTTACTCCCAAAGCAACACTGGCACCTGATAATACCTATAATGTTTTTGATTACCCATTAGAGGCTCCTACTTTTGGAAGCCGTAGCCTTGTAGCTTCTCCATACGACAAGTTTGTGCCCTTAGGAACTGGCCCTGGCGCAACCAATGGGTGGCATTTTGATGGAACTACAAGTTATACAACAACCAGAGGGAATAACGTTTGGGCGCAAGAGGATGCTAACAATAATAACGGTACTGGATATAGCCCCACATCATCTACATTAGATTTTAACTATCCTTATACACAAGGACTAAGTACAGCAGCCGCTAACAGAGATGCCGCTATCACCAATTTATTTTATTGGAATAACCTTATTCACGATGTTCTGTGGAAATATGGTTTTGACGAACCTAGTGGTAACTTTCAAAATACCAACCAAGGGCGAGGTGGGAACGGAAATGATTATGTTTTTGCCGATGCGCAAGATGGAGGTGGAACCAATAATGCCAATTTCTTTACGCCAATCGATGGACTTAATGGCCGAATGCAGATGTACCTGTGGACTAATTCGGGAAGTTATCAGCCAGATGGCGATTTTGATAACGGAATCATTGCTCACGAGTATGGGCACGGTTGGTCAACTCGTCTTACAGGAGGACCCAATAATTCGTCCTGCCTTCGAAATGCAGAGCAAGGAGGAGAAGGTTGGAGCGATTATTTAATGTTGATGCTGACGACCGACTGGGCATCACTAACACCGACTGAAGCAAGCGGAAACATTCCTCGGGGTGTTGGTACCTACGCTATTAAACAAGCTACAAACGGAGGAGGTATTCGCCCTTATCGATATGCTTATTTTAACCAAAATACCAATACAGTCAACAGTGCTGTGACCTACGCAGGCGTGGGTAATACCGCCACATTTTCTTTGCCTCACGGTATTGGCTCGATATGGGCTACGATGCTTTGGGATATGACGTGGGAGATTATCCTCCAAGATGCTCAAATAGTGAACAATATTTACTCGACGCCATCCAATGTAATGGATATGAAAGGGAATATTGCTGCGCTTAAATTGGTAAATGAAGGGTTGCGTTTACAGCCTTGTAGTCCTAGTTTTGTACAAGCGCGTGATGCTATTTTGGCTGCCGATGGGCTATTGTTTGGCGGGCGTTACCGCTGTGCGATCGGAAGAGCATTTGCACGCCGTGGCTTAGGTGCCTTGGCTTCTACGGGGGTATCGACCAACGACCGAATTGTAACTGAAGATTTTACTCCAATCTCTGGAGCATCACTAAACTCCCCCGTTGCACTTACTGTTTGTTCTAATCAGCCTTTTAATTATACAGCAACTACACCTACAAGTGGAACAACTTTTAGCTGGACGCGTGATGCCGTATCTGGTATTAGTAATACCGCAGGGTCGGGGAACTCTGCAGCTGTGAGTGAAACTTTGGTCAATACCTCTTCTTTGCCTGTAACCGTCAAATACCGTTTTACATTAAACCCAGCTACCTGCCCAGGCAATGTTATTACCCAAGATGTAAATGTGATAGTGACTCCTACTGTGGCAGCAACGGTACCAGCTTACAGTGTTTGTCAAAATACCGCTGTTCCATCAGGGGAGGGACTGGTTTCTCCTGCTGTATTGGTTAATTCTGTTAGTGGACTTCTTTCTATAAATGATACCTATGTAAGAGGAAGGAATGACAATACCACCGTATATACTGCTGAGCCTGGGTCGCAGTCTCACTATAAAACAATCACTTTTGTAGCACCCAATACTGAGGCTGTTACTTTTGAGGTTACCTATGCTGGGGTTTATAATAGTGATACGTATCTTTCATTATACGAAAGCTCCTTTAATCCAGCAGCACCCGCTACCAATTTTTTACGTGGAGATGATGATATCGACTATTCTGGAGGAAATTATCGGTCACAATTTACGCATACCCTCACTGCTGGAACCACCTACGTTTTAGTAGTTGCCTCATATTACAATTTAGATCCAGGACTATTTATATTACAGTCCACTCCTGCTGTATTTTCAACAGGGCCTACGCAATGGTACTTAAACGCCTCAGGGGGAGCGCCATTGGCAACAGGAAATGTTTTTAATCCAGTAGGTGTGTCGGGTTCTGGAATTGCCAACACAGCGAGCGCGGGCGTCACAACTTTTTATGCGGCGAGTCCATTGTTGTCAGAATGTCGAACACCAGTAACGTTTACGATTACTCCAACGCACAGCATAACGCTCACGTCAGTTGCTTCAACAGAAACCCAAACGGTATGTACCAATACAGCTATTACTCCCATTACGTATTCGTTGGGAGGTGGTGCGACAAATGCCACGGTCACTGGTTTACCTAGCGGCGTCACATATTCAGTAAATGCGGGTGTATTGACTATAAGTGGCTCACCTACCACGGTAGTAGGCAGTCCATTTAATTATAATATTACTACCACGGGCAATGCGTGTACGGTAGCTACTGAGTCGGGGACTATTGCAGTGAACACAACGCATAGCATAACGCTCACGTCAGTAGCTTCAACAGAAACCCAAACAGTCTGTACCAATACGGCTATTACTTCCATTACATATTCGTTGGGAGGTGGCGCGACAAATGCCACGGTCACTGGTTTACCTAGCGGCGTCACATATTCAGTAAATGCGGGTGTATTGACCATAAGTGGCTCACCTACCACGGCAGCAGGTAGCCCATTTAATTATAACATCACCACTTCAGGTAGTTCCTGTACAGCAGCCACAGAGTCGGGAACTATCACAGTTAACTTAGTGCACAGCATAACGTTAACATCAGTCGCTTCAACAAAAACCCAAGCAGTTTGTGTTAATACAGCTATTACTCCCATTACGTATTCGTTGGGAGGTGGCGCGACAAACGCCACGGTCACTGGTTTACCTAGCGGCGTCACATATTTAGTAAATGCGGGTGTATTGACGATAAGTGGCTCACCTACCACGGCAGTAGGCAGTCCATTTAACTATAATATTACTACCACAGGCAATACGTGTACGGTAGCTACTGAGTCGGGGACGATTACGGTTGGAAACGCTCAAACAATTACCCTTACCTCTCCTAGCGCGACGGAGGCTCAGACGCTATGCGTCAATACGGCCATTACCTCAATCGTATATACACTCGGGGGGGGAGCTACGGGGGCGACAGTTGTCGGCTTGCCGTCAGGTGTGACAAGCACTGTCAATGCGGGAGTACTTACAATTAGTGGTTCGCCTACTACGGCTACTGGTAGCCCATTTGGCTACACTATTACAACTACTGGTAGTGTTTGTACACCTACGACCAAAACGGGTACATTGACAGTAAATGCGGCCCATAGCATCGTATTAACTTCTTCCCCAACAACAGAAACGCAGATTGCTTGTATCAATTCTGCCATTGTTCCGATAACGTATGTCTTGAGTGGAGGTGCAACAGGCGCAACAGTGACAGGACTGCCAACAGGTGTTACGAGTGCAATCAACGGAGGGATTCTTACAATTTCGGGTGCGCCTACGACAATTGCAGGTAACCCATTTAGCTATTCTATCACTACCACGGGGAATGCTTGCGCAACGGCTAATGAATCGGGCACTATTACTGTTCAGACTAAGCCAGTATTAACGCTCTCAGTACTTCAACAAACCTTAAACGAAGGCAATAGCCAAATACTCTGTGACATAGATGCGAATCCTGTGAATAGTTTACAGTTTAACGTTTCGGGTACTTGTGGTTCGGGGTCGACTGTTTGGCGTGTTCAAGTAGGTAGTGGCGCATGGAGTGCTTGGTCGGCGACAGTACCAGTTTCCCAATCATCCAATAACCAACCCCACCGCTACCAAGCAGCATGTGATGCTAATTGCCCAACGACTTATACTGGTGCAATTGAGTTGCAGATTAATTACCGTTCGTCGGTACCACAGGCCGTATCTATGGCGGCGGATGGTGTGACCGTTGCTGTTGGTGAGACAAAAGATATCTGTAATGTAGAAGGAAATGAACTGACATTTAATGCCACATGCGCCGCAGGGGAGGTTTTAATTTACTCAGTCGATGGGGGTGAGTATGGTACAACTGTACCAACCCAATTGGTGGATGGCCAATACCACAATTACCGTGTACGTTGCCGCAAATCAGATGGAACAAGTTCGTGCGTAGAAACGGAGTCGGGAGTAATGAGACTACGGTTAATTATGAATTCAATGACCCCTGTAGTTAGTTTGAATGTGACGAGTGGTTGTGGGAACTCAGTAGCATTTACAGGTACTACAAACTGCGGAGCAATGACCTCTATCTGGTACAATGCAACGACGAATACAGCATTACCTAACCTTCCTTCCCAAACGCCAAGTGAAACAGCATCCTACTATGTTCGCTGCCAAGCTGAAGGTGGTTGTTTGAGCGGGAAAAGTAATGTAGTAACTTATACGGTATCGCCTGTCAATACTCCGCCAGTAGTCATGGTGAGCTCGGATGTAGCATGTACAGGAACAGAAGTGACGATATCAACTAACTGCCCTGCAGGAACCAGTGCACTTTGGAATACGGGTGTTACAGAGCCGAGCTTTAAAGTAGCGTTTGCCAATATAACCAAACAAAGTTATTCTGTTCGATGTGTATCATCGAATGGTTGCCAAAGTGGTGTGAGTGCGACCAAAGATGTTTATTGGAAAGCTTATGTTGTGACGTTAATTAATATCGGGGAATCAAAATCATCGGTGAAAACCAACGACCGTGCTGCTTGGGTTAACCAGTTTATCACACGAGATGGTGGCCCTGAGTTGGAACAAAGCACTCAACAAAATCCGACGCTATTTTTTACAGAAAATGTTAACAAGATAGCTCCCCGTTATTGGACAATCAATGTAGATGCTTGTGCCTTGGGAACAGATGGTTCGTTAACGTTTGATATGCTGGCTACCCCTGAGACGGGCCTTCCACGCTCCTTCAATACGCATGAGAACAATGCTCCGTACTTTATGTACGCTAACCGCGAGGGCTGGACAGAATTATACGCGCAAAATCACCCAGCCTACGGTTTCTACGAAAGCAATGGCGCAGGAGGTAACGTGTACGATGCAGGGTTGCCCAAAGGTTTATATAAATTGGGTGTTCGCTACTGGGATCAAAAAGGTTGGGGTAGTATTTATCCATCGACTCGTAAACCTCAAGGCAATGTTCTTGCCTACCAAGAGTACTGGTTTAGAATCCAATCGAAAGATGGGGTAGGGGTAGGCGCAGCGAGAACAGCGGAGAGCAGTCAGCAGTCAGCAGTGAGCGAAGAGGCAAAAAGCAAATGGCAGGGGGCAAATGGCAAAGGGCAAGGGTCGGATAACGAACAACAGATAACCGATAACGGGTCTTTTGCTTCGGTCATGCCCAACCCTGTCACCAACATCCTGCGCTTGAAGGTGCAAAACAGCAAGGGGCAAGAGGTGCAAACTACGTTGACGGATGCAACAGGTCGGGAAGTTTTACGCCGCCAATTTGTCCCCGAAACCAACACGCATCAAGAAGAGTTTGGCGTCAGCGAATTGCCAACGGGTATGTATTTCATGAAGGTGACCACGCCTGAAAAAAGTGCATTGTTGAAAGTAGTGAAATTGTAGTGCTCTTAGCGTATAACAAGGCCCTCGACTAACTTGTCGAGGGCCTTTTTTTTGCCTTGTGGATTGACTTCTAGCTCCTTATTCACAGTCAATCGTGCCAAATTCACATTGAGCAATTGTTTGTTGAAAAATCGACAGATATTTGACCTATCAAAGGTCTTGCTATGAAAACAATGTGCTTATTTTGGTTTATTTTTCTTCTTATTTCTCCGAGTCTTATTGCCCAAATCAATTGGGGAGAGTATTCACAAAGCTTTCCGCAGGGAGCGTTGGACAAACCAGAAACGGTGGCATTGATACTAACGATTCCTAAAACCAACAATTCGTTTTGGGTAACTCAGGAAAATAGTCCGCATTTTCTGTCCCTAGAAAAAGATTCTTCGTTCCGAAAAATTCGTGCGTCCAATGTCGTCGCTCGTACGACGTTTGACGATTCAAAGGCTCATTTTTTCTTGCATGGCGTCAATAAAAACAACGCCCAAGACTTCGAGTTTCGCGTCATGGAATACCCCAGTCAACAGTTACTTGTTTCGTGGCAAAACATCGCTCAGTTGACGGACGAGGCAGTGATAAAAAGCTCTGCGCTTCCACAAATGGCCTATTTGGGTGGCTATAAAACATCGTTGGGCAATGCCCTAATCGTGGATGTTCGCAAGAAGGGGGCAAAGAAAATAGCAGCCACTAGCATCGTGGCGTGGGAGACGATACGGCCTGCGGCAACGGGTATTTTTACGTCCGAGAATCTGGATGTTTTTCTGCAAAAACTTCAATATCCATGGGCTCGCCCTACTTCAAAACATGCAGTGAATTACTCGTTAGATAATCTTCAGCTACCTGCCAACAATGCTCATTTGATTTTTACCCTAAATGCGGAGATTTATACCAAAAATCAAGTCCAATACCAGCTCATGCACAACGACAGAATCGTTCGGCCGTGGAGCGACAACGAATACGACAACAGTTTTATTTGGCTCAAAGATTTTTCGTCAGGGCGGTATAAAATTCAGATTCGCTACGCCGTTCAACCCCAACACGTTACTGAATACGCTTTTGAAGTAGCTCCTCATTGGTACCAAACATGGTGGTTTAAAACCGTCATTGCAGGCATCGGAATGGTGGTGGTTGGATTGGGCGTTTTTATCTATTTGTTGATTCGTCAGCGGCGACGGACTCAACAAGAGATGGCCCACAAACAAAAACTCCAGTTGGAACTCAAGGCGTTGTATGCACAACTCAATCCTCATTTTATTTTCAACGCCCTCAGCTCTATTCAAGGGCTCATCAACCGCCAAAATTTAAAGGGGGCTAATGATTATTTGGCGGATTTTGCCCAACTACTGCGCGAAACGCTGACCCAAACTAGTCAAGAAGAAACCTCACTTTTTCAAGAACTACAAACCATGGAAACCTACCTGAAATTGGAACAGCTACGGTTTGGGTTTCGCTATTCTATGGAAGTCGATACACAACTGGATGTATATGCAACCAGCTTACCGCCCTTACTTTGGCAACCCTTGGTCGAAAATGCCATCAAACACGGGATTTCGGTTTTGCAGGAAAAAGGGGTCATAAGCGTTCTATTTCAACAAAAAGGAGGGGTGTTGTGCTTAATAATTAGGGATAACGGGCAAGGTTTTGACACAAAAATACCAACAACGGGTTTTGGGTTAAAACTCACTAAAGAGCGAATCTCCTTGCTGAATCAACTCAACCATGCACAACCCATTTCGCTCACAATCGAAACTCCCGCCGATTGGGGCACGCAAGTGACCCTCACTTTTAACCACTGGTTTGTATGAAAGCAGTACTCATCGACGACGAGCCTCACAACTTGAGCAATTTAAAGTCGCTTCTGGCGACGTACTGCCCACAAATTGAGGTATGTGCAGTAGCCAAAAATGCCGAAGAGGGCAAAACAGCCCTTTATAAATATCAACCTGATCTTCTTTTTCTGGATATTCAAATGCCCCAACAGGATGGTTTTGAACTGCTTCGTAGCCTTACTGAATACGATTTTGAGGTAATTTTTGTGACTGCTTACGACCAATATGCCATCAAAGCGATGCGCTTTTCGGCGGTGGATTACCTGCTCAAACCCGTCGCGATTAGTGAATTACAGGTCGCCGTTGAACGAGCGATTAAACAACGTGAGTTAAAAATTCAGAACCAACAAATCGGGTATTTGATGAAATGGCTCACCTCTCAAGCCCAAAAAGAAGAGCTACAAATTGCACTTTCGACCTTGCAAGAAACCCGTTTTGTCAAAACCAGTGAAATCATTCGTTGCGAGTCATCCAACAATTACACCACGTTTTTTTTGAACGAAGGCACCACGTTGGTCGTTAGCAAACCCATTTACGAATACGACGACCTTCTGAGCAGTCATGGTTTTTTGCGCTGCCATCAGTCGCATTTGGTCAATAAATCCTTCATTAAAAGTTGGAAAAAAGAATACGGCGATTTTTTACAACTCGCCGATGGTTCGCAAGTACCCGTGTCGCGTGGCAAAAAAGATGCTATCAAGAGGGCGTTGAACCTCTGAGCATTCAAAAAAACAGTTTCCCTTTTCTATCAAAAACTCTATTTAAACTGATGAAAAACGTATCAGCTACCCTTGTTATGCTCTTTTGGAGCTATTTAACGCTTTTGGGACAAGCCGCTTCTCCTGTTCGGCTGTCGGAAACGTACGAGTTAGCAAACATTATTTTGGCCCTGACCGATTACGGAAAAACAGACCCTTGGGAGGTATCGCAGCAATCGGCCTATTACCAAGAAGTGTGCACGTATTTCGATGCTCATCGTCATCATCCTCTGTTGTCAAAAGTCAATTATTCGCGCCAACAATGGCAAAACTACCTCAGTTTTCGCACTGATTCGTACGCTTTTACTTTCGATGAATCCAACCATCTTGTTCGCAAAATCGCCTTTTCGGCCAATTCGGGATTTAATCCTTTTGAAGAAAATTTGGCGCTGATTGAAGATTTTGTACAAACCACTCGTTTTCGTCAATTTTATACCAACCATATTCCTTATTACGAAGGGCTTGCTTCGGCCTATTTGGTTTCGCAGCGGTACCCCGAAATGCTTCAATTTTTAGAAAAAGAATTGGGAAAACAATCCACACTCAGCTCGTACGCGATTGTCATGTCGCCGTTGGTCGGACGGATGAACTGCCACCGAGTTGTCGAAGGAGTGGGAACTGATTTTATTACCCTTCCATCGTTTATTCTCACGGGTAAAACCCTCCAAACGGCGAGTCTGGAAGAAATTGCTTCGGGTACTCACATGTTGTTTACCGAGCTAGACCACGCGTTTGTCAATCCAATGACCGAATTGCACCAATCGTTGGTCAAAACCCACTTTTCAAACCAACGTTGGGATACAGGCAGCGGGTATGAAAAAGATAGCCTGGCTACGTTCAATGAATACATGACATGGGCAGTGTATAATTTGTACGTTCATCATTATTTCCCAAATGTTTCAAAGAAAGTTAGTCTCGACTGGGCCATGCAAAACGAGACGCGAGGGTTTTATGCTAGTAATTTGTTTAACAAAGAGTTAGAGGTAATGTATCAAAAGCGAAAAGCAGGACAAACCCTCCAAGATTTGTATCCTAATTTCATCAAACGTCTTGGGAAACTTCAAAATCATGTCCAAAAACCAGTCATCCAAAGCTCTAATTTATCTGACAAAAACCTTGCAGATACGGTAGCGAATTTTGTGGTGTATTTTTCTGAACCCATGATAAAAGCAGACTCATTCGACGTCATTATCGCGACCGAAAAAGAAGGAAAAATGTCCAAAGAGCGACAAGTAAAAGTGTCTAAAAAACAAGGGCTATCGTGGTCTAAAGACGGAAAAAGCGCCCAATTTACCCTTCATTTGGTTCATGGCTTGAATTATGTATTCTTCAACGTTCCTTGGCAAACCAAGACCCCGCTTTGTGCCCAAACGGGAGTTCATTTGACTCCTTACAGTCAGCTAAAAACAACCGTAGTGCCCCAATAATCAGCAAATCGACTACTTTTCTACCAGCGTAACAATGCTTTTTCCTTTGATTATCAATGAGTTTGAAGAAAGAGATATTGGGTTCAAGTCTTCGCTTTCGGAAGTCGTAAATGCCTCCCAACGGCTTCGTTTTTTGGAAGTTACGTTAGGTTGTATAGCGATTGGATTATCACTTGCATTGACAAGGACCGTTACCAATCGCCCATCGGTGTTTTTGTAAGACGATGCGTACAACGCTTGGTTGGTTTGGCTTAACGTCACAGCCACGCGAACCGCTCCTGGACGGATAAATCGGCTGTAATTACCCAACGCCCACAGCATTTTGGAGGGCTGAAAATGGCCGTCAGTTTTGTTTTTTTCAATGTAAATCAAGCCATCTTTGTAATTGTAGGGCGAAATGGCCAGCCACCAGTGCCAGGCTGTCGCGTTGGCATGGGTCAGGTCGTTGTGAATCAATGTTGCTACGTACACCGCAGGACTCATGCCAAGGTCTTTTCCTGAGCCATTGATTTCGCCGCCGTTGTCTCCCAAAATGCAATATTCCGACATCCAGTAACGTACCTCCTGCTGCTTGTTCAGTTCGGTAAGTACTTGTTTACGAACGTTGACCGCCTTGTCATAGGGCGAAGACGTAAAGTAACTATGCCCCGAAATAGCCCGCGTCAGTTGGGACAAATCGCCAAGATAATCGGGAGAGTTTTTGTCAAAAAATGCTTGAATTTGATTGCCTTTGCCCGCCCGACCGTGCTCAGAATACAAAAACTCCAATTGACCTGCCTCCGCCACGTTGATTTGGGTCGATAACTTAGCGTTTACCAAGGATTTGTTTAAGGCACGACAAATACCCGCTATTTGCTGGTTATAAAAGGGTGTTCCTTCTTGGCCTCCATCGCTCCAATCCCACTGTGGTTCGTTGACAGGACTGATGTAGTTGAAACTTACCCCCGTTTTTGCTTGAATTCCTTTTAGACTTTGGGCCATAAAATCGGCAAAATCGTTGTATCGTTCGGGGCTAAGGTTGGGGTTTTTATTGGTAGCGAAGCCTTTGCCATTGGTGGTAAATGAAACGGGAGGACTGTTAGGGAAAGCCAAAAAATAAGGTACGCCCCGTTGTTTGGCTGCTTCTAAAAACCAGCGTTGCCCCGCTTGTTTGTCCCAATCGTAGGTACCGTCGGGCCGTAAAAAAGACTCAGCCCGCCGCCATTCGTCTTTGATTCCGCTGTTGGCGCCTTGTTCGGTCGTTCCAGCCCCAAGGTTGAAGCGCCAAAGCGAAAGCCCAATGCCTTTTGGCTGTCCGTTTGGTGACAATTCACGGCTAAATAGCAAATCGGCGATGGCATTGCGTTTGGCATCGGGCCACTGTCCCACAAACTGACACGACCACGCATCGGAGGCGCCAAAATGCTCGATGGTTTGATACGTAACACTAGGGTTTATGACGATTTGAACAGCCGAACCCAAGGGTTTTTCTTTTTGGCCATAACTTGTTAGCCAGCAAAACAAAGCAAGTACACACAGAATAGGTTTCATATCCCTATAAGTAAAAAGGGGTAAGTTTTTACCGCCAACCAGCGTTTGCAACGTGATTTGAAAAGCTAACCCAAAACTTTTTACAAACAGAGTAATTTTAGTAAAAAAACGATTTTTAAGTACATCAATTTTACCTTTTCTATACAACTCAATGACGACAGAATACCAATCGCCGAAAGACCGCGCCTACGTGGAAACGCTCATTAATGCCGCTTCAAAAGAAGCCGCCGCATTTTTAAACTTAAAATACACCGCCGAACGCAAAGACGGTGTGATTCCAATCAAGTACCGTGAACTAATGTCGGTGGCTGTAGCCCTCACTACGCAATGCGCTTATTGCATTGAGTCACACATAAAAAATGCCGTTGAAGCAGGCGCCACTCGGGAAGAAATTGCCGAAACGGTATTTATCGCAGCCGCACTTCGGGCAGGAGGAGCCGTGGGAACGGGCCTTCTCGCCATGCGTCTTTTTGAAGACGAAAAGAAAAACGTTACAACTTAAACTTGAAACGTCCTTTCTTAAAATGGAGTTGTTTGCCTTGCTTATTGACAAGATGAAGTTCAAACTTCCCTTTTAACGCCCCTGTTTCCGAGTCGTATTTTGTAATGTGTATCCAACTTTTGCCCACAGCCCTAAAATCATCTACCACACTGACACTTTCTCCCTTGAGGATATGGGCTCCGTCAGGGTTGGTTTGGAAATGAAATAGCCTCGCTTTGGTGTCGAGAGAAGGCAAGCACGGATCTGGATTCCCTAGGTCGTATTTGCCTTCTGCCAAAGGAATAACGAAAAAATCTAAATGTTGCTTTGCGTGACAATTTTTGGGGCATCCCGTTGGTTTAGGTGCGCGAGTCAAGTCAAACGGAATGTCGGTTGTGGCTCCAAATCCAAACCTGGGAAGTGAGCAATTCTTTATTTTTTCTTCGTTGACAAGGCTCCCTTGCCCCATACCGTACCAACGTTTATTGTCTAATTTCCCCGAAATTGTAAATGAACGGTAGCAACCTGAACATACGAAGGCTAACAAAAGGCAGCAGTAGCTGACAAAGGAATTGGATTTCATGTCTTATGGAAGAATTAAATGGTTGGATTTGGCTAGAAAAGTACCAAAAACGCTTCATTATTGCTAGTAATATCCCTAAAAATCAAAAAATTGAGTTTGGGTTTTTCATGGAAAGAAATAAGCGAAACGAGCGTTTTCAATCTAGTTGAGTATGCACCCGCTTCTGCTTCCTTTTTAAGGAAATCTGTTCACAATATGTTTCAAAAACCCCTCACACCCTTTTTTAAAAAGAGTTCTTATTGGCTATTTTTTGCCATTTCCTTGAGTCAATGGAATGTTTTTGCCCAAACATCCTACACTACTGATGCCAAAACACTGGCCAAAGGGCAGCAGCTTTTTCAGGCCAATTGCTCCACTTGTCATAATTTCCTTCAAAAAGGAATAGGGCCAAGTTTGGAACGAGCCACGACCGAATTACCCGCCGATTGGCTGAAAAAAGTCATCCACAATGCCCCCGAGGTACTTGCCAGCGGGGATGCTCGCCTAACCAAACTTTTTGAAGATTACAAGCAAGTCATGCCTCCCTTCACGCAACTCAAAGGTGCTGAAATTGAGGCTATTTTGGCTTTTATTCATAAAAATCAGAAAGAACTAGCCCGCGACAAAGAAGCAGTGGGGGCGGTGTTGGACCCATTGCCCGAAAAGATTAAAAAGGAAGGTTGGCAAATGCAACTTCGGTACCTCTCAACCGCTCCTGTCACAGGCCCCAAAGCACCATTGGCACGTATCAATAAAATGCTTGTGCTGAAAGGTCAGAAAGACCGCGTTTTTGTTTCGGACTTACAAGGGATTTTATACGAACTGATTAATAATCAGTGGAACGTAGCCTTAGATATTCGTAAAGAACGGCCTCAATTTATTTCGTCTCCTGGGTTAGCTACGGGCTTGGGGAGCTTTGCTTTTCACCCTGATTTTTCCCAAAATGGCTTGTTATACACCACGCACACCGAAAAAGCAAACAGTGCTTTGGCCGATTTTCGTTATGCTGATTCCATCAAAGTCACTCTGCAATGGGTGATTAAGGAATGGAAAATCGCCAATTCGGGCACGATTCCTTTTGCGGTAAAAGGGCGTGAGTTGTTTCGTATAAACATGGTTTCGCCCATTCACGGAATGCAGGAAATTACTTTTAACCCACTTGCCAAAGCAGGGGATAAAGAATACGGGTTGATGTACATCGGCATTGGTGACGGCGGCGCTTCCGAAAATGGTTTTCCTCACATCTGTAATAGCACCAACGGAGCGTGGAGTTCGGTGTTGCGCATCGACCCTCTTGGGAAAAATAGCCGAAACGGTCGTTATGGCATTCCTGAAAGTAATCCTTATGCCAATGCTACTTCGCCCTCGACCGTCAAAGAAGTATTTTGCCGAGGGTTTCGCAATCCCAACCGTATCACGTGGAGTCCTGATGGAAAAATGCTCATTACTGACATCGGACAAACCAACATCGAAGAGTTGAACCTTGGAAAAGCAGGGGCAGATTACGGCTGGCCCGACCGCGAAGGAACGTTCGTGATTAATCCGCGCGGACGAATGGATAAAGTGTTTCCATTGCCTGCCAACGAACCTCCGCAAAAATATACCTATCCCATCATGCAGTACGACCACGACGAAGGGAAAGCCATTGGGGGAGGATTTGTATATCAAGGCAAAGCCAATCCTGATTTACAAGGGAAATACGTGTTTACGGACATTAACAACGGGCGGGTGTTTTTGGCAGAAAATGCGCAATTTGTTCAAGGTAAGAGTGCTCATATTCAAGAGATTGAGTTGGTGATTGACAACCAACCTGCCGACTTTTTTCAATTGCATTCTCCCGCCAAACCCGATCCACACATTGGCGTTGGGTTAGACAACGAAATGTACGTTTTTACCAAAGCCGACGGGAAACTTTATCAAGTAGTAGGCTTTTCACGCAAGGCTAAATAACAAGAATGGGATGTTGGGAGCAGTTTTGGCCCCAACATCCCATTCAATATTCGTCTTTCAGTTTTCTCTATTTTTTGGTCGCAAATGGAAACGTGACGGGGTACAAAATGGCTCCGTCAAACTCCCGAATAAAGGTCGAAAACTGCTTTTTACCTTCTTTTAATTCAATGATGCGAGCGCCATTTTTGGTACGCAAATAGGTATTTTCACTTCCCGAAAAACATCCGTACGTCAACGCGATTCCGTAATATTCTACCAAATAATCATTTACGTGGTCGTGCCCTACAAACGTCCCTAATACGTCTCCTGATTCTACCATCGCGGCAAACATCCCCGAATTGATACTTGGCGGACACTCGTTTTCGTAACGGACGCCACGGCGGCGATTTTTGATGTTATCAAACGCCATTCGGTACTCAGGCAACGGAATATGAAAAAAGGCCAAGGCGGGTAAAGTATCTTTCTGGGTTTCTTTGAACTTGGCACTGGTTTTCCGAAACCAATCTACTTGATTATGATTAAACCAGCCGTAGCCATCTACCCGATGTTTTATTTTTGAATAAGCGTGCGAATCCATCGCGTAGAGAATCGCCGCGTTGGCGCCCGATTTTCCCTTCACGGTAATCGCGGCATTTAAGTAACCATCTACTCCTGGAATCGACGGAATTTTATTCAAAAGATAAGGTTTTGTGGCTACGTATGCAGCTACTTCTGCTCGCTTCATTTCGCTTTCGTCATCGTGATTTCCCAACGTAACGATATAAGGGATTTTGCGCGAAATCACCACTTCCAGCACTTCGTCCCAACCTTGTTTGGTAGGAGCGCTGACCACCACATCACCCGTAAAGACCACCAAATCAGGTTTTTGTTCGTCGAGCGTGGTGCGCATCATCGAAATGGATTTTTTGGATGGTTCCGCTCCTGCTTTGTAGTGCAAATCGGTAAACTGAACAATGCGAAAAGTGCTGTCGGAGCGGAATTTTAATTCTTGGGCCTGAACGGCAGAGATGATAAATAAGAGAAGGGCAGAGAGTGAAATAAATCTGTTTTTCATATAAATGGTTAAGTTAGACAAGAAATTACGGTTGTGGATTTAATACGTTTGAAAAGTAAAAGTGTCCTATTGAGCGCATTTTTATTTGTGCCAAAAATAAAACAAGAGAAATTAAGGGAATGTTATCAATTAGCCGTACTATCTTTACTCTCATTAATGAAGTTGTTTCATCAAACCGTCATTCCTCTTGAATTTCACCGACGAGATTATAGACGCCCTGTCTATTGATTGCCTTATTTTTGGATTTAAGGATGCCCAACTTTCCATTCTTTTGGTCAAACACGGAATCGGTCCGACCTTAGGTCAGTGGGCTTTGCCAGGAAGTTGGATAAAATACAATGAAAGTATCGACGAGGCCGCAGGGCGCATTTTGTCGTCACAAACTTCCGTGGAGAATATCTATTTAGAGCAGTTTAAAACTTTCGGGGAAGTCCGTCGATTTTCTCCTCGGAGGGTCATCACGATTGCTTATTATGCTTTGGTCAATATCGAAAAATTTGAGCTGCATCCAGGGCCTACCGAAGCCGATGTGTCTTGGTTTAACATCCAAGAAGTACCAACTATGCCTTTTGACCACAACAAAATTTTTGAAGATTGCCTCAGTTTTTTGAAACATAAAATCCAGCACGAACCCATCGGATTCAATTTGCTTCCTGCAAAATTCACGCTTTTACAATTGCTCGAACTCTACGAAGCGATTCTAGGACAAAAACTCGACAAATCGAATTTTAGAAAGAAGTTCCTGAAAATGAACCTATTGGTGGACACCCAAGAACGCCAACAAGACGTATCGCACCGTGCCGCGACCTTGTATCGGTTCGACGAAAGTGTGTATAATAAACTCCTAGAAAAAGGGTTTACGTTTGAAGTATAGCCCTTGGTCTGACGATCGCCTGACCAAGGGCTACGGTCAGACGACAGTCAGACCGAAAAGAGCTATAGGTCAGACGGTAGTCAGACCGAAAACGGCTACAGGCCAGACGATAGTCAGACCGAGAGTACTATTACAATTGCCCTTCGGTCTGACTATCGTCTGACCGAGTGTATGGCACAATCGGTTGAATTTTTCCTTCGGCATCGTAAAAAATCTCCGTCATTTTGATGCTTCGAAGGTGCGTAACCCCTTCTGAGAGGCTCGAATCATGGTAAAAAAGATACCATTTCCCTGCTACTTCACAGATTGAGTGGTGGGTTGTCCAGCCTACTACGGGTTGAAGAATTTGGCCTTGGTACGTAAAAGGCCCGTAAGGCGAATCACCCGTGGCATAGCAAATGTAGTGCGTATCGCCCGTCGAATACGAGAAATAGTACTTGCCATTGTAGCGGTGCAGCCAAGGCGCTTCAAAAAAACGACGCTCATTGTCGCCAGCCAACAACAAATTTCCTGCTTCATCCAAAATCTGTACGTCTAGCGGGCTTTCGGCCAGCTCCAATAGATTGTCGGTTAACTTGGCAATTTTTGGACAAAGTGCCGTTTCGTGGGCTAATGGTTCTTGATTTTCAGCGTGATAGACGTTGTCGCGGTACTTTTGTAATTGTCCGCCCCAAATTCCCCCAAAGTACAAATAATAACTTCCATCGGCGTCTTCAAATACCGCAGGGTCGATGCTGTAACTGTCTTTTATTGGTGATTTTTCGGCCACGAAAGGCCCTGTTGGTGATGTTGAAACGGCCACCCCGATTTGAAAAATTCCTTCGTGGTTTTTGGCAGGAAAATAAAGGTAGTACTTGCCGTCTTTGTGCGCGGCATCGGGCGCCCACAACTGCCGTTCGGCCCACGGAACATCGTTTACGTGCAGCGCCACCCCGTGGTCAACCACTTCACTATTCACGGATTCCATCGAAAAAACGTGGTAATCTTCCATGCCAAAATGGTCGCCGTTGTCATTAAACGGAATGCCTGCGTCAATGTCGTGGGAAGGATAAATATAAATTTTTCCGTCAAAAACGTGCGCCGATGGGTCGGCTGTAAACAAATGTGAAACCAACGGTTGAGAAATTGCTCGTTCGTTAAGTTTTTCAAAATCAATGTGCTCGATGCTATCTTCTGGCATTGTTTTATTTTTTATTAATTGCTGTAATCAACTTTGGTTGGATGTAAGAAACGTTTATCACTTCGACGAAGGAGAAGCCCAACACCTACCGCTGACGTTTTTCCTTCAAGTCAGCTTCAATTTGTACTTCCATCGTTTTGTTGATTTCGTACCAAAACAACAAAGCGACGCTTACGAGAAAAATCAATCCTGGGTAAATACTCACGGCCATTTTGATGCCGTTGACAGCCCCTGCCGTTTGTTCGGTTTGTTCGGCTACATACCCATAATTTGATAAAATTCCCGCTCCGAGCGACCCACCAATGCTTAGCCCTGCTTTCAGACCAAAAATCATGGCAGAAAAGATAATGGCCGTAGCGCGGCGGTTGTTTTTCCACTCCGAATAATCGGCGACGTCGGCAATCATGGCCCAAAGCAACGGAATCGTTACGCCGTAGGTAAAGCCGTGGAGAATTTGAGTGAAAAAAACGAGGCCAATACTGTCTTTGGAATAAAAATTAAACATCAATAAACACAGCGCCGACAGTGCCAAAAAGATTCCGAAGATGTTTCGTTTGCCAAAACGGTCGGCCAGCGGTTTAGAGAACATGATTCCGACAATCATAAAAATAATTCCACCCGCATTAAAAACGCTGTTGGCCGAAGTGGGGGCATCTTCGGGCCACTCAAACTTTCCTAAGCCTAAACCCGTAATGGTGGCGTTTAAGCCCCGAATAAAGTCGTTAAAACCAATGGAATCGAGGTAAGCTGCTTCGGCAGCGTGGTCGAGGTAGTAGTTAAAATAATAAATGTACATACCGCCTTTGAGGGCTAAGGTGACAAAAATGAGAATGGTCACCAACAGCATTATAACCCAAGGCTTGTTCTTAATAAGGTCAGTTAAATCTTGTTTAATGGAGTTTTTTTCTTCAACGGGCGGTACTATACGCTCTTTGGTGGTTAAAAAAGTAATCCAAAAACAAATCACGCCTACAATGGCAAAAAAGAGCATCACTTTTTCAAACCCAACGGCTTTGTTTCCGTGGCCCAACGACAACGCCAAAGGAAGAAGTAACGATTGGATGATAAATTGGGCAACCATCACGGCCACAAAACGATAGGAGGAAAGGCTGTTTCGCTCTTTCATGTCGCCCGTAATGACGCCACTGAGTGCCGAATACGGCAGATTGTTGGCCGAATACACAATCACGAGCAACAGATAGGTGGTGAGGGCGTAGATAACTTTGCCCGTGTCACCAAAATTAGGCGTAGAGAAAGCCAACAAAGAAATAATCCCAAAAGGTAAGGAAGTCCAGATAATCCACGGACGGAATTTTCCCCAGCGCGTGTTGGTGCGGTCGGCAATGAGGCCCATCAAGACATTAAAGAATGCCCCCAACAAACCTCCCACAAAAATGATGATACTGGCCGTACCCGCGGGGATTTTGTAAACGTCGGTGTAGAAATACGCCAAAAAGGTCATTAACGTCTGAAAAATGAGGTTGGCAGCCAAATCTCCGAGACTGTAACCGATTTTTTCAATGACCGAAAGTTGCTGATTACTGGAATTCATTGCTAGTGTCCGTTAAAGGTTAATTGGAAGCATAAGTGGGGTTATGGTAGTTTTTACTATAATATATTGGTAATTTTTTTTAGCCCCAAAAAAATAAATCACAACTTATTGTAAATAATACCATAAGATAATAAAACTTTATTACTTTTGTTAGACTATTCACAAAAAATCTTTGTTTGATTATATTAGCTCGATTTCACTATGGCTTCTTCAGTTCAAGACCATGTTCTATGGAAATCATATCGAGAAGGCGATAAGCAGGCGCTTGGCATGATTGTCGAGCGTTATTATCGTACGTTGCGGCGTTATGGTCTAAAGTTTATGATTGATGAAGCGGCGGTGGAGGATTGCATTCAGGATTTATTTTTGCAACTGTGGCAAAATCGGCTTCAAATCAATGACACCTGTTCGGTCAAACATTATCTGCTGAAATCGTTGCGGAGCCATATCATTCAGTTTTTACGGATTGAAAAACATTTTACCCACCAAGAACCCGATTGGGACACGGCTTTGCCGAAAGAAATAGATGTTGAAACGCTTCTCATTCAGGAAGAAGTGGCTTTGTTCCAAATCAATGAACTCAAACGACAACTAGATACGCTCCCTGCCCGCGAACGCGAAGCGCTCTATTTAAAGTACTACGAAAACTTATCGGTGGCAGAAATTGCCGAAACGATGAATGTCAACCGTCAGTCGGTTTCTAATTTTCTACAAAAAGCACTGACCAAATTGCGTAGCCGTTGGTTGGTTGCTCCCCTTTATTGGTTCATTTGTCTTTTCCTCTAAAAAAAATTAACCTTCGTTAGGGTATCTCGTTTGGGTATCTTCATACTATCATTAAAAATAGTAGAAAAGTACCAAATGAAACCATTTCCCAATCCCCATTCTGTTACCGAACTGCTCGAAGATGAAGCTTTCCAGCGATGGATGAAGGAGCGACGTCGGGAAGACCGTTGGTTTTGGGAAGAATGGCTTCAAGTGTATCCCGAAAAAAGAGATTTGTACGAACAGGCCGTTGCGGCTTTCTTACTGATTGAAGGTAAAGAGGATAATCTCACGGACGATGACGTAGCCCTAAAAACAGACCAAATTTTGGCCTCCATTCCCGATGATTCTGTCAATAATATCAAACCGCTCCTGGGTTGGACATGGGTGCGCTGGGTAGCGGCGGCGATTGTGATTGGCCTTGCCACGTGGTACCAATTCTTGCCTAAGCCCCAAGATGCCACCTTAACGTCCAGAAATGAAGAAAAGGCATTGGAGGAAGGAAAATGGACACGAGTAAGTAATACGGGTCAGCAGCCAATGGTGGTGCTGTTGCCCGATAATTCGTCGGTCGTCTTGTCGCAGGGGAGCAGTGTGCGTTTTCGGAAAGAAATAAGTAAAATCAAACGAGAAGTGTTTTTGCAAGGCGAAGGCTTTTTTGAAGTAGCCAAAGATGCCCAAAAACCATTTTTTGTTTATACCAATAGTCTCACTACCAAAGTGTTGGGGACAAGTTTTCAAGTGCGTTCTTTTGAAGGAGAAACCGTGTCGTTGGTAAAAGTAAAATCGGGGAAAGTGGCGGTTACGTCGGTGGCAGCCCCCAATAAACCGACTTTTCTGACCGAACATCAGCAACTCAGTATTGTTACCAAAACAAACGAAGTAATTCAAAAAACGAGCGACAATGTAGCCGAGAACCCCACTGCCATCGTCAATCAACAGTTTACGTATGAGTTTGCGCCCGTTTCGGAAATTTTTGGCCAATTGCAAGAAGCATATCACCTCCCGATTCAGTACGACCACGAAAAACTACAATCTTGCACGTTTACGGGGCAACTTAATGATGTACCATTTCTTGAAAAAATCCGATTGATCTGTCTGACCATTGAAGCAACCTATGAAGTCGTTGATGATAAAGTGATTATTCACAGCCAAGGCTGTAATTAGTTGTTGTTCATTCTTTCTTTAACCTATCTATTAAAAAGTATGAGTTAGATTCTATCACTTTCCTTTTCCCCAAAAAAGAAAAGCGATAGTGCTCCCAACACTATCGCTAGTACTACTCTGAAATGTGTTTACCAGACACATTTAGCCGTTACGGCGAGCAATTGTTTTTGTCATTTCTACCAAAAAACAACAAAACGAACAAATGTATGGATTCCCATTTATTTAAACACAACGTTTGGATTAGGATTATGAAAATTTCAGGTCTGCAGTTCTTGCTTGTGCTCTTATTTTTCAAAATAAGTTTTGCTCACGATAGCAAAGCGCAAGAGTTTTTGAACCGCCGCATTAGTTTTTCGGCCCAGAATCAAGATGCTGAAGTGATTATCAAACGCATTGAGAAACTAGCAAAAGTGCAATTTCTGTTTAGTCGCGAAGTTGTACAATCAAAGCGTAAAATCACGTATCAAGCCAACAATGAAGAACTTTTTGGCGTATTGGAGCACATTTTGACCCCGCTAAACCTTACTTACGAAGTAGTGGGGCAACAAATTTTAATCAAACGGCTGCCTGCACCGCCCACACCCGCCCAAGAAAAATCTGCGGAAGCAGCGAGTGTCTCCGACATCAAGCTCATTGACGTCACAGGCCGTGTCACAGGAGACGACGGTCAAGGATTACCAGGCGTAAGTATTCAGGTCAAAGGGACGGTGAAAGGAACCAGCACCGATGCCAACGGCGACTACAAACTGTCACTTACTGATGCCAACGGCGTTGTGTTGGTTTTTTCGTACGTCGGCTATGTTAGCAAAGAGGTAGCAGTAGGTGCGCAAAAAATCATTAATATTCGTTTAGAGGCAGACAACAAGACCCTCAACGAAGTGGTGGTAGTAGGCTACGGTACGCAGCGCAAAAGAGACATTACGGGTTCGGTGGTGTCAGTGAACGAGGCAACCTTGAAAGAAGTACCTGCTCCCAACCTTTTGAACCAACTCAAAGGCCGTGCCGCAGGGGTTTCTATTGTGAGCAACGGTTCTACACCTGGTAGTCAAGCAACCATCCGTATTCGCGGAAACCGCTCCCTTACAACAGGTAACGGTGACGGGCTTGATGGCCCACTGGTAGTAGTAGATGGAATTCCGTTTGGGGGATTAAATGACATTAACCCTGATGATATTGCTAATCTTGAAATCTTGAAAGACGCATCGGCAACGGCCATTTATGGTTCAAGGGGAGCTGGTGGTGTTATCTTGATTACGACAAAAAGAGGAAAAACGGGCAAGCCAGTGTTGACGTATGATGGTTACCACGGTGTGACAAACATCATGGGCAAATACAACGTCATGAACGGCGAGCAGTACGCCAAATTCAAAGAGCAATCGGCGGCACTGAACACCCAAGGCGCAGGTACAACGGCCTATCCACTCACGGAAGAAGAGAAAGCAAACCTTGCCGCAGGCGTTTCTACCAATTGGCAAGATTTATTGTACAAACAGGGCTTTAACACAAGCCACCAGCTTGGCTTGCAGGGTGGTGTAGAAAATACCCAATACGGTTTGGGTCTTGGCTATTTTAATGAAACGGGTATTATGCCGAATCAAAATTTTCAGCGTATGAATATCCGTGCTACCATAGATCAAAAAATTGGCAAGCGAGTAAAAATAGGTTTAAATACGCTCAATACCCTTACTTACCGAAATGATCCTGCGGGGGGAGGCGTTCCGACGGAGTTGGTGCGTTTATCACCGCTCATCAAACCCTACAATGAGGATGGTACCGTACTTTTGAACCCTAAACGCGGAACCATTGAAGCGCAGGCAGTAAGCCCGCTGACCCTCATTTCGCGCGGCAACGATATTCTTTCGAGAGAGCGTGCTATCAGAACATTCAATAGTTTGTACGCCGAAGTCAACATTTTGGATGGCCTCAAGTATCGGTTCAACGTTGGATTGAACTATAGCCAGACTGGTTTTAATGGCTACGGTCCGCCAAATACATTTGTCAATACAGGTGTGGATCAAAGTGTGTCAAGCGCTGAAATTAGAAATACGGAGTATTGGGACGTCAATATGCAGCACTTGCTGTATTATGATAAAACCATTGGAAAACATAGAATAGGTTTTACGGGGCTCTATGAATATACAAAAAATCACTCGCTTGGTAGCCGATTTACGGTAAGGGGAGTTCCCGCTGATTACATTAAAACAGCCAATTTTGCGCTGGCTTCTGGAACGCCCGTTGCACCTACCGACTTCGGCAATTCCTTTTCAGAAACGGGGCTGCTTTCCTACATGGCCCGCTTGAACTATACGTTTAATGATAAATACACCTTGACGGCAACGTTCCGTAGAGATGGTTCATCTACCTTGTCTCCCGCTAATCAATACTTCAATTATCCCGCCATTGGTTTGAGTTGGAATGTCATCGATGAGCCATTTATGAAGGATTTAGCCGTTTTCTCTAACCTAAAATTGAGAGGTGGTTGGGGGATTTCGGGTAACCGTAACGTAGGTGCTTATGCGACGTTAGGGGCACTTTCGACGGGTTATTACAACTTTGGAACAACGACTGGGGGGCAGGTACTTGCCTACACTGTTACGAGCCTTCCAGCGGCTAATTTGGGTTGGCAATCGACGGCTCAGACAGATGTTGGTTTAGAAATTGGTTTGTTTAACAACCGTATCACGGGAACATTTGATGTGTATTTCCAGAAAACGAAAGACATTTTGCTTTCGGTCAACCTTCCAGAAAGTAATGGGGCCAATTCTACCCTGAAAAACTTAGGAAGAACCGAAGGAAAAGGGTTTGAGTCTTCGTTAACGTTTGATATTTTCAGAAATAAGGATGGTTTTAATTGGAGTACCGATGTGACCTATTTCTTTAACCGTGAAAAAATTACGCAACTTACCACCCCGACCGAGTTGGATAACAAAGGAAACTTCTGGTTTGTTGGACAACCGTTGACCGTTATTTATGACTATAATAAGATTGGTATCTGGCAACAAGCGGATTTGGATAATGGCACGTTGAAAAAACAAACGTCGCCAGTACAGATTCCTGGTGAAATCAGAGTGGAAGACGTTGATAACAATGGGGTGATTGATGCCAATGACCGCAAGATTATCGGTAATTTTCAACCAAAATGGGAAGGTGGTCTAACCAACAGATTCAACTACAAAGGCTTTGACTTATCTATCGTTACTTTCGCCCGCATGGGAATGAAAGTAGTAGTGCCTTATTTGTCGGGTACGTCGGGTGGTGGTTCTGGTTTTGGCTTCTTAAATCAAGGACGTTCCAACCAATTGGTGATGGATTACTGGACCCCAGAAAACCCAACCAATGCGTTCCCTCGACCAGATGCAGGTGGTGGTGTGCGTAACTTTACTTCTACTACTTCGTATCAAGACGGTTCTTTCATCAAAATGAGAAGTATTAACTTGGGTTATACTGTCAGTGGAAAAACCCTCACCAAATTGGGGATTTCTTCTGCCCGCATTTACCTAAACGCTACGAACCCTTTCATCATTTACTCGCCACTGGTGAAAGCCAAATTGGCGGTTGATCCTGAAGGAAACGGTTATGGTAATACCATTCAAGGAGGCAATTTCAACCGTTTCGTAACGGTCAACCTAAACAATCCTCCAGTGCGTCAATATACGATGGGTGTAAATCTTAAATTTTAATTCAAGATGAAAAAAATACATAGTTTAATCCTTGCTTTTACTTTGCTATTCTGCTTGAGTTGCGGGAAAATATTGGAAGAGCATCCGCAATCACAAATTGTCCCCGCTTACTTTAATAGTTCTGCTGGGGTATTGGGCGGGATTGCTGGCGTGTATAATTTAATCCGAAACCAATGGGGAACCGAAGGGTTTTCTTCCGAAATGCAAGCGGGTACCGACGAATTTATTCAGGGAGCTAGCAGCGGCGGAGGCCCGATACATACCTACAACGGTCTCAATAGTTCCAATTTCGGCTCGGCTTGGGGGACGTCTTTTGTGGCAATCAATACCATCAACGGTGTATTGAAATATGGACAGAGTATTGACCTGCCAGAAGCGACAAAAAAACAATATTTAGCCCAGGCCAAGTTTTTGAGAGCTTTCTGGTATTTTTATTTGGTGCAAACATGGGGAGATGTTCCATTGAGTACGGAGTTTATTACGGTTCCCTCACAAAGTGCCAAAAGAGACCCCGCAACCGAGGTATATAAGTTGATTATTCAAGACTTAACGGAGGCCGCTGCTGCTTTGCCCGATAAACCGACTGCTCCATTCTTAGGAAAGGCAGCGACCAAGCCTGTGGCTTTATTTTTCTTGGCAAAAGCTTATCTGACCCGTGGTTGGCTGACAAATTCGCAGGCAGATTTTGCGGAGGCAGCTAAAATTTCAAACGATCTTATTGCGGCGAAAGGAACCTATGGTTTAGACCTTTGGCAGGATTTTGGCGATGCTTTTGTTCCTGCCAACGACTATGGGAAAGAAACCATGTTTGTTAGCGATCACTCAAATGATGCTAAGTTTGGTTATTATACCGTAGGAGGTGGAGCCAGTGGTGGTGATGCGCAAAACCTTACGCCTTGGTTTACCAACTGGAACTATCCGAACAATAGCGGACTCAATTCTTTTATAAATGCGTCGGGGGTATTGGTGAACTCGGGCACATCAGGGATGATCCGTGATTCGTATTATGGTCGCCCATACGCCCGTATTCGCCCGAACAGTGTGAAGCAAACCTCAGGCGAAAGCACAGGTAAAAATTATTTTCTTGATCAGGCGTTTGTAAAAAGAGATGTTGACTCAAGATTTGCCAATACATTCTACACGACGTATATTTCCAATACTGCGGTAACAAATACAGCGACAGCCGCCAATAATAAACGCGGTATTGGCTATACCATGCAAGTTGGCATTGATACCGCCGTGTGGATTACAGATTATGAAGTGGTAGGTGCTCCGCAATTTAACGGAACAAGACCCTTTAAGGGAATCATCGCGCCGCCGAGCACGTGGAATGCCAATTTATATCCTGCTATTAAGAAACACATGGATCCGAGCCGTGGCACTAATTTCAATGACCCTTCTACTCGTCCAGTTGTTATTACTCGATTTTCTGAAGTATATCTGATTGGTGCTGAAGCGTATTTGATGTCGGGTAACAAAGCCAAAGCGGCTGAACTTCTCAACGTCATTCGTCAACGAGCGGCTTATCGAAAAACCAATACTGCGGCGCAAAATGCTGCGGCAGCAACTGCCATGACGATTACGGCCGATGATGTCACAATTGACTTTATCTTGGATGAAAGAAGCCGAGAGTTTTTTGGTGAATGGATGAGATACCACGATTTGGTTCGGACCAAAACCTTGGTAAGACGTATAAAAGCTTGGAATAGTGAGGCGGGGCCGTATATAAAAGATTTTCATGTTTTACGGCCAATCCCTCAATCGCAAATAGACCGTACGGTGGAAGGGCCTAAATTTCCGCAAAATCCTGGCTATTAGAGCAATAGCCGTTGTGTTTATAGATAGATAAAGAGAGCGTTAGAGATGTAAGTGGCATTTGTCACTTACATCTTTTTTTAATCTTTCAATTATTGTATTTGTATATTTTATGAAATAAATATAACTTTTTATCTTTGCTAAATCAGTTATCTCTTTCTGAATAAATAAAATCGGTAGTGGGAACAGCACTATCTTTTTTGTAACTATAAATGTGTCATATTTACACATTCCTTTTGTGTTGTAAACGTATTATCAATGAAACAGTTACTGTTATTTTTCTTATTGGTTTTATCATCATTGGGTTTTGCCCAATCATCCAAAAACCTCAGACTCTGGTACAACAAACCTGCGGGAACCGTCTGGGAAAATGCCCTGCCGATTGGGAACGGGCGTTTGGGCGGCATGATCTATGGCAATGTTGGCAAAGAAACGATTCAGCTGAATGAACACACCGTTTGGTCGGGTAGCCCCAACCGCAACGATAACCTCGACGCGTGGGCGTCATTACCCCAAATCCGCCAGCTGATATTTGACGGGAAACAAAAAGACGCCGAGAAACTGGCCAATAAAACGATTATTACCAAAAAATCGCACGGGCAGATGTTTCAGCCCGTCGGTAGTTTGAACCTCACTTTTGAAGGTCACGATAACTACACCGATTACTACCGTGACCTCGACATTGAGCGGGCTGTGGCCAAAACGAGCTATACCGCCAACGGAGTGACCTATACCCGCGAAATCTTTGCGTCGTTGCCCGAGCGCGTATTGGTCGTACAGCTTACGGCCAGCAAACCCAGTGCGCTGTCGTTCCGCGCTTCCTATACTACTCCTCAGTTAAAACCTGTCATCAGTGCCAATGCCAACGAGCTTACCATTGCGGGCACTACCTCCGACCACGAAGGAGTGAAAGGCATGGTGAAATACATGGGTATTGCGAAAATCAAAACCAACGGCGGGACAGTCGCCGCCAACGATACCAGCCTGACCGTAAAAGAAGCAACGTCGGCTACCATTTATATTTCGATTGCGACCAATTTCGTCAATTATAAAGACGTTTCGGGTGATGAAAAAGCCCGCGCTTACGACTACCTGAACAAGGCATTTCCTAAACCATATGCGGCCCTGCTGGCGCAACACATTGCCGCTTATCAACGCTATTTTAATCGGGTGAAACTGGACCTTGGCACTACCGATGCTGCCAAACTCCCAACCGATGAACGGCTTAAAAACTTCCGCTCGGTCAATGATCCTCAGTTGGTTACGCTTTATTACCAATACGGTCGTTATCTGTTGATTTCGTCTTCGCAGCCGAGCAATAAAGGGGAATCGGGGCAGCCTGCCAACTTACAGGGCATCTGGAACCACCGTATGAAACCGCCGTGGGACAGCAAATACACCATCAACATCAATGCCCAGATGAACTATTGGCCTGCTGAAAAAACCAACCTGTCGGAGCTGCACGAACCGTTCTTGAAAATGGTAACGGAGCTGTCGGAAACAGGTCAGGAAACGGCGCGGGAGATGTACCACACCCGTGGCTGGATGGCGCACCACAATACTGACATCTGGCGGGCAACGGGGGCTATCGACGGGGCTTTCTGGGGTATGTGGCTCGGCGGCGGTGGCTGGACAGCCCAACACTTGTGGGAGCATTATCTGTACAGCGGCGACAAAGCCTATCTGACAAAAATTTACCCCATTCTGAAAGGGGCGGCTCTTTTCTACGCCGATTTTCTGATTGAACACCCTAAATACAAATGGCTGGTGATCAACCCTGGGAGCTCCCCCGAAAACGCCCCGCAAGCCCACGACGGTTCGTCGCTGGATGCGGGTACGACGATGGACAACCAGATTGTGTTCGATGCCTTCAGTACGGTGATTCGGGCGACGGAAATCCTGAAAAAAGACGCTGCCTTTGCTGATACACTCAAACAATTACGGAATAAACTGGCTCCCATGCACGTGGGGCAATACGGTCAACTGCAGGAATGGCTCGATGACGTGGACGACCCCAACGACCACCACCGCCACGTGTCGCATCTGTACGGCCTGTTCCCTTCTAACCAGATTTCTCCTTACCGCACACCCGAATTATTCAATGCCTCGCGGACTACCCTCATCCATCGTGGCGACGTTTCGACGGGCTGGAGCATGGGCTGGAAAGTAAACTGGTGGGCCAAGTTGCAGGATGGCAATCACGCCTATGCGTTGATTCAGAATCAGTTAACGCCCCTTGGTGTCATTAAGGAAGGCGGCGGAACGTACAACAACCTGTTTGACGCACACCCACCGTTCCAGATTGACGGCAATTTTGGCTGTACGTCGGGCATTACCGAAATGCTGATGCAAAGTGCTGACGGCGCCGTACACCTATTACCTGCACTGCCCGATGTGTGGCCTGCTGGCAACGTGGGCGGCTTGCGCGCCATCGGCGGTTTTGAGGTGACAGACATGCAGTGGAAAGACGGCAAACTGACCAAACTGACCGTAAAGTCCACTTTGGGAGGCAACCTGCGGGTGCGTACGCCCAATGCCCTCAAACTTACGGGCGGCAGCGCTTTGAAATCCGCAACAGGCGAGAATCCAAATGCGTTTTATGTGACCCAAAAAACTGCCCCAGCGGTCATTTCGGCCAAAGCCAACGTGGCCCCTCTTTCGTTGAAAGAAACGGTGCTATACGATGTGCCAACGCAGGCAGGGAAATCCTATGTCTTTGTTGCCCAATAAACTAACGAACAGAATACTTAAATCATAACCATGTTGAAAACTGCACTTACCGCCTTTTATCTTGCTTGCTTAATGGCATTGAGTCCACTTGCGCAGGCCCAGAAAGTTACCTTAAACAATCCGATTTTGACGGGTTTTTATCCTGACCCGAGTATCGTTAAAGTCGGGGCTGATTATTACAGCGTTCATTCTACGTTTTCGTACTTTCCGGGTCTGCCCATCATGCACAGCCGCGACCTGAAAAACTGGAAACAAATCGGCAACGTCATCAGCCGTCCGTCGCAAATGGATTTCATGGGCGAGCGCATGAGCCGTGGGCTTTTTGCGCCTGCCATTACGTATTACAAAGGCGTCTATTACGTTACTTGCACTGATATTGACCATGACGGCAACTTTGTCGTGACGGCTACCAACCCAGCGGGACCCTATAGCAACCCTGTAAAACTTCCACAAGTCAGGGGCATCGACCCATCCATTTATTTTGACGAAGCTACCGATAAAGCTTATGTGGTTTATAACAGCGATGCTCCTGATAATAAACCACTTTATCCGGGTCATCGCACCGTTCAGATGTATGAGTTTGATTACAAAAACTTAAAAACGATCGGAGAAAAAAAGCAGTTGATAAACGGTGGGGTGGACATTACCAAAAAACCAGTTTGGATTGAAGGTCCACACATTTTGAAACGCAACGATTGGTATATACTGTATTGTGCCGAGGGAGGAACGTCCGTGAATCACTCACAAGTAGCCTTGCGCAGCAAAGATATTTGGGGGCCGTACGTGCCGTTTGAAGGCAATCCCGTATTGACCCAAAGAGGTTTACCCGCCGACCGCCCCAACCCGATTACGTCGGCAGGACACGCCCAGTTTATTGAAGGTCCCGACGGCAATTGGTATTCAATTTTCTTGGCTGTTCGCCCTTACGAAGGTGATTTTTACAACACAGGTCGTGAAATGTTCATTGCTCCGCTCACATGGGTAAACGATTGGCCAATGATCGAACACGGCGAAAAAGCCATTGAATACAAATATGCAACCAACATCAAGGAGGTAAAACAAAAAGGGGCTTTGCCGCAAAACGGCAACTTTGCTTATACCATGACCTTCGACAAAGGACTCGACCTTTCGCTCATGCACTTGCGAACGGTTGATAGTAGTTCATTTAAAACGTCTAAAAATGGTCTAACGCTTAATCTCAAGCCTGAAACGATCTCAGAGTTGGGCAATCCATCTTTTGTGGCCAAACGCCAGCAACACATGTATTCAGTAGCTGAAACAGAGTTGAATTTTACGCCAAAAACTGAAAAAGAAAAGGCGGGTTTGGTGATTTATCAAGACGAAAGCCATTTTTACTTTTTGGCAAAATCTATCAAAGATGGTAAAACACAAGTGGAATTATACAAAAGTGTGCATCGCAAAAAAGACGTAGAATTGATAAATGCGCTACCCGTGGGAAATGGCAAATTGAGTTTAAAAATAACGTCAAAAGCCGATAAAGTTGATTTTGAGATTTCTGAAAACGGTAAAACGTACAAAACCGTTGCCGAAAACTTAGATGGGAAGCACTTATCTACCAAAGTATCAGGTGGATTTATTGGCAATGTGTATGCTATGTATGCTACTTCAAATGGTGAAAAATCAGACAACTCCGCTACGTTTAAATTCCTGAAATACAGCGGTAACGATGCTGTCTTGAAATAATGTACTCTTGGAAAGGTTTTGAACCTTTCCAAGGATTAAAAAATAATGCCTTGCGAACAACACTACTACATACCATAACTGCCTTCCTGCTCAGCTTTTCGGCATTCGGGCAGATGCAACCGTTTACCCTTCAGGAGGTGAAGGTGACGAATGGTGCTTTCAAGAACGCGCAGGACGTGGACATGCGGTACATCCTGTCGCTGAACCCTGATAAGCTGCTGGCGCCCTACCTCATCGACGCGGGGTTACCCCTAAAAGCCGAACGCTATGGCAACTGGGAAAGCTCGGGGCTGGACGGCCACATCGGCGGGCATTACCTGTCGGCACTGGCCATGATGTACGCCTCGACGGGCAATGCCGAACTGAAAAAGCGGCTCGACTATATGGTGGACCAACTGGCTCAGTGTCAGGCTAAAAACGGCAACGGCTACGTAGGCGGTATTCCGCAGGGAAAGGTCTTTTGGGAGCGGATTCACAAAGGCGACATCGACGGCAGCAGCTTTGGGCTGAACAACACGTGGGTGCCGCTCTACAACATTCATAAATTGTTTGCAGGCTTGCGGGATGCCTACGAATTTGCGGGTAATCAGCAAGCCAAACAGGTATTGGTCGGTTTGGGGGATTGGTTTGTCGAACTCATTCAGCCGCTTTCGGACGACCAGATTCAACAAATTCTCCGTACCGAGCACGGGGGCATGAACGAGGTGTTTGCCGACCTGTACCTGTTGACCAAAAACCAAAAATATTTGACCACCGCCCAGCGTATTTCTCACCGCGCTATTCTGAATCCGTTACTGCAAAAACAGGACAAACTGACTGGTTTACACGCCAATACGCAGATTCCGAAGGTGATTGGGTTTGAAAAAATTGCGCAGTTAACGGGCAATGCCGACTGGTCGGAAGCGGCGCGTTTTTTCTGGCAAAATGTAGCCCAAACCCGCAGTGTGGCCTTCGGCGGAAACAGCGTGCGTGAGCATTTTAACCCGACAACTGATTTCAGTTCGATGCTTAAATCGAATCAGGGGCCTGAAACCTGCAACTCGTTTAACATGCTGCGGCTGAGTAAAGCGCTGTTTCTGGACAAAAACGACCCGACGTATCTCGACTTTTACGAACGGGTTTTGTACAACCACATCCTGTCGAGTCAACATCCGCAAAAGGGTGGTTTTGTGTATTTTACGCCCATTCGCCCCAACCATTATCGGGTCTATTCGCAACCCGAAACCAGCATGTGGTGCTGCGTCGGTTCGGGCATCGAAAACCATACCAAATACGGCGAATTGATTTACAGTCATTCGGCCAATGACCTGTTTGTCAACCTGTTTATCCCTTCCACGTTAGACTGGAAGGAGAAAAATATTCAACTCACCCAAAGCACGGAGTTTCCGTACAAAAACCAGACAGAACTGGTGCTGAAACTGGCTAAATCACAGACGTTTGCCTTGCAAATCCGTTCCCCGAAATGGGCGGAAAATGTTGAGGTTTTGGTCAATGGGAAAAAGTATCCCGTCAGCGCCGAGCCTGCACAGTACATGGGTATTGAGAAAAAATGGAAATCGGGCGATAAAGTGACGGTGCGTTTTTCGACCTCAACCAAACTGGAATACCTGCCCGACAACTCCAACTGGGCGGCGTTTGTGCACGGGCCGATTGTGTTGGCGGCGCAAACCGCTAAAACCGACTTGGTCGGGCTGTTTGCCGACGACAGCCGCATGGGGCACGAAACCAAAGGGAAACTGTACCCCATCGACAAAGCGTACGCGTTGATTGGCAATGCCGATTCCTATCTTTCAACGATAAAACCAGCTGGTAATCTGACCTTTACGCTCGACTCGCTGACGCTGCAACCGTTCTACGAAATCCACGATGCCCGTTACCAAATGTATTTCCAGACCTTTACGCAGGCCGATTTTGACGCTCAGAAAGCAACCCGACGTCAGCAGGAAGCCGAGGCGCTGGCGTTGGAAGCCCGAACGGTTGATAAGGTGAATTGCGGCGAACAACAACCCGAGGTAGATCATGCGTACAAGGGCGAAAAAAGCGACTCGGGCTACGACGACGACGGCCGTTTCTGGCGAAATACCCGCTCGTACATTTCATATCAGTTGCAAAACAAAGAGCTGGCGGGTAAAACGCTTGAGATTCATTTTTCGGGAAATCTGAAAACGGAGGATGTGGGTATTTTTATCAATGATCGGGTTGCGGAATTACTTGCCGTAAAAGACAAAGTGATTACAGTAAAAACCGATGATAAAGAACTTGTTAAGCTAAAAATTTCCTCCGAAAACGGCAGGCCGACGCCACGGTTTTTTCAGATAAGATTGGTGAAATAGAGGTAAGCGACCAGAGGAAGAATAGCAAAAAAATAACGAGATAAATCGTAAACTAAATTGTGTCAATTTAACACGGACTATTGGTATAAACGTATGTTAAAATGTAATTTTCATTGTGCTTTTCGATTGATTCTGGGGCTTTTGTTGACCGCAGAAGTCACGGCACAAACTGCCCGCAATCCCATCATTTATGCCGACGTGCCCGATTTGTCGATGATTCGCGTCGGAAAAACGTACTACATGAGCAGCACTACCATGCACATGAGCCCCGGCGTACCCCTGATGAAATCGACGGATTTGGTGAATTGGCAACTGTTTGGCTACGTCTATGACACGCTGGCCAATGTGCCTTCCCTCAACCTGACCGACGGCAAAGGTACTTACGGGCGGGGTTCGTGGGCGAGCTGCATTAAGTACCACAACGGACTGTTTTACGTCACGACATTTGCCCAAACAACGGGTAAAACCCACGTTTATTCCACCAAAAACATCGAAAAAGGCCCTTGGAAATCGGTTTCGTTCGCGCCAAGCCTCCACGACCACAGTCTGTATTTCGACGACGACGGCAGGGTGTATATGATTTATGGAAACGGAAAAATCAAAATCATTGAGCTGACAAGCGACGTGTCGGGCATCAAAAAAGGAGGACTCGACCAAACCATCATCGAAAACGGCAGCGCACCAGCGGGGAACAACATCATGCTCGGAGCAGAAGGTTCGCAGTTGTTTAAGGTCAACGGAAAATACTATTTGTTTCACATTTGCTGGCCAAGAGGCGGCATGCGGACGGTGATTATCCACCGCGCCGACAAGCTCACGGGACCGTGGGAAGGCCGCGTGGCGTTGCAGGATTTGGGCGTGGCGCAGGGCGGCTTGATTGACACCCCCGACGGTCGCTGGTTCTCGTACCTGTTCCGCGATTACGGCGGGGTTGGCCGCATTCCGTATTTGGTGCCTGTGACGTGGGAAAACGGCTGGCCTGTGTTGGGCGTTAACGGCAAAGTCCCCGAAACGCTGGATTTGCCAGCCAATAAATCGCTCATTCCCAACATTGTAGCCTCGGACGAATTTGCCCGCAAAAAGAGTGACGCGACCTTGCCGTTGGTGTGGCAATGGAACCACAACCCCGATAATTCGCTCTGGTCGGTATCCGAACGGAAAGGATTTTTACGCTTAAAAACGGGACGAATCGATACATCGTTTGTTCTCGCCCGCAACACCCTCACCCAGCGCACCATCGGCCCCGAATCGACGGGTTCGACCTTGTTGGATGCCTCGAACATGAAAGAAGGTGATTTTGCAGGGTTGGGTTTGTTACAAAAGAATTTTGGTTTGGTAGGGGTAAAGATTGGCAAAGGGCAAAAATCAATCGTCATGGTGAGTGCCAATACGGGCAAACCCGTTGAGATTGAGAACATCCCTCTTACCCAAAACACGCTGTACGTCAAGGCGGAATGTAATTTCAAGAACCGCGCCGACATCGCCCATTTCTTTTACAGCCTCGACGGCAAGGTTTGGACAAAAATCGGTGAGCCGCTGAAAATGCCTTACACCATCCCACATTTTATGGGCTACCGTTTCGGATTATTCAGCTACGCCACCCAAACCACGGGCGGTTTTGCCGATTTTGATTATTTCCGAATAGAAGACAAGATTTCAGAGAAGTAATAAAAACACGCTGTATGCAAAAGAACCATAGCATACGGCGGATATATAAACCACATAGTTACATAGGGCACAAAAGGTAAAAAAAATCTATGTTTTCTAAGTGCCTATGTGGTAAGAAACTTTTGTTCTGGCGAGAAACCCAAATAAACTTTTTTAGGGTGAAAGAATTAAAAAAAACATTAGCGCAAATGAAGTACCTTTTTTATTGGCTGATATTGAGTTCTCTGGCTGTTAATGCCCAAACAATCAGCAGTCCTGACGGCAAACTGGTGGTTAATCTTGCCTTGGACAACGGAAAGCCCTCGTACAGTATTTCTTTAAATGGTAAGACGTTCCTGACAAAATCGCCGCTCGGACTGAAAACTAACGTGGGTGATTTTTCGGAGAATTTGGCACTGGTGGATGCTAAAACGAGTGTCCATAAAATTGACAATACCTATGAATTGCCCAACATAAAGCAACGAAAGGTACATTATGTGGCCAATGAAGGCGGATTTGTATTCTCAAAAAACAACGTAGATGCTTTTCAGGTGACGTTCAGGGTGAGCAACAACGATGTGACGTTTCGCTACAAGGTGTATCCCCAAAAACAATCCCGTAGCTGTGTTGTCAACGAAGAAGCATCGGGTTTTGCCTTTCCGAAAGGAACCACCACGTTTTTGTCGGCCCAAAGCAAAGCCATGGTCGGTTTTGCCCGAACCATGCCAAGCTACGAAATTCCCTATACAGTCGATGATACGTTGGGGAAAAACGGCAGAGGCAACGGATACACCTTCCCGTGTCTGTTCAAGGTCAATACCAACGGCTGGGTGTTAATTTCTGAAACGGGCGTGGACAGCCGATACTGTGGCAGCCGACTGATTGGTCATTCAGAAGGTTTATACACCATCGGGTTTCCAATGCCCGACGAAAACAACGGCAACGGCACTTCCGCGCCGGGGATCCCGCTACCCAGCGAAACGCCGTGGCGCACCATTACCGTAGGTGAAACATTAGCACCGATTATCGAAACGACCGTACCGTTCGACGTAGTAGAACCCCGTTATGCGGCTTCGCAAACCTACAAATATACCAAAGGCTCATGGAGCTGGATCATCGGCATGGACGGCAAAACAGTCTATGACGAACAGAAACGATACATTGATTTCAGCGCGGCGATGGGTTACGAAACCATTCTCGTGGATGCCCTCTGGGATACGCAGATTGGACGGGAGAAAATAGCAGAATTAGCAAAATACGGCGCGAGTAAAGGGGTTAGTTTGTATTTATGGTATAACTCCAACGGCTACTGGAACGACGCCCCGCAAGGCCCGAGAGGGATTATGGACAACACCATTGCCCGCCGGAAAGAGATGGCGTGGATGAAAAGTATTGGCGTGAAAGGCATTAAAGTGGACTTTTTCGGCGGCGATAAACAGGAAACGATGAAGGTCTATGAAGACATTCTCTACGACGCCAACGACTACGGTATCCTGTGCATTTTTCACGGCTGTACCCTGCCGCGTGGCTGGGAACGGATGTATCCAAACTATGCGGCAAGTGAGGCCGTTCTTGCCAGCGAAAACCTCGCCTTTTCGCAGCGGAGCTGTGATTATGAGGCGTTTAACGCCACGTTGCATCCATTCATCCGAAACACCGTCGGCAGCATGGATTTTGGCGGGAGTGCCCTGAACAAATTTTACAACGCCAACAATACGCCCAACCGTGGCTCAAAGCGGGTAACGTCGGATGTGTACGCGCTGGCAACGGCGGTATTGTTTCAGAGTGCCGTGCAGCATTTTGCACTGGCTCCCAACAATTTAACAGACGCACCAGATTGGGCCATTAATTTTATGAAAACGGTTCCCACCACTTGGGACGAGGTTCGCTATATTGACGGTTACCCTGGGAAGTATGTGGTACTGGCCCGTCGTCATGGCAATAACTGGTATGTAACAGGTATAAACGCCCAAAAAGAAACCCTGAAACTAACCGTCAAACTGCCCATGATTGCGGCGGGGGCAGACTTGCGGCAATATACTGACGACGAACAACTGAACGGCAAAGTTAGTGCCTCTAAACTACCGAAGAATCAGGAAGTTAACCTGATGATTCCGACGAATGGCGGCGTACTGATTGTGCAGCAATAACAAGGAAAAACCCCTTAACCAAAATCATGAAAAAATTTCAATCAACCCTGTTTTTAGCGCTGACGCTTTTGCTTTTAGGATATAGCGCCCACGCTCAGGACCCCAACTTCCACATTTACCTCTGCATCGGGCAGTCGAACATGGAAGGCCCTGCCCGCATTGAGCCGCAGGATACGACCGTGGGCAGCCGACTTAGGTTGCTGGCCGCCGTGGACTGTCCTGAACTGGGGCGTACAAAAGGCAACTGGTACACCGCCAAACCGCCGCTTTGCCGCTGCAATACCCGCCTTTCGCCCGCCGATTATTTCGGTCGGACGTTGGTGGCGAATCTGCCGCAAAATGTCAAAGTAGGCTTTGTCCACGTGGCTGTGGCGGGGAGTAAGATTGAGATTTTTGACAAAAAAGACTATAAAATGTACCTCGACACCTCGGCCAAAGAAAGGCCGTGGATGATTAATATGGCCAATCAATACGGCGGAAATCCGTACGAACGATTGGTAGAAATGGCGCGTTTGGCGCAAAAATCGGGGGTTATCAAAGGCATTTTGCTGCATCAGGGTGAGTCCAACACAGGCGATAAAGGTTGGCCGATGAAGGTCAAAAAAATCTACGACGATTTGCTGACCGACCTGAACTTACCCGCCAACTCGGTGCCGTTGCTGGCGGGAGAGTTGGTCAATGCCGATCAGGGTGGTAAATGTGCCAGCATGAACCCCATCATCGCTACCTTGCCACAAGTGATTCCCCAAGCCATTGTGGTTTCGTCCAAAGGGCTGCCCGCTGTTCCCGATAAACTCCATTTCAGCAGCGAAGGCATCCGCATTTTTGGCAAGCGCTACGCGGCGGCCCTGTTGGCCTCACAAGGTAAAAAAATCGACATCGACGAAAGCAGCATTGCACCGCCCGCGCCCGTAAAAGTACAAGAGGGTTTGCTCCAAGGCAGCACCGAAAACGGGTTATCAGTTTATAAAGGCATTCCGTTTGCTGCCCCGCCCGTGGGTGCCCTTCGCTGGAAAGCCCCGCAATCCGCCGCCAAGTGGGAAGGCGTAAAACAAGCGACCCAATTTGCCCCCGCCCCGTATCAGGGTGGCAATCCCCCTTCGGGTAAGAGCGAAGATTGTTTGTACCTGAATATCTGGTCGCCTGCCAAAACGGCCAATGAAAACCTGCCCGTGATGGTTTGGATTTACGGCGGCGGATTTAGCTTTGGCGCTACCTCAGAACCCGTAACGAACGGTGAAAAACTGGCAAAAAAAGGGGTAATCCTCGTTAGTATCGCCTATCGGGTTAATCAAATGGGCTTTTTGGCGCATCCCGAACTGAGTGCCGAAACACCCCAAAAAACGTCGGGAAACTATGGCTTGCTCGACATGATTGCGGGCCTGCAATGGGTGCAGAAAAACATCAAAGCCTTTGGAGGAAACCCCGATAAAGTGACCATTTTTGGGGAATCGGCGGGAGGAATTGCCGTCAGTATGTTGTGTGCGTCGCCGTTGGCTAAAGGGCTTTTTCACGGCGCAATTTCGCAAAGCGGTGGCTCGTTTGGCCCCCACCGACTCACCACCTATCCGGGCGAAAACATGAAGCTGTTGGCGCTGGCCGAAAAACAGGGCCTTGAATTTATGCAAAAAGCAGGGGCTACGTCATTGGCCGAACTTCGCGCCTTGCCCGCCGACAAGCTCCCATCAGGTTTTGGCAACCCCGGAGGCTGGCCTATCGTCGATGGCTACGTCATTCCCGACGACCAACATGTTTTATACCAAAAGGGCAAGTTCAACCATACGCCTGTGCTGATTGGCTACAACTCCGACGAAGGCGCGAGTTTTATGCCCCCAAAAACGCCAAAAGACTACATCGAAAGCACGACCAAACGCTACGGGCCTTTTGCCGAAAAACTAATAAAAGCCTATCCCGTGGACGAAAACAGCGTTCCCAAAACGGCACGAGATTTGGCGCGTGATGCGGCCTTTGGCTGGCAAACGTGGGCGTGGGCCAACCTCCAGTCCCAAAAATCCAAGGACAAGGTGTATTACTATTATTTAGACCAGCACCCTGAGTACCCCGCAGGTTCGGCCAAGTTTGGCTACGGCTCACCCCACGCGCAGGACGTTGCCTTTGTGTTTGGTAACCTCAATCCCGCCGACCAGAACCGTACGCCAACGGACGGAGCATTGTCTGAAACCATTATGACCTACTGGACAAATTTTGCCAAAAACGGCAACCCGAATGGTGGAAATGTGCCGCAATGGGAGGCATTTTCGACCAAAAAACCTGCGGTCATGTATTTCCAACAAAAGGCGTTTATGGGGGCTGTTCCGAGCGAAGATGCCATGAAAGTACTCGATAAATATTTTGAATGGAGAAGAACGCCCGAAGGTAAAGAATGGGCTAAATAGAACTAAACAAACAATCCTTAACCGATGAAACCCCAACCGATTTACTTGCTTTTGTTTGCCATCCTCACCGCGAGTATTGCCGTGGGGCAGCCCACCTCAAGACCCGTCATTGTTTCGCCCGAAGTACATGCAGACAATTCGGTGACGTTTCGGTTTTATGCGCCTGCGGCCAAAGGAGTGAAACTCAGTGCGCAGTTTGAAAAATCGCCTTTGGCCATGACCAAGGATGACAAAGGGGTTTGGAGCGTTACCACTGCGCCCGTGAAGCCCGATATGTATCCCTATGCGTTCAATGTCGATGGGATTTCGGTGGCCGATCCCACCAATTCAGCGCTTTTTCCCAATGAAGGGTTTCAGAATAGTGTGGTCGAAATTACGGGAAACACGCCTTTGGTACATACTCTGCAAAACGTCCCTCACGGCACGGTGTCGTACCGATATTACCAGTCGGCGGAGTTAGGAACGCGTCCTGTGGTGGTTTATACCCCTGCTGGCTACGAATCAAACCCAAAGGCTTCTTATCCAGTGCTTTATTTATTGCACGGTACTACCGATACCGAGGAAACGTGGACAAAAGTAGGCCGCGCCAATGTCATTCTCGACAACCTGATTGCGCAGGGAAAGGCCAAACCCATGATTATTGTGATGCCCTACGGACGGGCTTATCCTGTCATCAGCAAGTCGTCGGGCAGTTTGCGAAACTGGGACAATTTGCAGGAGTTCAAAAAGGACTTTTTCGGCAATCTGATGCCGTTTATTGAGAAAAATTACCGCACCCTCAACGACAAAAACAACCGCGCCATCGCAGGATTTTCGGGCGGGGGAGGCACCACGCTGTACTTTGGCCTGAACAACACCGACCAATTTGCCTATGTCTGTGGGTTTGCCCCGGGTATGCTCAAAAATGAGTTTGACCGCAACAATGAGGTGTTTTTTAAGAATGCCGCACAGGCCAATAAGAACCTGAAATTATTTTGGATCGGTGTAGGTAAAGAAGACGGATTATATGCTGTCAATCAGGAATATATGCAGCTACTTGACCAGAAGAAGATTAAGTACGAAAGCCTCATCACCGACGGCGGGCATACGTGGATGAATGTAAAACACTATCTGAGTGTCATTGCGCCTAAGCTTTTTAAATAGTACCCCAATACACCCTTAACCAATCAGTAAACCAATGAAAATCGTTACATTCTTTAAAAAAATCAGCTTGCTTTTGCTGATTCTTGTTCCATTTGCAGGGTTGGCCCAGCCCCCACGCGGCCCGTTTGTGATTTCACCCAAAGTCAATTCCGACAAAACCGTCACGTTTTCGTACTTAGCGCCAAACGCCAAAACTGTATTGTTGGGCGGGAGTCAGTTCGGGCAAGCCGATGTACCCTTGACCAAAAACGCGGAAGGTGTTTGGTCGGTCACCGTTGGTCCGATTAAGCCCGATATTTACCCCTACAGTTTTAAAGTGGATGGCGTTACGGTGATGGATCCTGCCAATGTCGCCTTCTTTCCCAACGAGCGATTTAAAGCCAGTCTGGTCGAAATCCCATCGGATGAACCTGCCATTTATGCGTTGAAAAACGTACCACACGGCTCCATTACCTACGAATATTATCCGTCGGTCGAAGGTTCAACGGGGACGGTTGTTGTCTATACACCAGCGGGTTATACCAAAGAAACCGCCAAAAAATACCCTGTCTATTACCTCATCAGCGGCACGACCGACACCGAAGAAACCTTCTGGAAAGTGGGCAAAGTAAACCTGATGCTCGACAACATGATTGCGGCGGGCACGGCTAAGCCTATGATTGTGGTGATGCCTTACGGGAATCCGCTGGCGAAAATTGCCGAGCAAACGGGCAAAGACAAACCTGCCGATGTGATGAGCCGCGACGGCGACGATGCCCTGCGCCGCATGAAGTTGTTTGAAACCGATCTTGTGTCCCACGTCATTCCGTACATCGAGAAAAACTACCGAACAATCAACAACCGCGACAACCGTGCCATTGGCGGCTTCTCGCGCGGGGGTGGACAGACCTTGCGCACGGCCTTCAACAACGTCGATAAGTTTGCCTACGTGTGCAGCTATGCGTCCTACATTGCGCCCGCCGAAATGGACAAAAGCTTTACCAACATTACCTCCAATCCTGCCAAAACCAACAAAGATTTTAAACTGCTTTGGTCGGGTATCGGCACCGATGATTTTCTGTACAAAGGCACGGTTGAGTTTGAAGACTACCTGAAAGCCAAGAAGATAAATTACAAAAGCTACGTCATCGACGGCGGTCACACGTGGATGAATGTGAAGAAGTACCTCAATGAGACGTTGCCTGTTTTGTTCAAATAAAGCCGCAAAAACCATGAGCAAAGCCGCATTTTTCTCCCTACTTCTCGGGTTCGTTTCCATGAGCGCACTGGCCCAGCAGCGTCCGCCCGCCATCAGTTCGCCCAACGTCCATGCCGACAACAGCATCACGTTTACCTATTTTTCCAGAACGGCGCGTGAGGTAAAACTGTCGGGTGAATTTTTGAAAGAACCCGTTTTACTCACCAAAGACACCTCGGGTATCTGGCGGGTGACGGTGCCTCCCGTCACGCCCGATATTTACCCGTATAATTTTACCGTGGATGGAGTAGGCGTCGCTGATCCCAACAACACGCAGATTTTTGCCAATGAACGATTTAAGCGGAGCATCGTAGAAGTAAAAGGTGATAAACCGCTGGTTCACAGCCTCCAAAACGTCCCGCATGGTAAAGTGACATACCATACGTATTCCTCAAAAACGCTGAATACAACCCGCCAATTGTTGGTTTATACCCCACCTAATTTTGACGCCAGCGGCAAGACAAAATACCCCGTGTTGTACCTGATTCACGGCGGGTCGGATACCGAAGAAACGTGGACTAAAGTAGGCAGGGCCAACTTCATTGCCGATAACCTCATCGCGCAGGGCAAGGCCAAACCGATGATTATTGTGATGCCCTACGGCAACGTTCGCCCCGCTCCGATGGCCGATTTTACCAAAGACGTGGTGAACGACATCATTCCGTTTGTGCAGGCCAATTACCCCACCCAAACCGACAGCAAAGGCCGCGCCGTGGCTGGATTTTCGGTAGGTGGCGGGCAAACACTGAACATTGGGTTTACCAACACCGACACATTTGCCTACATCTGTTCGTACGCGCCCTACACCGCTACCGACGAGTTCAAAAAGAACTTCACCGACTGGACCCCCGATGCCGATAAAGTCAACAAACAACTCAAACTGTTCACCATCAGCGTGGGAACGGAGGATTTTCTTTACGAAAGTGTGAAACAAAACATCGCCATGTTTCAGGAAAAGAAAATCAAGGTAGAACCGCTCATTGTGTCGGGCGGGCACACGTGGATGAATTGTAAGTTATTCTTAGCCAACTCATTACAGCAAATTTTTAAATAAAAACAAACCCTTATGATGATGAAAAACCGCATTTTGTCAACTTTTATGGCTTCGGCACTGTCCATCGGACTTTGCCATGCCCAAGTCGCCGAGGACTTCAAACCGTCCAGCCTCAACCAACCGGGTCAGGAATACCCGATGGTTAATTCTCAAGGTTACGCCCGCTTCAAAATCGTAGCGCCTGCTGCCGACAGCGTGCGGGTAAGTTTGGGGCTGGGGGGCAAAGGTGGCACAAAACTCGCCAAAGCTGAAGACGGCACGTGGATGGGCACCACCGATGGCCCGATGGACGAAGGCTTTCACTACTACAACGTCAAAATTGACGGGGGGAAATTCAACGACCCGGGCACGCTCAATTATTACGGCTCGGTGCGCTGGGAAAGCGGCATTGAGATTCCTGCCAAAGATCAGGATTTTTATGCCCTCAAAAACGTACCGCACGGCCATGTGCAGCAGGTGCTTTTCCCGTCGCCAAGCACGGGCACTTCGCGTCGGGCGTTTGTCTATACACCCGCAGGCTACGAAAAAGGGAAAGACAAATACCCTGTGTTGTATTTGCAGCACGGCTGGGGCGAAGACGAAACGGCATGGATGAATCAGGGACGCGCTAATTTAATCATGGACAACCTGATTGCGGAAGGAAAAATCAAGCCGTTTATCATTGTCAACACTTATGGCATGACCAATGAGGTGAAGTTTGGGAAAATCCGTGAATTCAAGATTGAGCCGTTCCAGACGGTGTTAATCAACGAGTTGATTCCGTACATCGATGCCAATTTCCGTACGCTGGCAAACAAAGACAACCGCGCCATGGCGGGCTTGTCGATGGGGGGCATGGAAACCAAAATGATTACGCTCAATAATCCTGACGTGTTTGCGTACTACGGACTGCTCAGCGGCGGCGTATATGCCCCGACCGACATCACCGACAAATCGAAAGTAAAGCTGGTGTTCCTGAGTTGCGGCAGCAAAGAACGTCCCGACGGCGTCAGAAAAGCGACGGAAGAACTGAAAGCGGCGGGTTTCAACGCGGTGTCGTACGTTTCAGAAGGCACTGCGCATGAATTCCAGACGTGGCGTCGGAGTTTATACCAATTGGCCCCAATGTTATTTAAAAAATAACACCAAAAATCAGATGAGAAAAACGGTTCTGCTATGTCTGCATGGTTTACTTGCCCTGACTGCTGCCCTTGCGCAGCAGCCACGCCGCACGCCCGAACAGGATAGTTTGATGGCACGGATGCAGCGAAAAACAGCGGCCGACCATCGGCAAATGCTGAACCAGCTAGGCATCCAATCGCTTCGTCAGGGACCATCGGGCAACCCCTCGGCACCCAATGCCGCCAATCGGGACGAAGCGAAGGTGCCGCCTTATACATTACCCGATCCGTTGGTACTCAAAAACGGAAAAAAAGTAAAGTCGGCCAAAGATTGGGTTGCTAGCAAGCGGCGTGAATTGGTGGAAGATTTTGAACGGGAAGTTTATGGTCGATTGCCCGCCGTCATTCCGAACGTAAACTGGCAGGTGGTTTCGGTCAAAGACACGGTCGTTGGGAATCAAACCATTAAAGAAAAAACGCTGCGGGGTATGGTGGACAATTCGGCGTACCCATCCATCAGTGTCAACATGGAACTGGTACTCGCAACTCCTAAAACTGCGTCGGGTCCCGTGCCTGTGGTCATGGAATTTGGCTTTATCCGTTCTCCGTTTGGAAATAATGCACCCATTCAGCCTATTGGGTTAGGGTCGGCGGGCGAACCGACGTGGAAAGAACAACTGATTTCCCGAGGCTGGGGTTATGCCATCCTTGTGCCCTCCAGCATTCAGGCCGACAATGGCGCAGGGCTGACCGAAGGCATCATCGGCTTGTGCAACAAGGGGCAATTCCGAAAGCCTGACGATTGGGGCGCATTGCGGGCATGGGCGTGGGGTGCCAGCCGCGCCGTTGATTATTTTGAAACGGACAAGGACGTTGATACCAAACGCATTGCCATCGAAGGGCTTTCGCGCTACGGAAAAGCCACTGCCGTTGCCATGGCCTTTGAGCCTCGTTTCTCGCTGGCTTTCATCGGGTCATCAGGGGCTGGCGGTGCCAAGATTCTACGCCGAATTTTTGGCGAGCAGGTCGAAAATCTGGCAGGTTCGGGCGAATACCATTGGTTTTGCGGCAATTTTTTGAAGTACGCAGGGCCGCTCACGCCGCAGGATATGCCCGTCGATGGTCATTCTCTGGTGGCGTTGTCGGCTCCCCGTCCCGTTTTTATCAGCTCAGGTTCGCCGCAGGTGGAAGGGCAGTGGGTGGATGCTAAAGGGATGTTTCTGGCGGGTGTCCATGCGGGACCTGTGTACAAACTATTTGGTAAAAAAGACCTTGGAACCTCCGAATTTCCCCGCCTCGGTACTCCGCTGATTGACGGAGAAATAGCGTTTCGTCAACACGCAGGCGGTCACAGTACAGGCCCAAACTGGAGCACGTGGATTGCGTGGGCCTGTCGGTATTGGGGCGATTGTAACTATTTTGAATGAAGTAGAATGGTATAGAGTTTTACCCGCAGATTGGCGCAGATTGAGAGCCGCAGACAAGCGCAGATTCATCGTTTTAGTAAGCTTTTTTCAGCGAAAATCTGCGTTTGTATTTTTCAGCGGTCTTCTGCGGGAGAAAGAAAGAAATGAAATTGTTTATCTAATAAGACGTTCAGTATGAAGCATTTATTGTATTTTAGTTTTGCACTTTTCGGCTTTGTGGGCGGTTTACATGCCCAACCTACCGACAAAGAAATGCCCAAAAGTTTTGATCAGGTCCGAACGGGCATTGCCATGGGTAAACTGGACACGGTGAAGTACGAATCCAAAACGGTTGGCAGTACCCGTAAAGCGCTCATTTACACGCCGCCCAATTTTAATAAAAAGACCAAATACCCCGTGTTGTACCTGCTGCACGGCATTGGTGGCGACGAAAAAGAATGGCTCAAAGGAGGCAACCCACAAGTGATTCTGGATAATTTGTACGCCGACGGTAAACTTGCGCCGATGATTGTGGTCATGCCCAACGGCCGCGCCATGAAAGACGACCGCGCCGTGGGAAATATCTTTGACAAAGACAAGGTGGAAGCCTTCGCAACCTTTGAAAAAGACCTGCTCAACGACCTGATTCCGTTTGTGGAGAAAAAATACCCGACACTCACCGACCGCGAAAACCGCGCCATTGCGGGCTTGTCGATGGGAGGCGGGCAATCGCTGAATTTTGGGTTGGGTAATCTGGACAAATTCGCTTGGGTGGGCGGGTTTTCTTCAGCGCCCAACACCAAAGTTCCGCAGGAGTTAGTCCCCAATCCCGAAGACGCCAAGCAAAAGCTGAAGCTGCTCTGGATTTCGTGCGGCGATGCCGACGGACTCATCACGTTCAGCAAACGCACCCACGATTATTTATACCAAAACAGCGTACCGCACATCTATTACCTCGAAGCGGGCGGGCACGACTTTAAGGTGTGGAAAAACGGGTTGTTTATGTTCTCGCAATTCCTGTTCAAACCCGTCGATACGGCGTCGTTTCCTTCGTATTCGGTGCTGGGAACCCCTGCGGCAACCAACATCCGCAACGGCAAATACCCGCAGATTCTGCCTGACAACCGCGTAGTTTTCAAAGTTAAAGCTCCTCAGGCACAGAAAGTTCAGATAGACTTGGGCAAAAAATACGACATGGTGAAAGATACGGCAGGCTTCTGGAACGTGACGACGGATGTCATCAGCCGCGGTTTCCATTACTACTCGCTCATCATCGACGGGGTAGCCCTTGCTGACCCTGCCAGCGAATCGTTCTACGGCATGGGGCGCATGGCCAGCGGCATCGAAATCCCGTACGAAGGCAGCGGATTTTATACCCTTAAGGACGTCCCGCACGGCGACATTCGTATCAAAAAATACTTTTCAAAAGCCTCTAACGCGTGGCGGGAAATGTACGTGTATGCGCCTCCGGGTTACGACAAATCTTCGGAAAAATACCCCGTGATGTACCTCCTCCACGGCGGTGGCGAAGACCAGCGCGGCTGGGCAACGCAGGGCCGTACGGACGTTATTCTGGACAACCTGATTGCCGAAAATAAAGCCAAACCGATGTTGATTGTGATGGTGGACGGGAATTTCTACGGCAACGGCGGCGGCGTGGCAGGTTTTGGGATGCAGCAGTTAAACCAGTTTGAAAACGAACTCAAAAACGCCGTCATCCCGTTTGTGGAAGCCAATTTCCGTACCCTGACCGACGCCAAAAACCGCGCGTTGGCTGGTTTGTCAATGGGTGGTCTGCAAACGCTTCACGCTGGCGTTCGTAACTCCGATATGTTCGGTTACCTTGGCGTGTTCAGTTCGGGCTGGTGGTCAAACAATACCAAACTCTCTGATCCTCAGTATGAATTTATGCAGGCCAACAAAGACAAAATCAACGCTAACATCAAACAATTCTGGATTTCGCAGGGAGGAAAAGAAGACATTGCTCACGCCAATTGCCAGATTATGATGAAGAAGTTCGACGACATGGGCATCAAGTACCAGTACAGTGAATACGCAGGCGGACATACGTGGCCCGTTTGGCGGCATGACCTGTTCGGATTTTCTCAGCTGTTGTTTAAATAAACGATGGTCTGGAATGTAGAGTAGGCGTTTCCTTCGGCTTCGCGCAGAAAACAACGTTTGATTGTTGGTATCTGGGTGAAGCCGAAGCCAGATAGGTAAAGTAGTTAGTCCGAAATCATGAACAGTGGGGGAATTTTGAAAATATAGTTACAGGTGAAAAACAACTTGTTGAAAAGAAACCAAACGATGAAAAGCATACAAAAATTATTCTCTCCACTTTTGGCATTGAGCATTCTGCTTAGTGGACAAACTTTTATACACCAAGCCATAGCGCAGCCCCCTGCTCAGCAAAGAGCACCGCTGCCCCCAATACCTATAAAAGGCGACACTACACATACATTAACAAGGCACTTTAAATTGGCTACCAACACTAAAATAGCTCCCTATGCCAATGGTTTTATTCATAGGTGGTTGGTGTTAGAACCAATCAAAAAAGACATAGCAAGAAATAATATTTTCACCGACAATTACTTACGCAGTGAGTTCAAAAACAATAACTTTTCGGAAGATTATTTAATGATACCAAAGGCAGGTGAAATGGTAAACATTGGTAATCAGGCGCTCAACTGGTATGCTCTGGATAGTAAGACCTTTAATTTTAATTTGTTTAATTTTTCCTATGACATCAACAAACCGAAGTATGGCTTACTTTTTTGGTTGGTTACCGTCATTGAATGTTCAGAGGAAATACAAAATGTAAGAATGACTGCTGGATGTAATTCGGGAGGAATGTTTTGGCTCAATGGTCAAGAAATACTGATGCTTTCAGGTGACAGAGATATGATAGTTGACAATGTGGCTTCACCCTTATTAACCTTAAAAAAGGGGAGAAATATTATTCGGGGAGCCGTAATTAATGGCCCGGGGATGGCTAATTTTTGCCTTCGTTTTATTGACGAAAGGGACCAACCTGTCAAAAATATCAGTATTAGCAAAGATTAACATCTAATCAAAATATTAACACAGAAATGAAATGTAAACTTATTGTTTTTTTATCAGTACTACTTTCAACTACTGTATTAGCCCAAGTCGGCAAACCTTTCATCCATGACCCTTCAACGATTGTAGAATGTGACGGAAAATTCTACACTTTTGGAACAGGTGGCGGTGGGTTAATATCAGAAGATGGCTGGACGTGGTCTGGAGGCGGTGTCAGGCCAGGTGGCGGTGCTGCTCCCGATGCTATCAAAATAGGTAATCGCTATCTGGTGGTTTATGGAGCAACTGGTGGTAGCCCTTCGCACAAAGGTATTATCTATACAATGTGGAATAAAACACTTGATCCAAAATCGCCCGACTTTAAGTATTCTGAACCCGTAATAGTGGCTACCTCTGATGGTTACGAAGAAAACGATGCCATAGACCCTGGTATCATGTTAGACCCTACCACAGGCCGCCTCTGGTTAGCCTACGGTACCTACTATGGATTCACTCGCATTATTGAGCTAGATCCAAAAACAGGGAAACTCAAAGACGGAAATAAACCTGTAGATGTAGCCATAGTTTGTGAGGCTGCTGATTTGATATATCGCGATGGTTGGTATTATTTACTTGCTACCCACGGGAGCTGCTGCGATGGTGCAAACTCAACGTATAATGTTGTCGTAGGCCGTTCTAAAAAAGTAACCGGGCCGTACGTTGATAATGTAGGTAGAAGCATGATGGAAGGTGGTGGAAAAATGGTGGTGGCTACGCGTGGGCGACTCATAGGCCCCGGGCATTTTGGACGAATAATTCTTGAAAAAGGTGTTGAAAAAATGTCAATTCATTATGAGGCAGATTTAGATCAGGGCGGTCGCAGTGTATTGGGTATCCTTCCCATTGTCTGGAAAGATGGCTGGCCGATCGCTGGTGAAAAATTTAAAGAGGGCACTTATGAAATAGAATCGGTCAGAAGAGGATATGGTTTAGAACTCGCCGTAGATTTTAGCAGAATGGCTGTTACCCCGCGAGGCTTTAGCCAAGCCAATACCGAGCCTATTAAACCAGTGCCTGCGCAGGAATTAGCTGATGTGATTAAAAATTGGCCAACAGGTAATATTAATGTACGCATAGGTGATTACATGCATCGCCCTCACCAAAAATGGACCATCACCGATGCGCCTGACTCTACTGGTTATTTAGGCGGTCCCTATTACAAAATTGTATTAGCAGGTACCGAACGAGCATTATCCGCAACCGCAGATGCTCAGGTAATAACTGTCCCCGTCTTTACAGGTAGTCCAGAACAATTATGGCGAATAGACCAGCTAACAGATGGTACCTATCGAATAATGCCCAAGGTAGTGCCAAATTCGGGCAAAAAACTGGCATTGGTATCATCAGGAGATAGTACACCGATGCTTGCCGAATTTGACTTTGAAAGTGATAATTCTAAATGGAATTTCAGGGCGCATTAATTGTGCTCTGTAGAGCTGATAAGCAAATGTATAACCGTTTTTTCAATAAATGTTTCACTCAAAAACCCCCAATTAATCCAATGAAAACCCTATTCTTTTCTCTGATTTTATCAATCGCCAGCTTTGTAGCCATGGCGCAAAATCCCATTGACGGCAACTGGAAAGGCAGCCGCGAAACGCCTAACGGTACGTTTGAGGTCAATTATACCTTCAAAGTAGAAGGTGACAAATTGACTGGCACGTGGAAAACGCAGTTTGGCGAAGCCAAAATTGAAGAAGGCAAAGTAGAAGGCAAAAAAATTTCTTATTCCATCTCATTCAACGACCGCAAAATGAGCTACACAGGCGAGTTGGTTTCTGAAAAAGAGCTGGTTGTAAAAAGTGAGCGCGGTGAGATGAAGCTCGCCAAGCAGTAGATATTTATTCATTAACCCAATAATCAAATGTTTTCAAAAAAAAGCGTGAAGGCTGTAAGTACGGCCATTCTGATGGCGGGAGCGACCACTGGTTTTGCCCAATCCATTCCGTCGTTGAAAGATACCTTTAAAAACGATTTTGGCATCGGAACGGCCTTGAACAATGGCCAGATTGAGGAGCGTGACCCTGCGATGACCCAATTGATTGTGAGTCAGTTTAACATGGCAACGCCCGAAAACGTGATGAAATCAGCCTTGATTCATCCAAAATGGGATACCTATGATTTTGGCGTGCCCGATAAACTGGTTGCTTTTGGAAAAAAACACAACATCAAAATCAACGGTCATACCTTGGTTTGGCACAGTCAGTTGCCGTCGTTCATTCGGGGTATTCACAGCAAAGACTCCATTCAAACGTTTTTTAACGACCACATCAAAACCGTGGCAGGTCGTTACAAAGACAATATCTTTTCGTGGGATGTGGTGAACGAAGCCTTGAACGAAGACGGAACGTTGCGCAAAACTGTTTTCCTAGATTATCTGGGTGAAGGCTACATTGCCGAAGCTTTCCGCCTCACGCAGCAGGCCGCGCCGAATGTGGAACTGTACTACAACGATTACAACAACGAACAACCTGCCAAACGCGCGGGCTGCATCGAGCTTATCAAGAAAGTACAAGCTTCGGGTGCGCGCATCGACGGCGTGGGGATTCAGGGACACTGGCACGTGGGAAAAGTACCGTTCAAAGACATTGAAGAAAGTATTTTGCAATACGCCGCGCTAGGACTAAAAGTGATGTTTACCGAACTGGACATTGAAGTGCTTCCCCGCAACTTTCAGGGAGCCGATGTGAACCAGCGCATGGCCAGCAATCCCAGCTTAAATCCTTACACGGCAGGCTTGCCCGACGACGTTCAGAAGCAGTTGGCGGCGGATTATGAAGCTTTATTCAAATTGTTTTTGAAGCATAAAGACAAAGTTACCCGCGTGACATTATGGGGTGTTAACGACGCGAACAGCTGGCTCAACGGCTGGCCTGTGCGTGGTCGTACCAACTACCCGTTGCTTTTTGACCGCAACAACCAGCCCAAACCCGCGTTTTACTCGGTTGTAGCGTTGAAAAAGTAGGTGAAAATACCAACTAGAACACCATTCATTGGTTTTGGAAATAAGTGACTACTATACAATGAAGCTCTCCCAACTTTTGGGAGAGCTTCATTGATGATTAATAACTCTAGATGATATTCCAACCTACTCGATAATAACCGTGGTTTTCGCCCGCTGGATTATCAATATGATATGCTATCATATCTTGTAGGCCATTTCCATTCAAATCACTCAGGGCGATTCCTCCACCCTGGTTTTCAGAGCCAAACCAACCTGGGATAGGTCTAGGAACTGACCAGCCGCCTGTTACATTTCCTGCTCCATTGAGCCGCCGCCCAATTCGGAAATAACCTCTATTTTCCCCACCAGGATTGTCTAAGTGATAAACGATGAGTTCGGGACGGCCATCATTATCAATATCTGCAACGGCGATTCCCCCTCCCTGATTTTCGGAACCAAACCAGCCTGGAATGGGCTTGACAGCAGACCAGCCACCAGTGACATCTCCTGCTGCATTGAGGTTCCAGCCAATTCGATAATAAGCACGGTTTTCTCCTCCGGGGTTATCAATATGAAATACAATAAGATCAGGACGGCCGTTTCCGTTGAGATCAGCAACCGCAATACCTCCTCCCTGATTTTCGGAACCAAACCAGCCTGGAATGGGCTTGACGGCAGACCAGCCGCCAGTGACAGCCCCAAGTGCATTGAGGCTTTTACCTATTCGATAATACCCGTGATTCTCGCCACCTGGATTATCAATATGATATACGATCAAATCTTTTGTACCATTACCGTCTATATCAGCGATTGCGACTCCTGCACCTTGGTTTTCGGAGCCAAACCAGCCTGGAACAGCATGTACTGCCGACCAAGAAGTAGCATTGCCTGAGTTATTGAGATTCCAGCCAACTCGATAATATCCATGATTTTCGCCGCCGGGGTTGTCAAGATGGAATACCAATAAATCAGGGCGACCATTTTGTGAAATATCACTAATGGCAATATCACCACCTTGGTTTTCAGAACCAAACCAGCCTGGAATCATTCGTGGGTTATCCCACCTCAGCATCGCTGCCTGTACTGCTTTAAGTGCATTGATTCGGCCAAAGCCTGTCCTAACGTCATATCCAGCAGCTCCTAAATCATCGGTAGATTGTCTTAAAATCACTTCAACTTCGGGGGCTGAAAGCGCAGGATTCAGAGACATCACTAATGCCGCTACCCCAGCCACGTGGGGAGTGGCGGCACTGGTGCCATTGAAACTATTGACGTAATCACCTGCTCCATATCCTCCTCCTCCACGAATATCGGTGGTATCAATATGGACACCTGGAGCGCATACATCTACTTCAGGGCCAAAATTACTTCCCCACCAGTTTTCACCATCACGGCTAGTGGGTGTTTTGGCCTCCCCAAATTCATTGCAAGCAGCCACGGTAATCACTTCTGGGAGCGTGCCAGGAAAACTCACCGGGCCGTTGTTGTTGCCAGCAGCAAAGCAAATGACAGACCCTCTACCCCCACGTCCCTGATTACGAGCAAAACGAACAGCCTCAGTAATGGCAGTTGATGGGCTTCCTCCACCCCAGCTATTACTTAGTATATCGGCACCACGTGCTGCGGCTTGTCGAATACCATCCGCCAAAATAGCGTCGCTTGTATTCCACAGGTGTCGTCCTCCTGCTCCTGTAAAACCAGTAGCAATCCTTACACCCATAATGCGGCAATTGGGGGCCACTCCTGATATCCCACTCGAATTGTTTCCCGCAGCAGCGGCGATGCCAGCGCAGGCGGTTCCATGTCCATCAATGGCTTGTGGGTTTGGTAGGGGGCTTCTAGTAGCATCATAGCCTGTTACCAATTTTCCTGGGGTATTTAGGTCTGGATGGGTATAGTCCACACCTTCATCTAATATTGCGATTGTGATAGCAGCACTACCTCTGGTAATATCCCAGGCCATTGTAGCTTTGATATCTTCGCCCGCTACTCCTCCTCTCTGCCCTGTGTTTCTGAGTGCCCACTGCTGTCCAAACAGCGTATCATTGGGAATAAAATTGGGATTGAGTATCCGGGTAAAATTGGGTTGAGCATAATCAACCAAACCACTTTCTTGGTAACGATTGGCCATTTCTAGGGCTTTGCCTGCTCCTTCCACTGCTAATATGAATGCGTTTGGTTCATAGTCATTTTCTCGAACCACCTTCACGCCATTTGTTTGATTAAACGCTTTGACTTGTTCAGGTTTGACGGTTGACTTAAAGCGTGCAATAAACTCTTCTGTAACCACCATTAAATCATCGCCCGAAGTCTCAAAAACAGGTAGTTCGTTGGCCGAGTAAGTGTCTCTAAGTGATGAACTTACGCTGATACCTCCATTGTTATTGGCCACGTCATAAAGAATGATTCCGTTTCCAACCTCAACGCCCGCGGGTTCAGAAGTACTCCCCCCCATTACTGTTGCAACCAATTCTCGGGTATTTTCGGCCACGGGATTGTCAAACTTTACAGCTCTTTTCGTGGCTGAAGGTGTCAAAGGGATTTTCTTCCCTTCGTAGTAATAAAATAAGTCATTTGCCATTTTTTATAATATTTAAAGGTTTATTATTAGTACTCCATGACTTAGTCGCACAACCTTCATAAAATGGAAACATTCAGGGTGTATTTTTTTTCGAAAATCCTTGAGAAATAGAGATGTTAGGCTTTTAAATTGATTCGGCGATTTGCTCCCGATTCATGATAGAGCCAATCTGCCCCATAAAAGAACCTTTTATGGGTTCGCTCTTCGAAAGGCTAAAATAAGCTATACAACCTTGCTGCGTAAAGAGTGTTTTGCCCACAGTAATTAGGGCGAGTATTCCACTTACAATAAGGCATATTTAAGGCTTTATTTGTTTAGTTTAAGATTGGTTTTGGGTAGATTTAGGTATATTTGACTCTTTTCTCAAATGAGGTGAGATGATAATGAAAAACTACATAAAACTATTTTTCTTCTTTGTAATTGCAGTTTATGGCTTTCCTAAGCAGGGAATTTCTCAAGAAATTGTTTTGTCGGAAGACCAAAAGATTCCGAAAAACATTACTTCTTCCATTGAAATTTTAAAGGATTCGACGGGCAAACTGACGTTGGAGCAAGTGGCTGCGATGAACTTCAAAAAGTCGCCCAAAGACCACATTATTTTTCCCTATTCTGATGATATTTATTGGGTGCGATTTTCCCTGAAAAATACCAATGCCACCAATAAAGACTGGATTTTGGTATGGACAAACCCTTTGGTGGAGCAGTTGGATATTTATATTTCGGACACGACGGGACAAAAATTTTCGCATAAACAACAGAAGATTTTGACGGTTGAGAAAGAGAAAAAACTCATCGACCAAGACCCGACCTTTACCGTTGATCTTAGCCCCAACCAACACAAAAACATCTACGTCAAAGTAACCAGCAAACGCGGCCACTACATGACTTTGCGGTTGCATTCAGAAAAAACATACTATAAATCAAAACTAGAGGGATATGCCAGCCAAAGCTTCTTCAACGGTTTGGTTATTTTTCGTTTGTTTTTGGTACTTACGCTTAGTTTGTTCATCATCAACAATTTTGCATTTAGGCTATATTCGTTGCATACGGTCATCAAGACGTTTGCTTTTTGGGGGTATCTCAATATTGCTGGCCCGTGGTTTACGGACGACCCCGACGTTGCTAAAAAAATTGATTTTTTGTTCTACAACTCCGTGACTCTGGGCGGCGGGATTTTTGTCTATTTTACCCAAATCAAGGGGAAGTTCTCGAAAATTCACACCCTCATTGCCATGAGCATTATTGGGCTGACTATCTTCGAGAGTATCATTGTTTTTGTTGATTATCAGTGGTATTGGCTCAAGTTGGGGGTATATAGCATCATCATTTCGGCAACGTATTTTTCTGGTTTGTACCTCTATTCCATTGTCAAAAAAATCGCCATTGAAAAATACTACGCCATTCCTTTTATATTGGGGATGATTAGCTACGCCTTGTTGTACATTCGACTGTTGGGCTGGATTGAATACGAACCCGTGTATTCGATTGCGTATTTGTTGTTTTTGGGAGAGATTTTCGTTTTTGTCATTTTCCTCGGGGGAATTTTTCGTTCTGCGGAGCAAAAACTGCATTTCAGCATCGAGCAAAACAGCCGTTTGAAAGAACTAGATAACCTCAAAACCAGCTTCTTCGCCAATATTTCACACGAATTTCGGACGCCTTTGACGCTGATTTTGTCGCCCCTCAAAGACCTGCGGCGAGAATTTCCAGAACGGGATATTTTTCGAGTAATGCAACAAAACGCCGAACGACTGTTGGCGCTGATCAATCAATTATTGGATTTGAGCAAACTGGAGGCGGGGAAAATGGACATGCAGTTGCAAAGAAGTGACTTAGCCCAGTTTCTAAATTATTTGTTTGCCTCCTTTGAATCGCTCGCGCAAAACAAGAAAATTCTTTTTCAGTACGAGCAAAATCAGTTGAGTTATATAGCTGATTTTGACCAAGATAAAATTGAAAAGATCGTGACCAACCTCCTCTCGAACGCGTTTAAGTTTACGCCCCCAAGTGGACGAGTACAGGTACGAGTTGATTACAAAAAAACGCAACTTCTCCTGAAGGTGCAAGACTTTGGTATTGGGATTGACTCACAGCGTTTGCCACGCATATTCGACCGTTTTTACCAAGCCGACAGCGGCGATAACCGTACGTACGAAGGAACGGGCATTGGGCTGGCGTTGGTGAAAGAGTTGGTACAAGTGATGAAAGGAAGCATCCATGTAGAAAGTAAAGTAGGCGAAGGGTCTATTTTTACGGTGATGTTGCCGATGTTGGAAGAGCTTGCAGCGGCCAATGATCTGGCGGTTGTACCCATAAATATGCCAAAAGAACAAGCGCTTTTGGTAGAAGAATTGCCGATGGAAACCCCCACCAATGAGGGTAAAGAGGTGTTGTTGATTGTGGAAGATAACCCCGAACTGCGGGCGTACATACGGGAGATTTTTGCCCCCCATTACTATTTAGTAGAAGCAAGCGACGGACAAGAAGGGCTGGAAAAAGCGATTGAAGAATTGCCCGACGTTGTTATTTGTGATTTGATGATGCCTCGGCTCGACGGTTTTGGATTGTGTAAAGCCATGAAACAAAATGAACTCACGAACCATATTCCGATTGTGATGCTGACGGCCAAAGCGACCCTAACCGACCGCTTGGAAGGTTTGGAACTTGGCGCTGACGATTATTTGTCGAAGCCTTTTGATCGGGAAGAGTTGCAGGTGAGGGTTCGGAATTTGATTAGACAACGTCAGATTTTACTTCAAAAATATACGAAAAACAAGGCGTTCGAACGGGCTCAGCAAAGCCAAATGGAGGAAGAAATAGCGCTTAAAAATCGCATCAGTGACGAGCAATTTATGCAACGCTGCCACGAAGTACTCATGCAACATTTGGGAGAAAGTGACTTTGATGTGGAGCGTTTTGCGGAGACGATGAACGTTTCGTCGGTGCAGCTTCGCCGCAAGTTGAAAGCCAGTACGGGGCAGGGGGTGATTGAATATTTGCGGAATTTTAGACTCGAAAGAGCCGCCGAAATGCTCGCCAATCAGACCGCAACCGTGTCGGAAGTTGCCTACAAAGTGGGCTTTGAAAGCCTGTCGTATTTCTCAAAAGTATTTTTTGAAAAATACGAAAAAAGCCCTTCCGAGTGGCCATAAACGGCATTTTGTCAAAAATGAGTTAAAGAAAGTCAAAAATGAGTTAATAAAAATTGAAAGCTCCTCTGAGGGGCTTTTTTTTTTGTTCAAAATGAGTTAAAGAAAGTCCATTTTGAGATAACACCTGTGTCTCACAAATCCTGAATTTTGGGTATCACTTTAACTCATCTCAATCATGAAAAAACTACTTGTATTATTATTCGCTACAGCGATGATGCTCGGATGCACCAAAGACGAAAACGTAACACCCACCTACACGGGGGCGTTGCAAAACATCGGAAACGGTAAGGCGTATTCTTGGATTAAATTCACGACCGACAACAAGCCTTCTTCTTTGGGCTTCACCATGACCAAAGGCGCGCTTGATAACCTACCGCACGGAGGAATCGCACTGGTGTTGAGTCTGCCCAACGAAGCGGTGGGGCAAGTGCCTTTTGACCACATCATGCTCGACTACCTGCACACGGGACACGAGCCGCCAGGGACCTACGACGTAGCCCACTTTGACATGCACTTTTACATTCAGGCGCTTGCAGAGCGGAAGGCAATTCCCGCGTATCCAGTAGCTCCTGCCAAATTTGACAACCTCCCTGCGGCGGGCTACATTCCTACCAACTACATCCGCCTTCCTGCGGGTGTTCCCGAAATGGGCGTTCACTGGGCCGACCCTGCGTCTCCAGAATTATCAGGAAAGGGCAAGTTTACCGAAACGCTTATCTATGGTTCGTACGATGGCAAAATGACATTTATTGAACCAATGGTAAGTCACGAGTTTTTGAGCAGCAAGCCGAACTTGACCAAATCAATGCCGCTACCGACCAAGTTTGCAAAGGCGGGCTACAATCCGATGAAATACAGCATCAAGCAAGTGGGCGACGACATCGTGGTGAGCCTCGACGACCTAATGATGATGCAATAACCAATCGTTTTTCAATACCCTACTCATAATCTTTCATGGTAGAAAGGGAAGGAGGTTTAGGGAGCATTTGACGAAATGTTCCTACCTCCTTTTTCTACTACCGATTGATGTTGAACTCATTTTAACTATTCTACCAATGAAAAACTTATTTACACTTACATTTTGGGTTAGTATCATAGCCAGTTTGAGTTCATTAGCCCAAACCCCCGATATTGATGTCAAATTTAATATGATTAGCATTCCCAATAATACTAGTGCAAGTACTACTTATGGAACATCTTTTGGCTTAGTTGCTTTAAGTAATGGTATGCCGAATAACGAGTTTACCATTGAAAACAGGGGGACTGGTACGCTTACTATCTTGTCAGCCCGATAAAAAACTGGACACAAGTTAAGGGAAAACCTAACTTGTAGTCAATATGAGCAAACATCGTAAA
>NZ_JBYFCH010000031.1:0-70489 GCF_057652295.1 Runella sp. R5_40 | reverse complement strand
CAATTGGCGTCGCAAGCCGCTTGGTAGCGGTGGGGTTGGTTATTGGACGGTTGGGAAACTGGGGCTGTCGCTGACCATTCGCTCCATGCACCACTACCTACTTGTACTCGCCAAACGGGTGACCCCGAAACACACAAACCCGAAACCGTAAACTGTAAACCGTTCACAGGATTCGCATCCGTATCGCACAAAACTGGGTTATTGCCTTCGTTTAGGGTTTGTTGAAGCGTCGTTAGCGTGATCGTTGGTTTGTTTTGGACGGCTACACTACTTGCAACGTTTGGCGAAACACAGCCGCCAGCATTGCTCACCGTAAGGCTGTAAGAAATTGAACTACCCGTCGCTGGCCCACTCAAATTCACCACAATCGGCGTTGAAGGTAGTGTTCCGTAGGTAACCGATGTAATTCCTACTCCCGTAATCGAATAACTTAGTGGGCTGCCCGTCGTGGCCGTGTAAGGTATTGTGAAGGAAGTCGCTCCTGCACAAATAGGCGCGCTTGCTGCCGTTGTGATGCTTATATTGCTAGGGGGCACAGTAATCACTACATCCCCACTCGCCAACGACACGCAGCCTGCATCATTCGTCACCGTAAACGTGTATATGCCTGACACCAACCCTGAAACCGTCGTCGCCGCGCCCGTGCCCGTGCTAGTTACCGAACCAGGGTTGCGCGTCAATGTCCATGTACCACTCGAGGGTAAACCACTCAACGCTACGCTTCCTGTGGCAGTCGAACATGTCGGTTGCGTTATTGTGCCTACTGTTGGCTGGGCTGGAGCAGATGGAACTGCATTCACCGTCAAAGCCAAACTCGTTGATATACAGCCTGTGGTCGTGTTCTTCGCTGTCACATTATAATTCCCCGCATCCAAATTATTGAACGTCGCCGAAGTTTGATACGTACCGCCAAGGCTGTATTCGATACCCGTTCCAACGGGGGCCGTCACCACAATCGTCCCTTTTGGCGTAGTACACGTTGGTTGTACCGTCACCGAAGCTGTTGGTTGAGCAGGAGCTGATGGTACTGCATTTACCGTCAAAGCCAAACTCGGTGAAATACAACCCGTGACCACGTCCTTCGCTGTTACATTGTAATTCCCCGCGTCCAAATTACTGAACGTCGCCGAGGTTTGGTACGCCCCGCCAAGACTGTACTGAATATCTGCGCCTGTAGGGGCCGTCACCACAACTGTCCCTTTTGGCGTGGTACACGTCGGTTGTACCGTCACCGAAGCTGTTGGTTGGGCTGGAGCAGATGGAACCGCATTCACCGTCAAAGCCAAACTCGGTGATATACAACCCGTGGTCGTGTTCTTCGCTGTCACATTATAATTCCCCGCATCCAAATTACTGAACGTTGCTGAGGCTTGGTACGCCCCGCCAAGACTATATTCGATGCCCGTCCCAACGGGGGCTGTCACCACAATTGTCCCTTTCGGCGTGGTACACGTTGGTTGTACCGTCACCGAAGCCGTTGGTTGAGCAGGGGCCGATGGAACCGCATTCACCGTCAACGCTAAACTCGGTGAAATACAACCCGTCACCACGTCCTTCGCTGTCACGTTGTAATTTCCCGCGTCCAAATTACTGAACGTCGCCGAAGTTTGGTACGTACCGCCAAGGCTGTATTCGATGCCCGTCCCCACGGGAGCCGTCACTACAATTGTCCCTTTTGGCGTGGTACACGTCGGTTGTACTGTCACCGAAGCTGTTGGCGTTGCGGGTGCTGATGGCACTGCATTTGCCGTCAACGCTAAACTCGTTGAAATACAACCCGTTGCTACGTCCTTCGCCGTAACATTATAATTCCCTGCATCCAAATTACTGAACGTCGCCGAAGCTTGATACGTACCGCCAAGGCTGTATTGAATATCTGTGCCTGTAGGGGCTGTCACCACAATCGTTCCTTTTGGCGTGGTACACGTCGGTTGTACTGTCACCGAAGCCGTTGGTTGGGCGGGAGCAGATGGCACTGCATTCACCGTCAACGCTAAACTCGTTGATATACAACCCGTGGCTACGTCTTTCGCCGTCACGTTGTAATTCCCTGCATCCAAATTACTGAACGTCGCCGAAGCTTGGTACGTACCGCCAAGACTGTATTCGATGCCCGTCCCAACGGGGGCCGTCACCACAATTGTCCCTTTCGGCGTAGTACATGTCGGTTGTACCGTCACCGAAGCCGTTGGTTGGGCAGGGGCTGATGGCACTGCATTCACCGTCAACGCTAAACTCGGTGAAATACAACCCGTTGCTACGTCTTTCGCTGTCACATTGTAATTCCCTGCATCCAAATTACTGAACGTCGCCGAAGTTTGGTACGTACCGCCAAGGCTGTATTCGATACCCGTCCCAACGGGGGCTGCCACCACAATTGTTCCTTTTGGCGTGGTGCACGTCGGTTGAATAGTCACCGAAGCTGTTGGCTGAGCGGGGGCAGATGGAACCGCATTCACCGTCAAAGCCAAACTCGTTGATATACAACCCGTGGCTACGTCTTTCGCTGTTACATTGTAATTCCCCGCATCCAAATTACTGAACGTCGCCGAAGTTTGGTACGTACCGCCAAGGCTGTATTGAATATCGGTGCCTGTAGGGGCTGTCACCACAACCGTCCCTTTCGGCGTGGTACACGTCGGTTGTACTGTCACCGAAGCCGTTGGCTGGGCTGGGGCCGATGGCACCGCATTCACCGTCAAAGCCAAACTCGGTGATATACAACCCGTGGTCGTGTTCTTCGCTGTTACATTATAATTCCCCGCATCCAAATTACTGAACGTCGCCGAAGTTTGATACGTACCGCCAAGGCTGTATTGAATATCTGTGCCTGTAGGGGCTGTCACCACAATCGTCCCTTTCGGCGTGGTGCACGTCGGTTGTACCGTCACCGAAGCCGTTGGTTGAGCGGGGGCTGATGGCACTGCATTCACCGTCAACGCTAAACTCGTTGATATACAGCCTGTAGTCGTGTTCTTCGCTGTCACATTATAATTCCCTGCATCCAAATTACTGAACGTCGCCGAAGTTTGGTACGTACCGCCAAGGCTGTATTGAATATCGGTGCCTGTAGGGGCTGTCACCACAATCGTCCCTTTCGGCGTGGTACACGTCGGTTGTACTGTCACCGAAGCCGTTGGCTGGGCAGGAGCAGATGGAACCACATTCACCGTCAAAGCCAAACTCGGTGAAATACAACCCGTTGCCACGTCTTTCGCCGTCACATTATAATTCCCTGCATCCAAATTACTGAACGTCGCCGAAGCTTGGTACGTACCGCCAAGACTGTATTCGATGCCCGTCCCAACGGGGGCCGTCACCACAATTGTCCCTTTCGGCGTAGTACATGTCGGTTGTACCGTCACCGAAGCCGTTGGTTGGGCAGGGGCTGATGGCACTGCATTCACCGTCAACGCTAAACTCGGTGAAATACAACCCGTTGCTACGTCTTTCGCTGTCACATTGTAATTCCCTGCATCCAAATTACTGAACGTCGCCGAAGTTTGGTACGTACCGCCAAGGCTGTATTCGATACCCGTCCCAACGGGGGCTGCCACCACAATTGTTCCTTTTGGCGTGGTGCACGTCGGTTGAATAGTCACCGAAGCTGTTGGCTGAGCAGGAGCTGATGGCACCGCATTCACCGTCAAAGCCAAACTCGGTGAAATACAACCAGTGGCTACGTCTTTCGCTGTCACATTATAATTCCCTGCATCCAAATTACTGAACGTCGCCGAAGTTTGGTACGCCCCGCCAAGGCTGTATTCGATACCCGTCCCAACGGGGGCCGTCACCACAATTGTTCCTTTTGGCGTGGTGCACGTCGGTTGTACCGTCACCGAAGCCGTTGGTTGAGCTGGGGCAGATGGCACCGCATTCACCGTCAAAGCCAAACTCGGTGAAATACAACCCGTTGCCACGTCTTTCGCTGTCACATTATAATTCCCCGCATCCAAATTACTGAACGTCGCCGAAGTTTGATACATACCGCCAAGGCTGTATTCGATGCCCGTCCCAACGGGGGCTGTCACCACAATTGTCCCTTTTGGCGTGGTACACGTCGGCTGTACCGTCACCGAAGCAGTTGGTTGGGCTGGAGCAGATGGAACCGCATTCACCGTCAAAGCCAAACTCGTTGATATACAACCCGTTGCCACGTCTTTCGCTGTCACATTATAATTCCCTGCATCCAAATTACTGAACGTCGCCGAAGTTTGGTAAGTACCGCCAAGACTGTATTGAATATCGGTGCCTGTAGGGGCTGTCACCACAATTGTCCCTTTCGGCGTAGTACATGTCGGTTGTACCGTCACCGAAGCCGTTGGTTGGGCTGGAGCAGAGGGCACTGCATTCACCGTCAACGCTAAACTCGGTGAAATACAACCCGTTGCCACGTCTTTCGCTGTCACATTATAATTCCCTGCATCCAAATTACTGAACGTTGCCGAAGCTTGATACGTACCGCCAAGACTGTATTCGATGCCCGTTCCAACGGGGGCTGTCACCACAATTGTTCCTTTCGGCGTGGTACACGTCGGTTGTGCTGTCACCGAAGCTGTTGGTTGAGCTGGAGCAGATGGAACCGCATTCACCGTCAACGCTAAAGTCGGTGAAATACAACCCGTCACCACGTCCTTCGCTGTCACGTTGTAATTTCCCGCGTCCAAATTACTGAACGTCGCCGAAGCTTGGTACGTACCGCCAAGGCTGTATTCGATGCCCGTCCCAACGGGGGCTGTCACCACAATCGTCCCTTTCGGCGTGGTACACGTCGGTTGTACTGTCACCGAAGCTGTTGGTTGAGCGGGGGCAGATGGAACCGCATTCACCGTCAAAACCAAACTCGGTGATATACAACCTGTTGCTACGTCCTTCGCTGTCACATTATAATTCCCTGCATCCAAATTACTGAACGTCGCCGAAGCTTGGTACGTACCGCCAAGGCTGTATTCGATGCCCGTCCCAACGGGGGCTGTCACCACAATTGTCCCTTTCGGCGTGGTACACGTTGGTTGTACCGTCACCGAAGCCGTTGGCGTTGCGGGGTTTTGGTTGAAAGTAATAGTTACATCATCGGTAGAAGTACAACTTCCATTCGTAATCGTCCAACGCAATGTGTAAGTGCTTCCTGCCGTCCCGCTAAACGTTGATGTCGGGCTCGAAGCATCGCCAAACGTTCCTCCTGTACCACTTACCACAGTCCAGACACCCGTTCCGACCGTTGGCGTGTTACCCGCTAAAGTCACCTGCGTTGTACCACACGCTGGAGTTTGGTCAAGACCCGCATTCGCCGTCGTCGGGTTTTGGTTGAAACTAATCGTTACATCATCGCTAGAAGTACAACTTCCATTTGTAATCGTCCAGCGCAATGTATAACTATTACCTGCTATCCCGTTAAAAGTTGACGTCGGGCTCGAAGTATTACCAAACGTTCCACCCGTGCCACTTACCACACTCCAAATACCCGTACCGATCGTTGGCGTGTTACCTGCTAAAGTCACCTGCGTTGTTCCACAGGCTGGAGTTTGGTCAGGACCCGCATTGGAAGTCGTTGGGTTTTGGTTGAAAGTAATAATCACATCATCGGTAGAAGTACAACTTCCATTCGTGGTCGTCCAACGCAATGTGTAAGTACTTCCTGCGGTCCCGTTAAAAGTTGACATTGAGCTCGAAGCATCGCCAAACGTTCCTCCTGTCCCACTTAACACACTCCAAACACCCGTTCCGACCGTTGGCGTGTTACCTGCTAAAGTCACCTGCGCTGTACCACAGGCTGGAGTTTGGTCAGGACCCGCATTGGATACCGTCGGGTTTTGGTTGAAACTAATCGTTACATCATCGGTAGAAGTACAACTTCCATTCGTGGTCGTCCAACGCAATGTGTAAGTACTTCCTGCGGTCCCGTTAAACGTTGACGTCGGACTCGAAGCATCGCCAAACGTTCCTCCTGTACCACTTACCACTGTCCAGACACCCGTTCCGACCGTTGGCGTGTTACCCGCTAAAGTCACCTGCGTTGTACCACACGCTGGAATTTGGTCAAGACCCGCATTCGCCGTCGTCGGGTTTTGGTTGAAACTAATCGTTACATCATCGGTAGAAGTACAACTTCCATTTGTAATCGTCCAGCGCAATGTATAACTATTACCTGCTATCCCGTTAAAAGTTGACGTCGGGCTCGAAACAGTACCAAACGTTCCACCCGTGCCACTTACCACACTCCAAATACCCGTACCGATCGTCGGTGCATTACCTGCTAAAGTCACCTGCGTTGTTCCACAGGCTGGAGTTTGGTCAGGACCCGCATTGGAAGTCGTTGGGTTTTGGTTGAAAGTAATAATCACATCATCGGTAGAAGTACAACTTCCATTCGTGGTCGTCCAACGCAATGTATAAGCAATACCTGCGGTCCCGTTAAAAGTTGATGTCGTGCTCGAAGCATTGGCAAACGTTCCACCCGTACCACTTACCACAGTCCAGACACCCGTTCCGACCGTTGGTGCATTACCTGCCAAAGTCACCTGCGTTGTACCGCAAGCTGGGGTTTGGTCAGGACCTGCATTAGATACCGTCGGGTTTTGGTTGAAACTAATCGTTACATCATCGGTAGAAGTACAACTTCCATTCGTAATCGTCCAACGCAATGTGTAAGTGCTTCCTGCCGTTCCGCTAAATGTTGATGTCGGGCTATTCGCATTACCAAAGGTCCCGCCTGTACCGCTTACCACACTCCATGAACCCGTACCTACTGTCGGCGTATTGCCCGACAAAGTAACCTGCGTCACACCGCAAGTAGTCGCTCCCGTTTGGTCGGGACCAGCGTTAGAGGTTGTCGGGTTTTGATTGAAACTAATCGTTACATCATCGGTAGAAGTACAACTTCCATTCGTAATCGTCCAACGCAATGTGTAAGTGCTTCCTGCCGTCCCGCTAAACGTTGACGTCGGGCTCGAAACAGTACCAAAGGTTCCTCCTGTACCGCTTACCACACTCCATGAACCCGTACCTACCGTCGGCGTATTGCCCGACAAAGTCACCTGCGTTATACCGCAAGCTGGAGTTTGGTCGTCGCCTGCACTGGAAGTCGTTGGGTTTTGCGTGAACGCTACACTCACATCGTCCGTTGAGGCGCTGCATTGCCCATTGCTTATCGTCCAGCGAAGTACATAACTATTGCCCGCTACGCCTGTAAAACTTGATGTAGCACTATTCGCATCCCCAAACGTTCCTCCCGTGCCACTCACCACACTCCAGACACCCGTCCCTACCGTCGGTGCATTGCCTGCTAAAGTCACCTGCGTTGTACCGCAAGCTGGAGTTTGGTCAGGCCCCGCATTGGATACCGTGGGGCATACTTGCTCCACCGTTATCACTACATCATTGTTATTCGTCCCCCCCGTATAACTAATCGTCGCATTCAACCCTGAATTTAAAAAGTTTGGCAGCGTTGCCCCCTGCGCTAAACCCGCAAATGTACCACTGATGGCGTCTGTACCATCATTGTCCACGATGACAAACGTCTCCCCTCCTACCAGCGTAGGCGTTCCGTTCAACACCAAGTTGGAACCCGACAAATTTACCCCGCCTACTACTTTGAGTTGGGTGTAGGTACTGCCCGTACCGTAGATGGAAATGTTTAAATCGCCCTCCAACGTCAGCGTACTCGCCGTTACATCCGTTCTGTTGAAGGTCGTTGGTTTGATGGCGGCAGGTGAGCTGCCTGGGTCTAACAGCAACGTACCTCCTCCTGTATTGAAACCACCACCGCTCATGTTTATGTCGCCCCCACTAATCAGTTGTACATTGGTTGATGTAGAACGAGTAACCCCTCCTGACGAGACACTGATGGCCCCCGCAGTAGCATCCCCAATGATGAGCGTTCCCGTCGTCATGCGATCGAGCTCCGCATCGGACAAACTTAATGGACCACTCATAGGGTCATTAGAGAAACCGAGGTTAATTTGCGTACCCGCAGTGAAGGGGCGAAGCCAGAGCGTAGAAACCGAATTGGTACTTAAAGAAGCCTGAATATTCATGCTGTTAGCAATGAGGCTCAGGTTACCGCCGTTAGTAGCTGTGCTAATCAAACCCAAGCCCGTTATATCAATTCCATAGCTATTAGCTCCACTTCCTCCCGTTCCTGTAACACTCACATTTCCTCCCGAGGAAGTAATCGAACTTGTGCCCGAAATAGTCACCCCAGTACAAAACCCTCCCCCTGAGGCTCCACCGTTGCCTACTACATTTACCGTATTGCCGTGGATTTGACCACCACTAGATACAAAAACTCCATCCTGAGCCCCTCCAGCATCATTCCCTCCTTTACCCTTCACCGTAACAGAACCACTGCCCGTCGATTGAAGGGAACTACTAGTTCCAACAATCCGTACCCCACTAAAATCACCCGAGGTGGGTATCAATTGTTGATTGGCTTCTACCAATAAATTCCCATCGACCGTTTCTAAACTCCCACCGTTAATAATATTCACGTATTTACTTACTTTGACCGTGGCCGCTCCTGTACCCGTCAATTTTACGTTCGCACTAGTGCCAATTGTCACCACATCAACCCCAGGAGTTACATCGTCGTTTTGTAAATCCAAATCAAGGTTCGCGTTTGCTGCAAAGGTGATGTCTCCGTTGAAATTCACCGCATCATTGCCCGTGCCACCATTGATGGTTAATGAAGGCATATTCGCCGTAAATGCACCGACGTTGATGATGTCGTTGCCATTGGCAGTATTGACCACAATGCTTGTGATACCCGAAAGAGCCACGTCGGCAGGTGTAGTGAAAGCGGTAGTTGTTCCGCCATTGATAGCATAGGTACGACCCGTTACATTGAAACGAATATTAGTACTGTTTTGTGAAATGTCCAGTGTTTCACCGTTGCCCGAAACATCCGTGATGGTGAGCACGTTGCCCGTTGTGGTAATGGTATAGTCGAGCACCATCGTTATTACCACGTCATTGTTATCGGTTCCTCCCGTGTAACTGATCCTCGCATTTAACCCTGAATTTAAAAAGTTTGGCAGCGTTGCCCCCTGCGCTAAACCCGCAAATGTACCTGTGATGGCGTCTGTACCATCATTGTCCACGATGACAAACGTCTCTCCTCCTACCAAGGGTGTCGTTCCGCTCAACACCAAGTTGGCTCCTGACAAATTCACCCCGCCCACTACCTTGAGTTGGCTGTAGCTACTGCCCGTACCGTCTCCTGCCGTCGTACCGTTGATGGCAATGTTTAAATCGCCCCCCAACGTCAGCGTACTCGCCGTCACATCCGTCCCGTTGAAGGTTGGTTTGATGGCAGCAGGTGAGCTGCCTGGGTCTAACAGCAACGTACCTCCTCCTGTATTGAAACCACCACCGCTCATGTTTATGTCGCCCCCACTAATCAGTTGTACATTGGTTGATGTAGAACGAGTAACCCCTGCCGAGACATTGATGGCCCCCGCAGTAGCATCTCCAACGATGAGCGTTCCCGCCGTTATGCGATCGAATTCATCCGCTGACAAGCTCAATGGCCCACCAATGGGTTTTGCGGATGTAACGAGGTTAATTTGCGTACCCACGGTAAAAGGCTGTAACTTGAGTGTAGAAGTCGAATTAGTACCTAAAGGGGATAATATGTTCATGCTGTTGGCGATAAGACTGATATTACCCCCGTTAGTGGCTGTACTAATAGAGCCCATACCAAGGTAAAGCCCTACACTGAATGTCCCATTTCCTTCTTTTCCCGTCACACTCACATCTCCGCCCGAAGAGGTAATCAATGAACCAGACTCCGAAACATACACCCCAAAATTGCCTGCCCCCGTTGAAGTGCCACCGTTGCCCACTACTGTCACACTCCCCATACCCCCTGCCGTAATTTGACCTCGACCGTTTACATAAATACCGTAGTTACCCGAACTTGTTCCCGTACCTCCTCCTGTACCCGTAACACTCACATTCCCGCCCGTAGAAGTAATTACCCCGTTAGCAAGAACAAAAACACCATTACTAGCTCCCACCGTAGAAGCTCCCCCGTTGCCTACTACATTTACCGTATTTCCTTTGATTTGACTACTACCCATGACACGAACCCCAACCTGTCCCGTTATAGCACTATTTCCGCCTCTACCCTTCACCGTAACGGAACCACTTGTCGATTGCAGCAGACTGCTCAGTTCAAGATACACTCCATAAAAATTACCCGAGGTAGGTGTAGATTGTTGGTTGGCTTCTACCAATAGGTTACCGTTTACCGTTTCTAAACTCCCCCCTCTAGCAATAGTCACGTTTTTACTTACTTTGACCGTGGCCGCTCCTGTACCCGTCAGTTTTACGTTCGCATCAGTGGCAATCGTCACTGCATCGACCCCAGGAGTTACATCGTCGTTTTGTAAATCCAAATCAAGGTTCGCATTCGCCGCAAAGGTGATTTCTCCGTTGAAATTCACCTCATCGTCGCCCGTGCCACCGTTGATGGTTAATGAAGGCAGATTCGCCGTAAATGCACCGACGTTGATGATGTCGTTGCCATTGGCAGTATTGACCACAATGCTTGTGATACCCGAAAGAGCCACGTCGGCAGGTGTAGTGAAAGCGGTAGTCGTTCCACTATTGATAGCGTAGGTACGACCCGTTACGTTGAAACGAATATTAGTACTGTTTTGTGAAATATCCAGTGTTTCGCCGTTGCCCGAGACATCCGTGATGGTGAGAACGTTGCCCGTTGTGGTGATGGTATAGTCGGGTACTACCGTAGCCACCGTAATCACTACATCATTGTTATTAGTACCTGCCGTGTAACTAATCGTCGCATTTAAGCCTGAATTTAAGAAGTTTGACAACGTTGCACCTTGAGCGAAATTAGTAAAGGTACCACTGATGGCTTCTGTACCGTCGTTGTCCACTATCACAAACGTCTCTCCTCCTACCAGCGAAGGCGTACCGCTCAACACCAAGTTAGACCCCGACAAATTCACCCCGCCCACTACCTTGAGTTGGCTGTAGGTACTGCCCGTACCGTCTCCGACAGGCGTACCGTTGATAGCAATGTTTAAATCGCCCCCCACCGTCATCGTACTCGCTGTCACATCCGTCCCGTTGAAGGTTGGTTTGATGGCCGACGACGAGCTGCCTGGGTCAAGCAGTAAAGTACCGCCACCCGTATTAAACCCACCGCCACTGATAATAACATCGCCACCACTCACCAGTTGCACATTGGTACTCGTAGGCCGAGAAATAGGTTGTATAACCGTGATGTTGCCACTGTTAGCATCACCAATGATAAGGGTACCAGTCGTAATCCGATCCAATTCAGAATCTGCCAGCCCTAACGGCCCATTGGGCGTATCGTTGGAAGTGCCAAGGTTAATCTGCACCCCGTTGCTGCGTTGACGCAGCGTAGTAGTACCACTGTTGGTGGTTGAGACCGTAGATACACTGCCAATAAATATACTGTTAGCTGTAAGGCTAATGTTACCACCATTGGTAGCAGTAGTGATACTACCTTGATTGACGATACCAACGGCACCAGAGCCCTCAATGCCCAAAATAGTGATATCGCCACCGCTAGAAGTAATCTGGCCTAAACCCTCCGTCTTAACCCCATAATTTGCACCATCGCTCGTGGGACCACCCGTACCATTGACGGTAACCGTACCCGTTCCACCAGCCGATATAGTGCTCAAACCAACACCAGTCGCATTATATACATAAACACCAATATTAGTGCCACTGGGTGAGGTTGTTCCGCCTCCTGTCCCATTTACGGTGACGTTGCCACCCGAAGAAGAAACCAAAGCATCAGTCCCCACAACATATACCCCATAATTGTTGGCTCCTGCCCCTGGCCCCCCTGTACCGTTGAGGGTCAAAGTGCTGCTATTGCCCGAAATAATCTGACCACCATTCTGCACAATTACCCCGTAGTTGTTTCGTGAAGAACCCGTACCTCCGCCTTGCCCAGTTACACTGACGTTGCCACCAGAAGAGGTAATTTGGGTATTGGCATTTTCGACCAATACCCCGTAGTTGGAATTTCCGCTAATGGTAGCACCTGTACCATTGACGGTAACCGTACCCATACCACCCGCCGTTATTTTTGCGGCAAAGGCCACCCGAATACCAATACTACTGCCTGCAGTACTCATACCACCGCCTAAGCCAGTTACTCTAACATTTCCGCCCGAGGAGGTAATTTGAGACACAAGGGTAGAGCCATTGACAAATACCCCATAGTTAATCCCCCCAAAACTAGCGCCGCCTGTTCCATCTACGGTTACGGAGCCATTGCCACCTGCGGTAATAGTACCACCCAATTCCAACAAAACACCATAATTATTGTTACTGCTATTCGTACCACCACCAGTTCCAGTCACCGTTACATTCCCACCAGATGAGGTGATAGATGTAGTGGTTGAACCTGCTATATAAACACCCGTGTTAAAATTACCGCTACCTGCGCCGCCCGTACCGCTCACCGTTACAGTGCCACTTCCGCCCGCAGTGATGATACCATTGTTACTGACGGCCACCCCTTGGCAGTAGGAACTGCTACCACCACTTCCACCCGAGCCCGTGACCAATACAGCCCCGCCCAAAGAGGTAATTCGGGTATTAGAGCCCGTCACCTCCACACCGATATTGTTACTGCTCCATGCAACGCCCACGCTACCCTCAATGGTAGCTGCACTGCTGATACCGCCACTGATCAATCCAGCACTTCGCACGGATACTCCATATTGACTTGCGGAAAAGTCATCACCACTTTTTCCTTTGACCGTCATCGTTCCTGTACCATTGACTCGCACGGTAGCTCCATTAACCAATATTCCAACAAAACTACCAGTACTAGCCGTGGCTTGTTGGTTAGCTTCTATCGTCAGGTTGCCGTTGCTAGTTTCGAGTGAAGAGCTACTGGCAAAATTTATATTTTTGCTTACTTTTAGCGTAGCGGCACCTGTACCTGACAAAATGAGATTAGCCCCCGAGCTAAAGGCCACTACGTCAGTGCCTGGGATAGCATTATCGTTTTGTAAATCCACGTCTAGGTTGGCATTGGTGGCAAAAGTAATGTCACCGTTAAAGTTTACTTGATCGTTTCCTATTCCGCCGATGATGGTCAAACTGGGCAGATTGCTTGTAAATGCCTCTACATTAATAATGTCATTACCCGTGGCGGTGTTGATGGTAATCGAACTGGCACTTGCTAGTGCTACATTCGCTGGAAAGTTCTCGGGAATCCCTCCATTCAAAGAATAGGTACGTCCCGTTACATTAAACTGGATATTGGAACCGCTTTGACTGGCGCTGAGTGTTTCGCCGTTGCCCGCTAAGTCGGTAATGACGATGGCCCCAGAAGTAGTAGTGATGGTATAATCGGGGGAACAAAGGCCACCTTCGTCTATGGAGCCGTTACAGTTGTTATCGATACCATCGCAGATTTCGGTGGCACCCGGTCTGATTGCAGAATTGTTATCGTTACAATCGCCTGAGGTAGCCGATAATTCAGTAGCTACTTTATAGCCTGTCGGACGTAAACACTGGGTAATGGTAGATGCACCCGTTTGGGCATAGCCATCGTTATCCGTATCTTTATACCAAACCTGTCCAGGTTTTTCCAGTGCATCATTGTCATCACAATCGGTGTTGTTGGTCACGTAGCCACTTGGTTGAGTGCAGGCAGTCTGGGTGATTGCGGGATTCCCAAAACCGTCTCCATCTTGATCCCGATAGTAAGTAACATTTCCGCCAGCTTGTGATTCGTAAGCACCCATATCGTATCCTCCTTGAGCAGGACGTGGATTATTATCCAAATCGGTACTTGGCGCCCCAGTAGAAGTACCCGCATTCATTGCTGGAGAGCAACTTTGCAAGCGCAAATTTCCCCCCGCCGCATCGACAAAATTGGGATTGGTATTAAAGAGGCTATTGTCATTGGTCGCTCCCGATGGCGCACTGGCACCGCTGATGAGACTGTAGGAAAGCGTCATCGTAGCAGAGCTCTGCATCAAAATTTCATTGGTGTTTTGCCATAAAATAGAATTGCGAAGCAGTAAGGGATTGGTTGGAGAAGTTGAATTACTATAATGAATTGCGCTACCACCATTGGTTGCACTGTTGTTGTAAAAAGTGCTATTGGTAAATGTCGCATTAATGTTTGCGTTGGAAGCCCCCGACATTGAATAAGCCCCCCCATTATTTCCCGCTGTATTATTTAGAAAAGTACAGTTGGTAAAAGCTAGGTCAACGCTGCGGGAACCACCTCCTGTAAAATAATAAGCCCCACCATTGACAGTAGCGGTGTTATTTGTAAAAATACATTTACTAAAGGTATGATTTAGGATACCCCCAGAAGCCGAGGCAAAAACCGCAGCGCCATTACCAGCCCCACTATTGCCACTAAAGGTACAATTTGAAAAAGTTGCGGTTCCGTTTCCAGATGCTGCGGCTTCATGGTATGCCCCACCCCTGGAAGATGAAGTCGAAGTATTGCTCGAGAACGTGCAATTATTGACGGTAGTGTTCGTACGTCCTCCATTTGAATTGGAATAAATACCAGCGCCATAATCATTTACAGTGTTTCCCGACAAGCTTGAATTTTCGACCAATAGGCTGGCCGTTCCACCCGAAATTCCACCAACATTGCCACTATTATGTATGGCTGGCCCAGAATTGCCCTGAAGTTTACAGTTGCGAATGGTAGCACTAGTCCCAAACGGAAAGCCAACCCCATCATTGGCTATACCTCCGCCAGGATAGCCATTAGCCAACTTCCCTGCGGTAACCGTAAAACCATCGAGTGTCACCCCTGCTTCGACATTCTTGATATATACTACCGCATGGGCGTTTGTTCCTTGTATATCACTTGCCGTAACGGCAGGATTGGCCGTATCGTTGTTGTCTATATCCCCACTCAAGATGGTTTGGTTAGAGGCAACGTTTCTTTGTGAAAGTAGGGTTTCGGTACCCGCAAAGCCACCATAGAGGACTATAGGGAAGTCGATTTGAAAAGTTTTGGTGTTGACAGGTGAGGGGCTAGCATTTCCAGATGCATCTACAGAAGGCTTATATGTACCCGCAGCAACCCAAATTTCCTGAATGTTGCTGCAGCCGCTGGCATAATCAATGGCGCTTTGTAGGCTGGTATAGGCATTCGTCCAGGAAGTACCATTATTGGAACCACTGGCGTTCTGTTTTACATAAAGGCGCGTTGCTCCACCGCAGGAAGGGGTAGCAGCCTTCGTATAAACACCGATAACCCTGAAGTCCCCCCCTGAACTAATCGGTGCCCCATTGTGGTAAGCCTGTCCGCCCGTATAAAAGCTGGTAGTATTTCGAAAAACGGTAACCGAATTTGCAGAAGAAGTTGACACCCGAAAAGTGTATTGATCACCTGCAATAAAAGCTTTGGTACCACTACCTCCAGAAATTTTGATAAATAGGTAATCTCCCCGTTGGGTCATTGCAATACCCGTCTGAGAGTACTGCAGGGTTCCACCAAAGCCATCTCCTTGATAGATATCTAGTCGCCATACCGCGCTTTCATCAATAGAAGTAGTGCCCGAGCCCGAATAAATCGAGAGCCCAGCAAATTCACCAGTGCAACCGCTGTCCATGGTAATACTTTGCGCAAAATCGCGGGTTGTGAATCCAGTCGAGGAGCCTGGGCTGCCTGTGTGTACACACAAGGTCTGGCCAAAAACCAGCGTCATACGGCTGAGGCCAACCAGTAATAAACACAGAAAAATAAATAGTCTTTTCATGTGATTGAGATGAATTAAAGTGATACCCAAAATTCAGGATTTGTGAGACACAGGTGTTATCTCATTTTGGACTTTCTTTTGCTCATTTTGAACAATAAAAAAATCCCCTCAGCGGGGATTTTAATTTTTATTAACTCAAAATGGACTTTCTTTTCCTCATTTTGAACATTTTCACATTTTAATTCACTTTTACCACCTTCAGCGTCGCCTGCTGGTCGGTTGCCCTCACCTTCAAGAAATACATCCCCGTCGGTAACTCACTCACCCCAAATTCTTCTTGGTGAGTATTGGTTTCGGGCACAAATTGGCGACGCAAAACTTCCCGACCTGTTGCATCCGTCAACGCAGCTTGCACTGTTTGCCCTTTGCTGTCTTGCACCTTCAGACGCAGAATGCTGGTGACGGGGTTGGGAAGAACCGTGACGAAGGCGCCGTTATCGGTTAGCTGTTTTCCGTTATCCGACCCTTGCCCTTCGCCCCTTGCTCCTTGCCCTTTGCTTTTTGCATCTTCACTATCCGCTGACCTTGCTGCTCCCACACCTACCCCGTCTTTCGACTGAATGCGGAACCAGTATTCTTGATAAGCCAGCACGTTGCCTTGCGGCTTGCGCGTTGAGGGATAAATGCTGCCCCAGCCCTTTTGGTCCCAGTAACGAATGCCTAACTTGTACAAACCTTTGGGTAACCCTGCATCATATACGTTACCGCCTGCACCGTTGTCTTGGTAAAAACCGTACGCGGGATGATTCTGAGCGTACAACTCCGTCCAACCTTCGCGGTTGGCATACATGAAATACGGCGCATTGTTCTCGTGCGTGTTGAACGAACGAATTACGCCCATTTCTGGCGTCGCCAACATATCAAATGTCAATGAGCCGTCAGTGCTTAATCCGCACGCTTCTACGTTGATGGTCCAGTAGCGTGGTGCCATTTTGTTGGCATTTTCTACGTAAAATAACGTCGGGTTCACTTGCGTACTTTGTTCTAATTCGGGGCCACCGTCGCGGGTGATGAATTGGCTTGTCCACAACGACTTGTCATTCGCTAGCTTTACCGCCGACTTACTTTCGCCGATGTTGATTAACGTTACCACAAACGCATTCCAATAAATATCCTTGCGAACACTTTCTGAGCTTTGGCAACCACCATCAAAAAGACACTTCGCCCAGTACGTTTGCTTCGTCACGTTGTTAAAGGCCACTTCAAAACTTGGCGCAGTGACCCCCGTGTTCCAAAACGTCTGACTTCCTGCGGGACAGTTGGCTGAAATCGTGACCGTTGTACCCGTACAAACAATCTCTTGGCTTGCCGTAATCACGGGAGCTACTTGCGTTGGGGTTAACGTAAACGTCACGACATTGCTTTTTTCACTTACGCACCCATTTTCCGTTTGACAACGCGCATAGTACGACGTCGTTTGACTTGGAACAGTGGCGGGTAAGCTTGGCAGAGCAACATTCGTGGTCGCATTGTACCAAATCGTGCGCAAACTGCCGCACGTTGATTGACCACTGAAACTCGCCGATGGGTTACAACTGCTCGTCGGTGACAATGATACCGTCGGTGCCGATGGAATGGTAACCAGTTTTAACCGCATTACCCCCGACTCTGACTCCACACAAGAAGGCGTTCCGTCTGATTTACGGCAGCGTACACGGTAGTTGTGATACTGATTATCAACCAAGCCAGCTGGTACGCCTGCGCTGTATTCGCCACCGTCAACGGAATAAAGTATCACTTCACCCGTGGCACAGTTCGCATTAAAAGTTAGCGTAGTAGTCGCTAGGCTACACACTTCCTTCGTCTCACCTACGGCTACCGTCACCCCGTCCACCAACAGTGACACGTTTTGCGGCGTTGAGGCGCGGTTATTAATCGTCAATTCTATCACGCCCGAATAAGTCGAAGCGCAATTGGCATCACAAGCCGCTTGGTAGCGGTGAAGTTGGTTATTGGACGATTGGGAAACTGGTGCTGTCGCCGACCAGTCGCTCCATGCACCACTGCCCACTTGGCTACGCCAAACGGGTGACCCCGAAACACACAAACCCGAAACCGTAAACTGCAAACCGTTAACTGGATTGGCGTCTGTATCGCAGAAGGTTTGAGAATTACCTTCGTTCAACGTTTGTTGAAGAGTTGTTAGCGTAATCGTTGGTTTGCTTATTACCGTCAGCGTCGCAGGGTCGGAGTTGGTATTGACAGTTGCCCCGATGGCCACGCAGCGGAATTGATACCCATTTAAGCCCGCAACATTACTGATTGTGAGGGTAGCGGTTGTGCCGTTGGCATAAGGTGCCGAGGCGGGTACGTTGCTCCAGCCACCGCCCGAATTCAACTGCCATTGGTAGCCTGTTGCGTTGGTTGCGGCAGCCGTAAAGCTCGCCGAACTGCCCGAACAACGACTGATTGCCGTGGGTTGGGTTGTAAACACAGGCGCAAGTGCCGTGTTATTGAACGTAAACGGCACGATATAACTACACGCACCCCCTTGAGGCGTAACTTTGGCGTACAACGTTTGCACACCTGCTGGCAGCCCCGAAGGCACAAAGGTATTGGGTGCCGTAAATGTCCCCGCTGGAAGCGTCGCCATTGCATCGGTATAAATGCCGTTGACAACACCATTGTACGTACCGCCGTAGGTAAAAATTGGCGTAGGCGTGTTGTTAACGATAAGTGATGCGTTCGTAGCGTTGGTGACAGTACCTGTGAGTGAGCCGTATTTTAATACGCCGTCATTGGTAAAGGTGCCGTTATTTTCAAGATTATCAGCCACTTGCACGAGGCCCAAGTTGGTAAAGGTAAATCCAGGGCGGTTTATTAACACCCCTTTTAATACGATGATTTTACTACAGGCGTTGTTTATCACTAAGTCTCTGTTTATCAGGCCATGTGTATCTACCTCCCCTGAGCTTGTGATGGTGATAAGGGCGTTATTGGTAAATGTACCCTCCGAGTTTAAAAAACCACTTTTGGCGTTGTTGATGGTTATTTCCCCGCCCAAGTTGTTATTAAACAAGGTGTTATTTTCAATTCCCTTTATGGCTTCTGTAGCAGCTAAAGTGCCGAGCTTAATTTTGGCGGCGTTGGTAAAAGTACCCCCCGTCTGATTAACTAGGTAATTACTTCTTGCGCCATCTATTTCAATGACTCCGTCGGCGCTGTTGTTGAAGATACTCGTATTAACCAGCCCTTCAGACCCACTTTCAGGCCCACTGTTCACCTTGATGCTGAGCTTGGCGAGGTTCGTCATAGAGCCTGACTCATTGAATACCCCCCGCGTTGCGTTATCAATTTTAATTTCTCCGTTGGCATTATTTTGGAAAGAGCTATTGAGGTTTCGGATGCCATTGGTTGCCCCATCGACCTTGATTTTAGCCACGTTGGTCAACGTACCGCCACCTGTATTAAACAATCCTACTTCCAGTGGCGGCGTTATGCTACTTATGATGGATACCTCCCCGCCCGCCGTATTGGCAAAAGCCCCTCCGTCATTTACAAGCCCCCGATTTCCCACGCTGGCCGTCGCTCCGATGGTGATTTTGGCGGCGTTGGTGAAATTATTTTTGTTTAAGAATCCAACTTGTGTTGACCTGTCAATCTTGATTTCTCCTGCATTATTGTTGAACGTAGCTTCGTTTAACAGTCCACTGCCCCCCACACTGGCCACAGCGCCAATGGTGATTTTAGCCGTATTTGTAAATGTACCACCTGCATTAGACAAACCTACGTCTGTTGACCTGTCAATTTTTATCTCCCCTCCTGTGTTGTTAAAAATTGAGGAATTATAAACTCCATACATTCCCACACTTGTAGTAGCTCCGATGGTAATAGTGGCCACGTTAGTAAAAGGCCCATCACTATTTAACAAGCCCGTTGTTGTTGAATTATCAATTTTTATCGCTCCGCCTGTGTTATTAAAGGTTGTGGAATTATAAATCCCATACAGTCCTACACTTGCAGTAGCTCCAATGGTGATAGTGGCAGTATTGTTAAAGGTGCCTCCATAATCATTCCTCAAACCAAAAGAAGTTGACCTATCAATCTTAATCTCTCCTCCTGTATTGTGAAAGGTTGAGGAATTGTAAATTCCAGACTTTCCTACACTTACAGCAGCTCCGATAGTGATGGAAGCAGCATTGGTGAAAGTGCCTGCCAGATTATACAAGCCAGCTTCCGTTGAGTTATCTATTTTAATTTCCCCCCCTGTATTGTTGTTAAAAGTAGCGCGGTTGAGGAGTCCATATGCCCCTACACTGCCAGTGTTCCCCAAAACAAGCTGTCCGTTGTTCTGCACCGTGCCTGCATTGTGAAATCCAGCAAAAAAAGCCCCTACCTTTCTTGTTCCATTGATGGTCAGGCTCTTGGTTGCCGCAATGGTCAACACAGCCCCCGCCTGTACCTCCACCGATTTGGCCACGGCAGCGGTGTTGATGACGGGTTTGTTGGTGGTGTTCGGAATCACGACGTCGTTGGTAGCGGTAGGTACACTTACTGGCGACCAGTTGCAGGCGGTGTTCCAATCCGTATCTACCAAGCCTGTCCATGTGAGGATACCCGTGGGGGTTGCAACGAGCGCACACGCATCGTAGGTAAACGGCACTACATAAACGCATCCGCCACCTTGAGGGGTGATTTTGGCGTACAATGTTTGCACACCTGCTGGCAACCCCGAAGATGCAAACGTATTGGGTGCCGTAAATGTCCCCGCTGGAAGCGTCGCCGCCGCATCGGTATAAATGCCGTTGACAACACCATCGTACGTACCGCCGTAGGTGAAAATTGGCGTAGGCGTGTTGTTAACAATGAGTGATGCGTTCGTAGCGTTGGTGACAGTACCTGTGAGTGAACCGTATTTTAATACGCCGTTGTTGGTGAAGGTAGCACCAGAAGCTTTCTGTAATAAACCACTTATTTGAATTAACCCTTGGTTGGTTGTTACAGAGTTATTTTGATTATAATAATCGCCCGTTACTTTCAACCTGCCACAAGCATTGTTGACAATTTGTTCAGTTCCCAAAATTTCTACCTGACCACTTAGGTCTATCAAACCTGAATTATTGATACTTCCACTTCCCCCGCTCAATATTACCGATGAAGAAGTGCCAGTACTGAAAATAGAAGCGCCACTTTCGTTGGTAAGCGTACCAGAAACCACATAAATACCAATATGCCCGTTTGTATTAATCGTTCCTCCCCCTTTATTAGTAATAGCACCACTATTCAATCCGATACATTCATTAGGAGGATTCTCTACATTTAAAACACCGTAGTTTACAATGTTGCCATTATTTACTTCCAATCCAGACAATGCGCTTGAGCCATTGGAAGCTATATTTATCGTGCCTTTGTTGATTAACTCTGCTGCATCATTCACTCGAATCGAAAATGTGGTAGATGAAATTGTTAGTGTAGCGCCCGCATTTACGGTTAAGCTTGCTCCTGAACCAGTTATGGTTATTTTTTGAGCCACACCTGTTCCTGAACCAATAATGGGATCATTCGTTGTAGCAGGAATCACTACGTCATTGGTAGCCGTAGGTACGCTGGCGGGTGACCAATTGCAGGCGGTGTTCCAATCGGTATTTACGCTACCCGTCCACGTGAGCGTACCCGTGGGAGTTGCAACAGGCGCGCACACTTCGTAGGTAAACGGCACTACATAAACGCATCCGCCAACTTGGGGCGTAATTTTGGCGTACAATGTTTGCACTCCTCCTGGCAAACCCGAAGGCGTAAACGTATTGGGCGCGGTAAATGTCCCCGCGGGAAGCGTCGCCGCCGCATCGGTATAAATGCCATTGATGACACCATCGTACGTACCGCCGTAGGTAAAAATGGGCGTAGGCGTGTTCTTAACGATGAGTGATGCGTTCGTAGCGTTGGTGACAGTACCTGTGAGTGAGCCGTATTTTAATACGCCGTCATTAGTAAACGTACCGTTATTGTCAAGAGTACCAGCTACTTGAACCAGCCCCGCATTGGTGATGGTTCTGGAGGCATTGTTTTGGAGAATGCCTGACGCTACAATGAGTTTGCCGCAAGCAGTGTTATTGATTGTACCATCGTTTGCCAGCCCGTAAGACCCAGACCCAATACTTACCGTAGCTCCAATAAGAATGGTGGCGGCATTGGTCAAGGTACTGCCTGCAGCAGTAGATAGAGCACTAATACTCGCATTATCAAGGGTAATGGTACCACCGGAGTTATTAGTAAAGGACGCACCATTAAAAATGCTATACCACCCTATACTTCCCGTGGCACCGATGGTGATTTTATCCTCATTGGTAAAGCTACCGGCTCTATTGCGCAAGCCCGCAAGCGTAGAATTATCAATCCTAATTTCTCCACCAGTATTGTTATTAAACGTTCCGTTACTACTATTATGAATGCCATACTGCCCTGTACTGCTCGTAAATCCGATGATAATTTTGGCGGCATTGGTAAAAGTAGCACCATCATTCTCCACACCCTGCCCTGTTGCATTGTCAATCCTGATTTCTCCTCCGGTGTTATTATTAAAAACAGCATAATTATATATCCCGGTACCTCCCACACTCGCCGTAGCCCCAATGGTAATTTTAGCAACATTGGTGAAAGTGCCTCCCAAATTCCACAAACCTATTTCCGTTGTGTTATCAATCTTGATTTCTCCGCCTGCATTGTTGTTAAAAATAGCTTGATTTTTAATACCCCTAGGCCCCACGCTTGCCGTAGCTCCTAGGGTGATTTTAGCCGCATTGTTAAAAGTAGCTACTTCATTATTTAGGCCTATAATCGTTGATCGATCAATCTTGATTTCTCCTCCCGCGTTATTGTTAAACGTAGCGCCATTAGCGTTACCTAGGCCGACGCTTGCAAGTGCCGTAGCCCCAATGGTAATTTTGCTTGCGTTAGTAAAAGTACCTGGTGGATGAATCGACAAATCCCCACTTGTGCTAAGTAAACCAACCGCCGTTGTATTATCAATGGTAATGTCGCCGCCCGCATTGTTAAAAAAAGTGCCTCTATTATCAAGGCCATTAACCATAGTAGGAGTTATTGTTCCAATAGAAATTTTAGCAACATTAGTAAAAGTACCTCCTACATAATTGTATAAACCAGCGGTGCTACTTTTATTAATGGTAATTTCACCTCCTGTATTATTGTTGAAAGTAGCAGTATTATAGAGCCCAGTAAACCCTACCCCTGCGTTTAATCCGATGGTAATCTTGGCTGCGTTGGTAAAGACTCCTCCATCAATATTCTCTAAACCGCCCTCCGTTGCTCGGTCAATTATAATCTCTGCTCCGAGGTTATTGTTGAACGTACCCGTATTTACAAATCCATTACTGCCAACACTGCTCGTGTTGCCCAAAATAAGCTGCCCGCTGTTGTGAACCGTACCTGCATTAAATAGACCAGACGTTGTACCTTCAATGAGCTTTGAGCCATTGATAGTCAAACTCTTTGTAGCATTAATTGTCAGCACAGCCCCTACCTGTACCTCCACAGTCTTCGCCACGGCGGCGATGTTGATGACGGGTTTATTGGTGGTGTTCGGAATCACTACGTCGTTGGTGGCCATAGGAACGCTGCTAGGCGACCAGTTGCAGGCCGTGTTCCAGTCGGTATCCACTCCACCCGTCCACGTGAGCGTACCCGTGGGGGTTGCAACAGGCGCACACGCCTCGTAAGTAAACGGCACCACATAAACACACCCGCCACCTTGGGGGGTAATTTTGGCGTACAACGTTTGCGAACCCGCTAGCAAACCCGAGGGAGTAAACGTATTGGGCGCGGTAAATGTCCCCGCTGGAAGCGTCGCCGCCGCATCGGTATAAATGCCATTGATGACACCATCGTACGTACCGCCGTAGGTAAAAATTGGCGTAGGCGTGTTGTTAACGATGAGTGATGCGTTCGTAGCGTTGGTGACAGTACCCGTGAGTGAGCCGTATTTTAATACGCCGTTGTTGGTGAAGGCCCCACTGTTAGTCAGATTGCCAGCTACCTGCATGAGACCAGCATTGGTAATGGTTTTGGAGGCATCATTTTCAACAGTGCCTCTTATCATAATGACTTTACCGCAAGCAGTATTGTTAAACGTAGCCATGTTCCAAAGCCCGCTCCCTACCTCTGTATTTGCCCCAATGGTGATGGTTGCTGAATTGGTAAAGGTGCCGCTAACAGTACCTATAGCTGCTGTTATTGTATTATCAATGCTGATTTCTCCTCCAGTGTTGTTGTTAAAAGTTCCTTGGCTGAGAATGCCTGCGTTTCCACTATTGACTCCCCGTCCAATCGTAATTTTTGCCGTGTTCGTAAATACACCGCCTTCATTGCTCAAGCCGTTATTATAAAAAAAATCAATTTTTATTTCTCCGCCTGTATTGTTGAAAGTTCCAAAGTTCCGAATTCCATTATCCCCAATAAGTGCTAAAGCACCGATGGTAATGTAGCCAGCGTTAGTGAAAGTGCCAGTGATGTTTTCTAAAGCTATATTAGCTGACCTGTCAATTTCTATCACAGCCCCCGTATTATTGTAGAAGGTAGCTCGGTTGTAAATTCCATATATTCCCAAGGCAGAGCTATTTCCCAAAATAAGTTGTCCATGATTTTGCACTGTCCCTTGGTTGTATAAACCCATGGTACGTGTGCCAACACCAATTAGGTACCCTTTGGAGCCATTGATGGTCAGGCTCTTTGTGGCCGCGATGGTAAGCGTTGCTCCTGCCTGTACCTCTACCGATTGAGCCACAGCAGTTGTGTTGATGGTAGGTTGGTTGGCAGGAGTACTGGGTATTGTTACATAATTGGTGGCCGTAGGCACGCTGCTAGGCGACCAGTTGCAGGCCGTGTTCCAGTCGGTATTTACTCCGCCCGTCCACGTGAGTGTGCCCGTGGGATTTGAACCTCCACCCGCACCGATGGTGAGCGTAGCGGCATTGGATGTAACCGTCGCCCCACCAGGGCCAGTTGCCACACAGCGGTATTGGTAGCCATTCAGGCCATCCACATTGCTAATGTTGAGCGTGGCCGTGGTTCCATTGGTGTAAGGGCTCGTGGCGGGGACATTGTTCCAACTACCGCCCGTATTGAGTTGCCATTGATAACCTGTGGCGTTGGCAATCGCAACCGTAAATGAGGCAGAGCTCCCAGCACAGACCGTTTGACTGGCAGGCTGCGTAGTGAAAGTAGAGGCCGTGGCCACTTCAAACGTAAAGGGTACAATTTGGGGGCACGTACCACCTGAGCGCGTGATGTTGGCGTAGAGTGTTTGCGAACCCGCCGATAAACCAAAGTGCGTAAAGGTATTCGTTCCTTGGTTAAAACCACCTGCCGAGGCCGTAGCCGCCTCATCTTTATAAATTCCCTCCACCGTCAAATTATTCGCTGCCGCAAACTCAAAAATACTGGTCGATGTAGCGTTGTTGAAGATTCGGATGGCATTGTTGGTGTAGGAAGGGCTAGGATTGGCAACATAAATAATTCCATTATTGATAAAATCCGCCGCGGGGCCATTAAGATTTAAGGGGGCGCTGAAAAAGCCTTCGTTGAGGATTTGGCCTGTATTGAACACTTGTCCTGCGAGCAGTTTTACCACCCCACAAGGGTAATTGTGAAACAGCCCCGCGTATTTTTCTATCTGTCCTCCCAAGGTCATTTTACCGTGGTTTTGTACCATTTCGGGGGAAGTACTACCCGATAAATACATGGAACCAGAGAACCCCGCAAAGCTAAGTGTCCCACCGGCTTGGTTTAGCAATACCGCGCTCTCAACTATTCTAATCCCATAGAAACCAATCGTAGCTCCCGTCAGCGTAGCCCCCGCGTTATTAGTAAACTGCCCATTCCCTCTCAACTGTACCGCACTGGCAGGAGAGCCCAATTGATTGACAGTAATCGTTCCGTTGTTTTCGACCGTCCCACTGACAGACAGCGCATCATCACTCCCACTTCCATTAATCGTCAGTTCCTTACTGGCATTGACGGTGAGGGTTGCCCCCGCCTCTACTACCAAATTCTGAATAGAGGCATTGGTATTCAACACAGGATAACGCGCCAAGCTTCCTGGAATGTTTACTTTATTGGCATTTGTAGGTGCTACATTCGTGGACCAGTTGGTGCCCGTTGCCCAATCGGTATCCGTAGCTCCTGTCCACGTAATGGTTTGGGAAAATGCTTGCTGACTCAGCAAGATTAACCAAATGAAGTGTACTAGTTGTTTCATAAAAAATTAGAGTTTTTGATAAAAATGAACTTGGATGTCTGTTTTTTTAGATGCAGCAAAGCAGTAATAAGACCCCCAAAATGACGATGATGGAGAGTTTTGTCATGGTTGAGAAAAGGGTAAAAGTGTTGTGTGTTAAACCGCGTTTGTACGCTCACAAACATACGCTCACCACCCCGAATGGTATTAACTCTAATGTTCCATCTTTTGCTCTAATGTTCCATCTACCAAATTTTCTTTTGCTCTAATGTTCCATTTCTTTTGCTCTAATGTTCCACTCGCTGATTATCAGATAGTTACAAAAAGCCATTTTCGGCCATTTTTACAAAAAAGAGAGCCCCCAAAAATTGGAGGCCCTCTAAGCACTACGATATTAAAGCTACTACATTTTAATTCATTTTTAGCACTTTCAAGGTCGCTTGTTGGTCGGCGGTTGTCACCTGCAAGAAGTACATTCCTGCTGGCAATTCACTTACCCCAAACTCTTCTTGGTGCGTGTTGGTTTCGGGTACAAATTTACGACCCATCACTTGGCGACCCGAAGCATCCGTCAAAACCGTTTGCACCACTTGCCCCTTGCTCTCTTGCACCTTCAGACGCAGAATGCTGGTGACGGGGTTGGGGAGAACGGTCGCGAAAGCGCCGTTATCGGTTAGCTGTTGTCCGTTATCCGACCCTTGCTCTTCGCCCCTTGCCCCTTGCCCCTTGCTTTTTGCCTCTTGCCCTTCGCCATTTGCTCCTTGCCCTTTGCTTTTTGCCTCTTCGCTCTCCGCTGTCCTCGCTGTGCCTACGCCTATTCCATCTTTCGACTGGATTCTGAACCAGTATTCTTGGTAAGCCAAGACGTTGCCTTGCGGTTTACGGGTGGATGGGAAGATACTGCCCCAACCTTTCATGTCCCAATAGCGAATGCCTAGTTTGTACAAGCCTTTGGGTAAACCTGCATCGTAGGAGTTGCCACCTGCGCCGTTGTCTTGGTAGAATCCGTAGGCAGGGTGGTTTTGAGCGTATAGCTCCGTCCAGCCTTCTCGGTTGGCATACATGAAGTATGGTGCATTGTTCTCGTGCGTATTAAACGAACGAATCACGCCCATTTCGGGTACGGCCTGCATGTCAAAGGTCAATGAACCGTTTGTGCCCAAACCGCACGCATCCGCATGTATCGTCCAGTAGCGAGGGGCCATTTTGTTGGCGTTTTCGACGTAAAACAACGTCGGATTCACTTGCGTACTTTGTTCCAATTCGGGGCCACCGTCGCGGGTGATAAACTGGCTCGTCCAAGCCGAACGGTCGTTGGTTTTGATGGCAGATTTGCTTTCGCCAATGTTGATCAACGTCACCGTAAACGCATTCCAATAAATATCTTTACGAGCACTTTCAGCACTTTGACAACCACCTGCAAAAATACATTTTGCCCAGTACGTTTGCTTTATTACGTTGCTGAAAGCCACTTCAAAACTTGGCGTAGTCACACCTGTGTTCCAGCTCGTGGTGCTTCCTGCGGGACAGTTGGCCGTAATCGTCACCGTTGTACCCGTACACACAATCTCTTGACTGGCCGTAATCACGGGCGCTGCTTGTCCCGACGTTAGCGTGAACGTCACCACGTTGCTTTTCTCGCTTACACAGCCGTTTTCCGTTTGACAACGAGCATAGTACGACGTTGTTTGGCTTGGAACGGTTGATGGCAAACTTGGCAAAGCCACGTTCGTGCTGGCATTGTACCAAACTGTGCGCAGGCTTCCGCAAGACGATTGTCCGCTGAAACTTGCCGATGGGTTACAGCTACTTGTTGACGACAACGAGACCGTCGGTGCCGATGGAATGACCACCAATTTTAACCGCATCACGCCCGACTCCGATTCCACACACGATGGAGCGCCGTTCGATTGGCGACAACGCACGCGGTAGTTGTGGAATTGGTTGTCCACCAAAGCCGTTGGAACGACCGCGCTGTACTCGCCACCATCGACTGAATAAAGCACTACTTCTCCCCCAGCGCAATTGGCGTTAAATGTGAGGGTCGTATTGACCAAGCTACACACTTCTTTGGTTTCGCCCACAGCTACCGTCACGCCGTCCACCAACAACGACACATTTTGCGGTACCGAAGCACGGCCAGTAATGGTCAATTCAATTGGTCCTGTGTAAGTTGCGGGACAAGCCGCGTCGCAAGCCGCTTGGTAGCGATGGGGTTGATTATTGGAGGATTGGGAAACGGGGGCTGTCGCCGACCAGTCGCTCCATACGCCATTCCCTACTTGTACTCGCCAAACAGGATTGCCTACCACACACAAACCCGAAACCGTAAACTGCAAACTGTTCTCAGGATTGGCATCTGTGTCGCACAAGGTTTGAGAGTTACCTTCAACCAAGGTGCGTTGGAGGGTTGTCAGCGTAACCGTTGGTTTGCCTTGTACCTTCACCGTAGCGTTGCCCGTTTGCGCTTGGCTACAATTGGCAGCCGACACGCTCACGAGGTCATACACAAATACGCCTGCGGTCGTGGTGGGTTGCGTCACCGTAGCGGTGTTGGCGCCACTGGCCGACGAAACGCTTTGCTGCGGCCCGCCGTTGATGCGGTAGCCAAACGTATAAACGCCCGTTCCGTTTGCGCCCGTAAAGGTAATGGTCACCGAAGCTGCATTTTGGCAAACTGTAGTTGAGCCCGCAATGCTGGCCGTCACCGAGGAAGGGGCATTCAGCGTGTACGGCCCCGCCAAAGTCACGTCACAACCTTTGTATGTTATCTTAAAATCGCTGTAAGTACCTGCGCCAAGACCCATTAGGATAAACGAATTTCCTGCTGCTGATACACGGGCAGAAGGCGCCCCCAGCGGGATTGTCGTCGTCACAGCGTTGCCATCTTTCTTGTAACTCAAGGTATAATCCCCCGCTGGCAAGCTGGTTGAGAACGATAGTGTGCCGTCCGTTGCGCCGCAAGTGGTAGGATGGCTGCTGCCAGTTTGGGTCAGCGTAAACGTCGGTGCGCTTAGGGTGGCCGTGGCGGCGGCGCTGATGCAGTTGTTCAACGTCACTTTAATGTTCGTGTAAGCACCTGCACCCAAACTACTAATCACCAAACTCCCCGAAGCATCGCTGCCGACCGTCGCCGTCATTGCCGTGCCGCCGTCTTTTTGGTAGCTCACGCTGTAACTGGTGCTCGCCGCCAAACCCGTCAACTGAATGCTGCCGTCGGTGGTGTTGCAGCCGCTCGGTGGTGTTTTGGTACCCACTGCAAAGGTCGGTTTGTTGGGATCGGATAGCGAATAAGGCCCCGCCAAAGTCACCTCGCAGCCAGTATAGGTTATTTTAAAATCGCTGTAAGTACCTGCGCCAAGTTCTGGTAGAACAAAGGTGTTTCCTACCGCCGACACCCGTCCGCGCGACGTACCTACTATAATAGGAGTTGAAAGCGCGTCGCTGCCTTTCTTGTAACTCAAGGTATAATTCCCCGCTGGCAAGCTGGTTGAGAACGATAGTGTGCCGTCCGTTGCGCCGCAAGTGGTAGGATGGCTGCTGCCAGTTTGGGTCAGCGTAAACGTCGGTGCGCTTAGGGTGGCCGTGGCGGCGTCGCTGATGCAGTTGTTTAACGTCACTTTAATGTTCGTGTAAGCACCTGCGCCCAAACTACCCATCACCAAACTCCCCGAAGCATCGCTGCCGACCGTCGCCGTCACTGCCGTGCCGCCGTCTTTTTGGTAGCTCACACTGTAACTGGTGCTCGCCGCCAAACCCGTCAACTGAATGCTGCCGTCGGTGGTGTTGCAGCCGCTCGGTGGTGTTTTGGTACCCACCGCAAAGGTTGGTTTGTTAGGGTCGGATACCGTAAGAATGTCGGCAATCGTAATATCGGTGCTGTTATGCACAATCTTGAAATCTCGGTATGCCCCCGCCCTGAGTCCCGACAAGGTAAAGGTATTGTTGCCTCCACTGCCCGCCGTCACCGAAATAGTGGCAATGCCAGGACTCCCAAGGAAAGTATAATCTAAGGTATAGGCGTTGGTACCTACGGGTAGGGTGGTGGTAAATACCAGCGCGCCGTCCATCGCGCCGCAACCGCTCGGTGGCACCGTTGAACTGTAGGCAAACGTAAAGGCAGACGCAGGCGCACCCACCGTGGCCGAAAGCGCACTGCTGCTGCAACCGTTGATGGTTAAAATGATATTGGTATAACTTCCTCCGCCCAAATTGGCGAGGGTAAGATTGCCATCGGCATCGGAACTGACGGTGGTGGTAACGGCCGTACCGCCGTCTTTTTGGTAACTGATGCTGTAGCTTTTGCTCACGGCCAAGCCCGACAACTGAATGCTGCCATCGCTGCCCCCCACGGTCGTAACGGCCATTGTACCGCTTACGGCAGGGTTGGGCAAATCGCCAATACGGATAACGGGTGAATAGGGAAGTGCACAGTCTGCAGTCAAGACAAAATCCGAATAAATGCCCGCACTCAAATTAGACAAGTTAAACCGTCTAGCCCTACCCACCTGCACTACCGTCACATCAATTGTTACAGTAGTATCATTTTTTTTGTAACTCAACGAATACGTTCCTGGATTGGTTACAGCATTAAATAATACACTTCCGTTAGTTCCCGCGCAGGTAGTGGGAGAAGTAATTGTAACAGGAGAAACGGCTCCTGCCACATAAATCGTCGCCCCTGCGTACGCTACTTCGCACGTACCGTATTGCACTTTGATGTCGGTATAATACCCCTCAGCCGATACGTTGATAACACCTACATTTCCACTACCTTGGTTATATACCTCTATTTGCCCCGATTGGCTAACGCCATTTCTTTTGTAGGTGGCAGGATACGTACTTAAAGTCCCTGTAAAGCCCAGGTTGGTATCAAACACGAGGAGTCCCAATGTTGAACAAGTTGCTCCACGGGTACTCTTTCCGTTGGTCAAAGCTGCCTCTGATACCGTAACTGTACTAGTGACGGCTTGCAGCCAACAGGCTTTTTTGAGGGTGATGGTATATGTACCGATTGATAAATTACCCACACTTAACTGCCCGCTGGCGTTAGACGTTAGGTTTTGGGGAGTGCCTCCTACGCCTATCGTAACGGCGTACTCTGTATTGGGCTCCACGCCTAACAGCAATATACTCCCGTTGTTGTTGGTTGGGCAGTTGGAGGGAGCAATCCCAAGGGGGGTAAAGACGGGTACCGATGTGGCGGGTTGGGTAATGGTGAACGTCCCTCCGTTGAGGTTTTGCACCAACCCAGTATTGGCCGTTATGGTACTAGTGCCCCCACCATCTTCGATGATCACCCCAGCGTTATTGGTCGTGCCTCCGCCTATTATTTCGCTATTTGACTTAATCCACAGCAAAGAACCACACCCTACATTTGAAAACGTACCCAGGTTTCTCAATGCTGTCTGCCCACCCGCAATGCCTCCAACAATGATGCTGGCATAGTTTCTAAAAACCCCACTGGCAATATTGTCTATACCGACACCGTTAGAAGGAAAATTATCAACGGTAATTTCCCCTCCCACATTGTTGTCAACATTACCAAGATTAACAATACCATAGGTAGCCTGTCCCACATTACCAATATTTATCGTGCCTGCATTGGTGAAAGTAATGCCCGTACCAACAATCAGCGCCGCATTTGTGCATCGGCTTATTTTTATCACGCCCCCTGTTTTGTTCTCAAATGTACCAACACATACAATACCATTTTGACCTACAAACTGCGTTTGGCCCACATTCACCGTCCCCGCATTGGAAAACGTAGCATTTGCAGCGTTCTCTATTGCTGTGGTGGATGTATTATCCACCGTAATGGTTGCCCCGGCGTTGTTGTTAAAAGTTCCAAAGTTTACTATCCCTGTAGCTCCCAGCGCATTTTCATTTCCCAATACCAACTGACCGTTGTTTTCAAAAGTCCCACCAACATTATTGGTAAAAGATCTATTATTTCTAAATCCGTTAATGGTCAGCTTTCCCGAATTAGCGATGGTCAGGGTAGCGCTGGAAAATATAGACACTGATTTGGCTTCGGCATCGGTGGTACTGATGGTTGGGTAAAGCGGTGGTGATAATACGGCGCTGATTTGCACATCGTCGGTGGCGGTGGGGACAGTTAGTTTGCTCCAGTTAGCAAAGTTATTCCACTCACCGTTGGCGCAGCCCGTCCATACCAACGTAGTTTCGTTAGCAAGGACATTGATTACACGGCTCCCCGTAGCGCTAATTCCCCCAATAGCAAACTGACTGTAAATACCAACGGGAAGGTTACTTAACGTAAAACTGCCATCATTTGCAATGCTCACCGAAGCGGTGCGGGTTTCGGCCGTAGCACTGCTGTTAGCCTGGTAAGTGTAGCTCAAGGTTTGGGTAGTGCCGCCGTAGCCCATACTCGTAAACGCAATGCTCCCCGTGCCCGTGCAGGTCGTTGGTTGAGTAGCTGTGCCTAAGGTGAGCGTGGGGTTGTCGACCGAGGCCAACAAGCTAAATTCAAGCGTACTACAGGTAGTTCCCTTCACCGTGATGGTATACGTCCCCACGCCCAAAGAGGGAATCGTGATTTCGTTGGTGGTTACTGCCACGCTGGTGGTGGTAGGGCTACCGCCGTCCTTGCTGTAAGTCAGCTCGTACGTATCGTTGACCAAACCTTTGATTTTGATGGCGCCATCTCCGCCGTTGAACGTGGTAGGAGCCCCCCCAACCGCTACCAAGGCAGGGAGTGGCCCCGCACCCACGTCAAACGTGCCGCCGTTGAGGTTTTGTATCAAGCCCGTGTTGGCCGTAATGTTACTGTTGCCCGAAGCTTTTTCGATGATGGTTCCTGAGTTGCTTGTGGTAGCGCCAGAACCGCTAATAATTCTACTATTAGACTGAACCGACAGCAAGGCACTACAACCGTCATTGATAAAAGTAGCTCTGTTATCCAAACCATACAATCCTCCCGCAGTGGCTCCTATTATGATGGTCGCATAGTTTCGGAAAGTGCCAACCCCATTGATAATTCCACTGTCACTGAAATTGTCAATGGTGATGACACCGCCTAAGTTATTATCAAAACTTCCCCGAGAGTTGATACCAACACTACCCACACTTCCACCCACGCCAATGTTGATAGTTCCCGCATTCACAAAAGTGGCCGTTTGCGTCATTTCTATAGCCAAAAGGACACATCGGTCTATTTTGAACACTCCCCCTGTTTTGTTCTCAAATGACCCAACATTGTTTAAAGCAGCACTTCCCACCGACTGCGTTTGACCCACATTCACCGTTCCTGCATTGGTAAACGTACCACTATTATCTATTGCGGTGTTCGAGGTATTATCCACCGCCATGGTTGCCCCTGCGTTGTTTTTAATTGTCCCAGTCACATTGTTTCTAATCCCAAAAAAAGATAACGCACTTTCATTTCCCAACACCAACTGACCGCTGTTTTCAAAAATCCCACCATTGGCAAAAGAAGTATTACTATTAAATCCATTAATGGTTAATTTTCCCGTATTGGCAATGGTCAGGGCAGCGCTAGAAGTCAGGATAGACACCGATTGGGCTTTGGCATCGGTCGTGCTGATGGTTGGGTAAAGCAGTGGTGATGATACGGTTGTGATAAACACATCGTCGGTGGCGGTGGGAACGCCCGCTGGATTCCAGTTGCTGGCGTTATTCCAGTCGCTGGTCCCTGCAGCTCCCGTCCAGGCTTTTGTTTGGGCCAACAGTGGCTGGCTTGCCCCCAGTCCCAGCACCAAAAATAGGCTGGTGAGGTAGGTGATTTTGAGGTGTTTTAAACGTGTTAAGAGATAATGTAGCTTCATATACGTAGTCCGTTAAATTTGAAGCCACAAATAAATAGCAAAAAAAAACGAGAAAAAATAAGGGTTAACCCTTATTTTTTGGATACTTTTATGACTTTTTAAGGGAAATATATGCCAATAAGAACGAAAAAAGCCCCTCTCCAGAAAGAAGAGGGGTTGGGGGTGAGGTAGGTTGAGGTTATAACAAAGTAGGGTAATTGTATGTACAGTACAAAGGTCTGTCAAAAAAAAACAAAAAGATATAAGGGTTAACCCTTATTTTTAGGTTATGAAAATCGGCTACTTTTATTTGTTTTGGATGGTTACTTTGTGTCACGTTTGGGGGCAAGAAACCCCAAGTCCGCTGCCCAAACCGTCGATAAACAAGCTGGGACTTGAAGTATATGTGCTCAACAACGCCTTCCGCTACGATTCGTCGATTGTGCTGCTCCGCCGCATGATTGATGCCCCAACGACCTCCAACGAAGACCGTTTCTACGCTTTTTTGTACCTTTCGCACACCTACAAACGGCTTTTTGACTACACCACCACGTTGGAGCAGCTAGACTCCGCCTTGTTTTATGGCCGCAAAACTGCCCACCGCGCCTATTTTGAAGCCAATATTTCCTGCCAAAAAGCGTATGTCTTATTTGATACCCACCGCTACGAGGAGGCCGACCAGCGAATGCAGCAACTTGCCCGCACCAACTACCAGTATTTGGACGAAGAGCAGCGGGCAAAAATCAACATGCAGGAAGCCTATTTGCTGTATTTGAAAAAACGCTACCCCAATGCGGAACGGCGCTACTACGAAGCCCTGACGCACCTCCAACGCAGCAGCACCTGCGACGTGCCGATGATTTATACCAAGCTCATTCAGCTCTACGAAAAAATGGGCGACGAAGCAGGAATGCGCAGAGCCGCCGCCCAATCCATCAAAGCCGCCGACTCCTGCAAAATCACCAAATACGGACTTTATACCTACGAAGAGCTGTACCGATCCTACGAACGCTTGGGCAATATTTCGGCGGCGTTCAACGCCCTCAAAGTCTATGATTCGCTCAACACCATTTACAAACAAGAGGAGCATTTGTCGGCGCTCAAAGACCGTGAATTAAAATACCAACAAGAAAAAAACAAAATCAACGAAAAGCTCTACCAGTCGAGTTTAAAAAACGAACAACAAAAGAACCTTATCCTGATAGGTATTTTGGTGACACTCTCGGGTTTTGTGGCGTATTTTATTTTGTGGCAACGAAAAAAACAATTGCAGACCGAAAAAGAAAGAAACTTACATTATACCAAACAACTGTTAGAAAAAACAGAAGAAGAACGCAAGCGAATTGCGGGAGATTTGCACGACAGTATCAACTATGAACTGTTGTCGCTCAAAAAAAGTGAGAAACAAGACCCCGAGGTGATCAATACGAAGATTGACCAAATCATCAACGACGTGCGGGTCATTAGTCGAAACTTGCACCCCGTGATGTTTGACAAAATTGGGCTAGAGCCCAACATCGAACAATTGATAGAGCGGTTTCAGGCCCAACATAACCTGATGGTTAGCACCGAGTTTGACTACCAAGGCTCGCTGAGTTCACAAGCAGAATTACAGCTCTATCGCATCATCCAAGAAGGCCTGACCAACATCATCAAGTATGCCAAGGCGCACGCGGCCAAAATTACCCTGACCGAATCTACCGAAAAAATCCACCTACAAATCCGCGACAACGGCGTAGGTTTTGACGTTGCCAAAACCCTGTCGAGCACCGATGCTTTCGGGCTCCACAACATCATAGAACGTAGCCGAATTATTGGAGGAACCACCCATATACAATCATCGCCCGAAGGCTCAGTGATTGATGTAGAAATAGCTAAGTAAATGAAAAACAACGTTTTAGAGAAAAACCCAGTGAGTGTCTTAATTGCCGACGACCATCCCCTTACCCTTTACGGCACCCAAGCGTTTGTGACGTCGCTGGGGTACAAGGTTGTACACATCTGCACCGATGGACTAGAAGCGTTTGAGTGGATTGTCAGGCACAAACCCAAGATGGCGATTTTGGACATCAGTATGCCCCAAATGGACGGCTTGGAAGTGCTAGAAAAGCTACATCAACGGGGCATTTCTACGCGCGTTATTCTGTTTACGATGCACAAAGAGGCCACGATTTACAAACGTGCTAAAAACATGGGTTTGTCGGGTTATTTGCTCAAAGAAGGTTCAGAAGATGAATTAAAATTGTGTTTGGAAACCGTTGCGCAAGGTGGAAAATACATGAGTAAATTGATTCTAAAAGAAGTAAACAAACACCAGAGCAACGAAAGTGAAGAGTTAACTTTTGCCGAAAAGAAAGTACTGGAACTCATCGCACAACAAAAAACCTCCAAGCAAATCGGTGATTTACTATTTATCTCGGAAAAAACGGTAGAAAAGCACCGTTCAAACATCATTCAAAAGCTAAATTTACCCAAAGAAAAAAACATACTTCTCCACTGGGCAATGAAGCATTTTTTAGAAAAATAAAGTTTTCAAAAGGCAAGTTTTTCAAGAAGCAAGTTAGCAAGGGGCAAAAGGCAAGGGGCAAGTTAGCAAGGGAAAAGTTTGCCCATTTGCCTCTTGCATTATTTGCCCCTTGCATTATTTGCCCTTTGCCTTACTTGCCCTTTACTACGGTGCTTTTACCACTTTCAAGGTGGCTTGTTGTGTTTCTGTCGTCACCTTCAAGAAGTACATTCCCGTCGGCAATTCACTTACCCCAAACTCCTCTTGATGGGTGTTAGTTTCGGGCACAAATTGACGACGTACGACCTCTCTACCAGAAGCATCCGTTAACATACTTTGCACCACTTGCCCCTTGCTGTCTTGAACCTTCAGGCGGAGAACGTTAGTCACAGGGTTGGGCATGACCGAAGCAAAAGACCCGTTATCCGACCCTTGCCATTTGCCATTTGCCTCTTGCCCTTCGCCTCTTGCTCCTTGCCCTTTGCCATTTGCCCCTTCGCTATCCGCTGTCCTCGCTGCTCCTACCCCTACTCCATCTCGCGACTGGATACGGAACCAGTATTCTTGGTAAGCCAACACATTACCCTGTGGTTTGCGGGTCGAGGGGTAAATGCTGCCCCAACCCTTTTGGTCCCAGTAACGAATGCCTAACTTGTACAATCCTTTGGGTAACCCTGCGTCATATACGTTACCGCCAGCACCGTTGTCTTGGTAAAAGCCGTACGCTGGATGGTTTTGGGCATAAAGCTCCGTCCAGCCCTCGCGGTTGGCATACATAAAGTACGGCACGTTGTTCTCGTGCGTGTTGAAGGAACGAATCACACCAGTCTCGGGCGTCGCCAACATATCGAACGTCAACGAGCCATCGGCACTTAATCCACAGGCTTCAACATTTATTGTCCAGTAGCGTGGGGCTGTCTTATTGGCATTTTCTACGTAATACAAAGTTGGATTTACCTGCGTGCTTTGCTCCAACTCAGGGCCACCATCACGCGTGATAAACTGACTACGCCACGCCGCGCGGTCATTGGTTCTGATGGCTGATTTTGATTCGCCAATGTTAATCAATGTCACCACAAACGCATCCCAATAAATATCTTTGTGAACACTTTCGGCACTTTGACAGCCACCGTCAAAGATACATTTTGCCCAGTACGTTTGCTTCGTCACGTTGTTAAAGGCCACTTCAAAACTTGGCGTAGTGACTCCCGTGTTCCAAAACGTCTCACTTCCTGCGGGGCAATTGGCTGATATTCTCACCGTTGTACCTGTGCAAACAATTTCTTGCGAAGCAGTAATCGCGGGAGCCACACCAACGGGTATCACCGTGTAGGTCACCACATTACTCTTTTCGCTCAAACAACCGCCACTCGCTTGACAACGAGCATAATAGGACGTCGTTTCCGTTGGCGTTTGGCTTGGCAAGGTAGGTAAAGCCACGTTCGTGCTCGCATGGTACCATATTGTTGTCAGCGCTCCGCAATTGGCCGTGCCGCTAAACGCCACGGGGCTACCGCAACCACTCGTTACGTTCAAACTCGCCACGGGAGCCGCCAACGAACCCGTAATTCGCAACCTCATCACCCCCGATTCCGTCTCTACGCACGAAGGCGTTCCGTCCGACTTGCGACAACGTACACGATAATTATGGTACTGTCCATCCACCAACTGCGTTGGAAGTGTACTACTATATTCGCCGCCATCCACTGAATAAAGTAGCATTTCTCCCACACCACAACTCGCGTTGAAAGCGAGGGTATTCCCTTCGATATTACATATTTCTTTGCTTTCACCCACATTTACCGTCACCCCATCGGCGACTAACGACACGTTCTGAGGAATCGAAGCACGGTAATTTATCGTCAACTCGATGGGACTCGTGTATGTCACGGAACAGTTCGCATCACAAGCTGCTTGGTAACGGTGGGGTTGGTTATTGGAGGATTGGGAAATTGGTGGATTGGGTGACCAATCGCCCCACGCACCACTGCCCATTTGTACGCGCCAAACGGGACTGCCCACTACGCAAGAACCCGTAACCGTAAACTGTACACCATTTTCAGGATTGGCATCCGTATCGCAGAAAGTTTGTGAATTACCTTCGTTCAAGGTTTGTTGTAATGTAGTAAGCGTAATCGTGGGTTTACCTTGTACCATCACCGTTGCGTTGCCGCTTTGGGCTTGGCTACAAGCCGTTGACGAACTTTCTGAGACACTTATCAAACTATACACAAACGTGCCTGCCGTTCCCGTCGGCACTGCCACCGTCACGCTATTCCCACTCGTAGTCGTCACCGTTTGGGGCGCTCCATCGTTGATTTTATAGGTAAACGTGTAGGGTGCTGTCGCATTTGCTCCCGTGAAGGTGATGCTCGGCGATGGACTGTTTTGACATACCGTCGTTGTGCCCGAAATCGTAGCCGTTGGCAGAGGATTCACCGTTACCGTCGCGCTACCCGTTTGTTCTTGACTACAAGCCGTTAATGAACTTTCTGAGACACTTACCAAACTATACACAAACGCCCCCGCTGTTCCCGTCGGAACTGCTACCGTCACGCTGTTGCCACTTGTCGTCGTTACCGTTTGTGTTGAACCATCGTTGATTTTATAAGTAAACGTGTAGGGTGCTGTCGCATTTGCTCCCGTAAAAGTGATATTCGGCGATGAACTGTTTTTACAAACCGTCGTTGTGCCTGAAATCGTCCCCGTTGGCAATGGGTTCACTGTCACCGTCGCGCTGCCCGTTTGGGCTTGACTACAAGCCGTTGACGAACTTTCTGAGATACTCACCAAACTATACACAAACGCTCCCACTGTGCCCGTCGGCGCTGCCACCGTCACGCTGTTTCCACTTGTCGTCGTTACCGTTTGGGGCGCTCCATCGTTGATTTTATAAGTAAACGTGTAGGGTGCTGTCGCATTTGCTCCCGTGAAGGTGATGCTAGGCGATGGACTGTTTTGACATACCGTCGTCGTGCCTGAAATCGTGGCCGTCGGCAGAGGATTTACCGTTACCGTCGCGCTGCCCGTTTGGGTTTGACTACAAGCCGTTGACGAACTTTCTGAGACACTCACCAAACTATACACAAACGCTCCCACTGTTCCCGTCGGCACTGCCACCGTCACGCTGTTTCCACTCGTGGTTGTCACCGTTTGCGGCGCTCCGTCGTCGATTTTATAGGTAAACGTGTAGGGTGCCATTGCATTTGCCCCCGTGAAAGTAATGGTCGGCGATGAACTGTTTTTACACACCGTCGTTGTCCCCGAAATCGTAGCCGTCGGTAATAAATTAACCGTAATCAATACAGAACTTGAAGTAGCCTCCGAGCACACCCCGCTTTTGACCACGGCCCTGAAATAAGTATCGGCAGTGAGGTTGCCGATGAGCGCGCTCGTTAGGGTGACTGATGTGGAGGAAATAGGAGTGGGACTGCTGAAGGAAGCATTAGCGGATTTTTCCCATCGAACCACGTTGCCCACCTGCCCGTTCAGGGTCAGATCGGCGGGGGAAGTACCTGAACAGATACTTTGAGCAGAACTAAGCGTACCACCCACACTGACGGGATCAACCGAAAGAGGCGCAGAGTTGGTGGCAGGAGTTTCACAGCCGTTGGCCGCCGTGATTTTGGATAGTTGCAGCGTGCCACTGACGGGCGAAGCAATGACAGCCGAAGCACTGCCGCTGCTGACGGTGATAGGAGCGGTTTGGGTACTGCCGCTGTTTATTTTATAACTGACACTCGCATTGCCGCTGAAAGGCGTGCGGTTTTCATACCAAGCGATCTTGTCGTCACTAAGAGACGCTGACAACACATCCAAATCCCCGTCCCCGTCCAAATCTGCCGCATATACTGAGAGAGCTGAAATCGCTGAGGAACTGATCACCCTTTGGGACCCGAAGCCTCCACTGCCGTTGTTTTCGTACCACGCGATTTTGTTGTCATTGGGAGAGGCCGACAGCACGTCCATATCCCCGTCCCCGTCTAAATCCGCCGCATACACTGACTGGGCAAAGCCTGCCTCAGTACTGATAATATTCTGTGGCCCGAATCCGCCGCTGCCGTCGTTTTCATACCAAGCAATCTTGTTCCCACTGCGACAAGCCGACAGCACATCCATATCCCCGTCCCCGTCCAAATCTGCCGCATACACTGACTTGGCCAAACCTGCCTCAGTACTGATAATCAGTTGCGGTCCAAATCCGCCGTTGCCGTCGTTTTCATACCAAGCGATCTTGTTGTCATTTTGGGAGGCCGACAGCACATCTACATCCCCGTCTCCGTCCAAATCCGCCGCATATACTGTATTGGCAATATCTGCCGCAGTACTGATTACCTTCTGCGACCCAAATCCGCCGTTGCCGTCGTTTTCATACCAAGCGATCTTGTCATCACCAAGAGAAGCTGACAACACATCCGAGTCTCCGTCCCCATCCAAATCTGCCGCATAGACAGAGTTCGCCGAACTCGCTGAGGTACTTATCACCCTTTGAGACCCGAACCCTCCGATGCCGTTGTTTTCGTACCAAGCTATCTTGTTGTCGAACTCAGAAGCCGATAACACATCCAAATCCCCGTCGCTGTCCAAGTCCACCGCAAAGACAGAGCTGGCCGCATTGGTCAAAACGCTGATCTCGATTTGGGGGCCAAATCCGCCATTGCCGTTGTTTTGATACCAAGCGATCTTATCATCTTCGCGAGAGGCCGACAGCACATCCAAATCCCCGTCTCCGTCCAAATCTGCCGCATACACCGACTTAGCCCCATTCGCCGAGGTAGTGATGGCTGAGCGGGTTTGGAAACCGCGGTTTTGCACAAACCCACTGAGGGATAAGCTTGCATTCGAGCCCGCACACACGGGCGCGATGGGCGCTAAAGTGAGCCCTTTCAAGTCGGGGCGTGGCAGGTGGCGGAGTTGGGTGGTTTTGCCCGTACTTGTGGCGCAAGGGCCGCCGTTACTTATTTTGAGTAAGGTCAGCAGCCCTGCTTTAGGAGCCGTCAGGGTAAGGGAGGCACTGCCCGCACTCACGGGTACGATCACCGTTTGAGGAATGCCACCACCGACGGTGTAGGTCACGGTGGCATTGCCGCTGAAAGGCGTGCGGTTGTCATACCATGCAATCTTGTCATCAAACTCAGAGGCCGCCAGCACGTCTAAGTCCCCGTCCCCGTCTAAGTCCGCCGCATACACTGACCAAACCCCGTTAACGGAGTTGCTAATGGCGGGTTGGGCGATAAAACTCCCACTGCCGTCATTTTGGTACCAAGTAATCTTGTTAACAGAGGCCGACAAAACGTCCCAATCTCCGTCCCCGTCCAAATCTGCTGCATAGACCGATCGGGCATCATCCGCTAAGTTGCTGATGGGCGTTTGGGTGGTGAAGTTCCCATTGCCGTCATTTTTATACCAAGCGATCTTGTTATCAAATATAGAAGCCGATAGCACGTCTATATCTCCGTCGTTGTCTAAGTCTGCCGCATACACGGACCAAGCCCCGATAGCAGTAGTGCTGATGGCGGGTTGGTCGGTGAATCTCCCACCGCCTTCGTTTTTGTACCAAGCGATTTTGTAGTCATTGGAAGAGGCCGACAACACGTCCATATCGCCGTCCCCGTCCAAGTCCGCCGCATACACCGAGCGGGCATCATCCGCCGAGGTGCTGATGGGGGTTTGGGCGGTGAAGCCCCCGCTGCCATCGTTTCGGTACCACGCGATCTTGTTATCATTGTTAGACGCCGACAGCACATCCATATCGCCGTCCCCGTCTAAGTCTGCTGCAAATACCGATTGAGTCCCAGCCGCGGAGGTGCTGATAGCAGGTTGAGCCGTAAAAATACCATTGCTGTTGTTTTGGTACCACGTGATTTTATTATCATATAAAGAAGCCGAGAGCACATCCAAATCCCCGTCTCCGTCCAGGTCCGCCGCATATACAGAAGAAGCTCCGTTGGCGGTGGTGCTGATGGGGGGTTGGACGGTAAAGCTCCCGTTACCATTGTTTTTGTACCACTCGATTTTATTGTCGCCAAAAGAAGCCGAGAGCACGTCCAAATCTCCATCGCCGTCCAAGTCCGCCGCATACACTGACCTGGCTTTATTGGCTGAGGTGGTGATGGGTGGTTTGGTTTGAAAACTACGGGTTTGCACAAATCCACTGAGGGATAAACTCGCATTCGAGCCTGCACACACGGGGGCGATGGGGGATAAAGTCAGGTCTTTCAGATCAGGACGGGGCAGGTGGCGGAGTGGGGTAGATTTACTTACCCCCGCCGAGCAGCCGGCAGCATTGGCTATTTTGAGGACGGTGACAGCCCCTGCTTTAGGAGCCGTCAGGGTGAGTGTGGCACTGCCCGCATTGACGGGTACGGTCACTGTTTGGGGCACCCCGCCTCCGGCGGTGTAGGTCACCGTGGCATTGCCGCTGAAAGGCGTGCGGTTTTCATACCACGCGATTTTGTTGTCATTAAAAGAAGCTGAGAGCACATCCTTATCCCCGTCTCCGTCTAAATCTGCTGCATATACCGACCAAGCCCCCATCGCGGAGGTGCTTATAGTTTGTGTTGTAAAAGTCCCGCTGCCATTGTTCTCATACCAAGCGATTTTGTTGTCAAACTCAGAAGCAGACAACACATCCATATCTCCGTCTCCGTCCAAATCCTCCGCATACACTGAAGCAGCAAAATCTGCCGAAGCACTGATTACATTTGCAAAACCGAATCCGCCGCTGCCGTTGTTTTCGTACCAAACGATATTATCATCCCCGGAAGCCGACAGCACGTCCAAATCCCTGTCCCCGTCTAAATCCGCCGCATACACCGCTCGGGGACTCGAGCCATAAATACCAATCACGATTTCGGGTCCGAATCCCCCGGTTCCGTCGTTTTTGTACCATTCGATTTTATTATCAATAAAAGAAGCCGACAGTACGTCTAAGTCTCCATCTCCGTCTAAGTCGGCGGCATACACCGAATGGGCCCCACTGGCCGACGAACTGATTACCTTTTGGGTCCCAAATCCGCCACTGCCGTCATTTTCATACCAAGCGATCTTGTTGTCATTCAGGGAAGCTGACAGCACGTCCATGTCCCCGTCCCCGTCCAAATCCTCCGCATATACCGAAAAGGGTGAACTAACCGCAACACTGATTACATTTTCGGAGCCGAATCCGCCGCTGCCGTTGTTTTCATACCAAACGATCTTACTATTGTAAGCCGACAGCACATCCAAATCCCCGTCCCCGTCCAAATCCGCCGCATACACCGAGCGAGCATCGTTGGCGGCAGTGCTGATTACAATTTCTGAACTCAAGCCCCCATAGCCGTCGTTTTTGTACCACGCGATTTTGTTGTTATTGGAAGAAGCCGACAGCACATCCATATCCCCATCTCCATCCAAATCCGCGGCATACACCGAACGAGCCCCATTGGCTGAGGTGCTGATGGCCGGTTTGGATTGAAAACTGCGGGTTTGGACAAAGCCGCTGAGGGATAAGGCCGCATCTGAGCCCGCACAAACGGGAGTGATGGGAGCAAGCGTAAGCGATTGCAATTCGGGGCGGGTACTTACCGTGACCGTTCCGGTGGCGTCAGTAAAACCGCTGCTGCGGGTGCCCCCGTCTGCCCCCGTCACTTTCAGTAATGTATAGGTCTTGGTGGCGGTGGTTTTGCTCATAGCGTTGAAAGGGGTACCACTCGTTACCCCCGTTTGGGTACGGATGGCATTGCCGTCGGTGTAGCGTACCGTAAAGGGTCCTGTCCCCGCCGTGGCGGTAAAAGTGAGGGTGGCCTGTGCGCCGGGGCAGATGGCGTTACCGCTCAGGCTGCCCTGCGGCGTCACTTGGGCCAAAAGCCCGAAAGAAAAAATGCACAGAAGCAGGGTAAGGTAGCGTAATTTTGCGTTCATAAAGCGTTGGGTTTGCATCTTGTGTTGGAGGTCGTAGAGTTGTTTTTCCAAGTTTTTCAATTGTTTTTGATAACCATACCAACACCCCGCCACCAACACTCCAAACAGAAGTACTAGCAGTAGTAGCACAAACTTAGGTTGGCGATATAGTTTCGGAATTGGCATAGTTAAAACTACCCAATGCGCTCCCTAAACGCCAAATTTCAAGCGTTGCAAAAACGTTGCAATTTACAACACACTCACCATCAACTTGTTACAAGCCAAAAACGCTCTTACTTAGGAAAAGAGCAAAAGTAGTCGTCTTCTGAGGAGACAGTACGAAGGAATAAAAACGGGTCTATTCGCCCATCATTTCGAGCCATTTTTCTAGGCTTTCTTCTTCGGGAAGCTGCACTTTTTTACGTAAACGCGACCAAGTAGAGCGCACACTCACGGGGGAAACCCCCAACATGCTGGCCATTTCTTTGGTGGACAATTGCAATTTTGCCAAAGCAATAAAACGAATTTCGGCAGGGGTAAGCGTCGGAAATTTCTCCTTCACCCGACGCAAATACCCTCCGTGGACTTTCTCAAAAAGCGCACGAAAATCCTCCCATTGCTCGTCGGTCAAAATCGTTGCTCCTTGTAACTGCTCAATGAATTCGTTTTTCTCCAAAACACGCTGCGTAAAATGTTGCAGTTGCTGCTTGGCTATTCCAAGCTCTTGTTCTTTTATTTGCAGTTGCTGTACCGAAATCAATTGATCTTGCAGGTGGTTTTTTCGTTGGTTTTGATAAACGTAAACCGCCAATGCAAAGCCAATCAACAGCAGCAGCAATACGCCATTTCGCTCTTTTTCTTTTAAGGCACGTTGGGTTTCGATGCTAGTCATTTCCGCACGATGCTGGCGTAGCTGATTGGCTTGCACGGCTCGTAAGATTTTTCGCGCACTAAATTGTCGTTGCAAACTGTCCTTCACCCAGTCTGCCGAATCGGAATACATCATGGCCAATTGCGGCTGACCCGTTTGAACATATAATTTCAGTAGCCAAGGATAAACTACGTTATACAGCTCAAATTCTCGTTGACTATCGGCATATTTTTTAGCTTCCAACAACAGTAGTTGGGCTTCCTTCTCTTTGCCTTTTAAGAGCGCAATCGCCCCCAGTGCTGTCTGTACCTTTACCACCATTTGCCATTCTTCTTTGAATTTAACCATCGAAAGTGACCGACGAAGAAGCGCCTCGGCTTGTGCGTAGTTTTTTCTGGTAAAAGCATTCAAACCGAGCTCACCGTAACTGACTCCCAGCCACGACGTATCTCTCTGACTAATAGAAGCTTGCAATGAAACCTTAAAATAATAATCTGACGAATCTAATTGATTTTGTTTTCGGAAACAAATCCCCAGCAATCCATAATTTCGGCACAAATGCGCCGTTTCTCCCGCCTCTAACTCACTTTGAATAGATGCTTTTGCTAACTCAATGGTTTTGGGATAGTCGTCGAAATAGTAATAAGCAGAGGCTAACTCTTTGAGGCAATTGGTTTTATCAGGAAAGGTACGTTTACTTACGTTTTTGACCAGTTCATACATGCGCAAAAAATGTTCAAAAGCCAATTCGTAGTTTTTAATCCGATAAAAATACGTCACGCCAAAATGCTTTTCTACGGAGGCTTCTTGCAGTAATCTTTTTTGTTGGGCAATCTTCAATGTACGGTTTAAAACGCTGAGCGCTAATTGGTCAGAATACTTTGTTCGGTACAGAAAAAAACTCAACTCCCCCATGTACGTATCCATTTCTAAGCCTTCGTCTTTATGAGCTATCGCTAGTTGGCGAATCCCCAAAAGTTCTTTAAAAAACAACGCCGAATCGTATTGGACATTGACGGTTTTTTCAGCCCAAAAATTCCCCCACTCTTTAGCTCGTCCTCGGTAGTCTTTGTGTAAAAAGCGCTCATATTGCGCATTTACCGACAAACTACCAAGTAAAAAAAGCAAGCTAACGTTTATTAGGGTTTTGAGTTTCATTTTTATATCCTTGCATAGACCTACAAAGATATACCATATTCTTTTTAGGTGCTTTTTATTTACAAAAAAGGGAACCCAAACTTAATTGGATTCCCTTGTCATGGCTTTTTCAGACAAAAACTATTCTACCTTCACCACTTTCAAAGTAGCTTGTTGCATCTCCGTCGAGACCTTCAAGAAGTATATTCCCATCGGCAACTCACGCACCCCAAATTCTTCTTGGTGGGTGTTGGTTTCGGGCACAAATTGACGACGCAAAACTTCCCGACCCGAAGCATCCGTCAACGCAGCTTGCACTGTTTGCCCCTTGCTGTCTTGCACTTTCAAGCGCAGAATGTTTGTGACAGGGTTGGGGAGAACAGTCGCGAAGGTGCCGTTATCCGTTATCGGTTGTCCGTTATCCGAACCTTGCCATTTGCCATTTGCCCCTTGCCCTTCGCCTCTTGCTCCTTGCCCTTTGCCATTTGCCTCTTCGTTATCCGCTGTCCTCGCTGCTCCTACCCCTACCCCATCTCGCGATTGAATGCGGAACCAGTATTCTTGGTAAGCCAACACATTACCCTGTGGTTTGCGGGTAGAGGGGTAAATGCTGCCCCAGCCCTTTTGGTCCCAATAGCGAATGCCTAACTTGTACAAGCCTTTGGGTAACCCTGCATCATATACGTTACCCCCCGCTCCATTGTCTTGGTAAAAACCGTAGGCTGGATGGTTTTGGGCATAAAGCTCCGTCCAGCCATCACGGTTGGCATACATAAAGTAGGGTGTATTATTCTCGTGCGTGTTGAAGGAACGAATTACGCCAGTCTCGGGCGTCGCCAACATATCGAACGTCAACGAGCCATCGGCACTTAATCCACAGGCTTCAACATTTATTGTCCAGTAGCGAGGGGCTATCTTATTGGCATTTTCTACGTAATATAAAGTTGGATTTACCTGCGTGCTTTGCTCCAATTCAGGGCCACCATCACGCGTGATAAACTGACTACGCCACGCCGCGCGGTCATTGGTTTTGATGGCTGATTTTGATTCGCCAATGTTAATCAACGTCACCACAAACGCATTCCAATAAATATCCTTGCGAACACTTTCGGCACTTTGACAGCCACCGTCAAAAAGACACTTTGCCCAGTAGGTTTGCTTCGTCACATTATTGAAAGCGACCTCGAAACTTGGCGCAGTGACGCCCGTGTTCCAAAACGTCTGACTTCCTGCGGGACAGTTGGCCGATACTCGAACAGTAGTCCCCGTACAAACAATCTCTTGGCTTGCCGTAATCACGGGCGCAACTTGCGTTGGGGTTAACGTAAACGTCACCACGTTGCTCTTTTCACTCACACAACCATTTTCCGTCTGACAACGAGCGTAGTACGACGTCGTTTGGCTTGGAACGGTCGAAGGTAAGCTTGGCAAAGCAACGTTCGTGGTGGCATTGTACCAAACTGTGCGCAAACTGCCACACGTTGATTGTCCACTGAAACTCGCCGATGGGTTACAACTGCTTGTCGATGACAATGATACCGTCGGCGCTGCTGGTATGACCACCAATTTTAACCGCATTACCCCAGACTCTGACTCCACACACGATGGCGTGCCGTCTGATTTGCGGCAACGTACGCGGTAATTATGGTACTGATTATCTACCAAGCCAACGGGTATGCCCGCGCTATATTCGCCGCCATCGACGGAATAAAGAATCACTTCGCCCGTGGCACAGTTCGCATTAAAAGTTAGGCTAGTAGTCACCAAACTACACACTTCCTTCGTCTCGCCTACGGCAACTGTCACACCGTCCACCAATAAAGACACATTTTGAGGAATGGAAGCTCGGTTATTAATTGTCAATTCAATCGGACTCGTGTAAGTCACAGAACAGTTCGCATCGCAGGCCGCTTGGTAGCGGTAGGGTTGGTTATTAGATGATTGGGAAACTGGGGCTGTCGCCGACCAGTTGCTCCATGCGCCAGTACCCACTTGCACTCGCCAAACGGGATTACCCACCACACACAAACCCGTAACATTAAACTGTAAACCGTTAACAGTATTCGCATCCGTGTCGCAGAAAACTTGGCTGTTGCCTTCGTTTAACGTTTGTTGTAAGGTTGTCAATGTAATTGTGGGTTTGCCTTGTACCGTCACCGTCGCGCTACCTGTTTGTGCTTGGCTACAATTAGTTGGATTTGATACCGATTCCAATGTAAAACTAATCACCCCCGAAACATTGGTTGGAACGGGAACGACAACGCTATTATTGCTTCCTGTTGTTTGTACAGTTTGAGGTGCACCTTCATTAACTTTATACGTAAACGTGTAGGGAGTTATCCCGTTTTGCCCCGTAAATGTAATGCTCGGCGAAGGACCGTTTAGACATACCAAGGCTGTACCTGTAATCAGTGCGATTGGCTTGCTGGGGTCGTTCAGTGTCGTTGAAACGGCATTTGTTACACAGGCTCCATAGGTAGCCACTATCTCGGTATAATTTCCTGCCCCTAACCCCGTAAGCGTAATTACCCCACTGCCATTGGAGGTAAAATTGGCAGCGGCAACCTCCACATTATTCTTTTTATACGTCACGCTATACGTGGTAGCATTTAGGAACCCACCCAGCACAATGCTACCATTGCCCCCCCCGCACGTAGTAGGGTGAGTTGCGCTGACCGACGGGGTAATTGCTGCTGGCAGAGCCAACTGATATTCATACGCACCCATGTCCACTTTTCCGCCCACAATACGCGGATTACCTGCCATATCGGTTACGGCCGCACCCGCATTATCACCTGCATTGATAGCGGGCGAACAAGCTTGCAAACCCAAATCTCCGTTGGGGACATTCACAAACAATGGGTCGGCATCCTTATTGCCTGTACCCGAAAAGCCCCCTTTGATGATGGAATATGTAACCACTGGCAAGCCCGAGCCAATACTTATACCCGTATTTTGTCCCCAAATGATTGAATTTTTTATCGTTGGCGCTGAGCTTATAGTCATCATTTCGCCTCCACCATCGGTGGTTGCATTTCCAGCCATTGTTACGTGGTTGAAGTTTGCATTGGAAAACCTGACCAAACCTCCCCCTCCCTGAACGGCTGAGTTGCCCCAAAATAGCGCATTAACAAAGGTAGGAGTGGCTCCCAGAAGATAAACTCCCCCGCCGTCAAGCTCTGCTTTGTTTTTCACAAATGAAACATTGGTTAAACTACTTGACGAATTGGCAATAAACGCTCCTGCACCATTTGATGCGCTGTTGGCGGTAATTAGGAGGTTTTCCAACGTTGGAGAAGATAAACCAATAAACAAACCTCCACCAGCGTCAGTTGAGGAAGCGTTAGCGTTTCCTCCCGTTATGGTAAATCCATCCAAAACTGCCGTGCTTGTGAGTCCATTGTTATCATTTTTGACCACATAGAAGCTATTTTCCGCTGTATTGGAGATATTTAACGAACTACCACTTCCCGTTATCACATCATCCCCGTTCAGGTCGCCACTAAGAACAGTAACATTTGTTTTCCAATTGCGATCTGCAAAAGTCGGAGTACCTATTGCAGGGAAACCACCATAAATTTTCACCCCAGCTTTCATGACAAAAGATTCCGAGCGAGAAGTACCTGGCTTGTAGGTACCAGCTGCCACCCATACTTGTTCTACGCAATTGGCATTAATCATCGCTTGCAAATTTCCTGAAGCGTCGGCCCACGAACTCCCCGACCCTGATGCTCCTGCTTTGACATAGCGAATAGCGGACGTCGGTTTGGCCGCGACCCAGTTCGATGTGCTTCCGTTTAGGGCAAAACCGTTCAACGTACCCGCATACACGTTGGGGTCGGCCGCATTAGCCAGCTTTGAAATATTCGTATTATTGCCGTTGGCACCCCCGTGGTCAAATTGATAGTACATCAACAAACCCGTTTGGGGAAGGGATAAACCACCGCACAGCCCTGCCTGTATCTCTGCTTGCGTTCGAGCAACATTCCAAATTCTTAGCTCATCAATACTACCATTTGTGTACTCTGGCGTTGAAGAAGACCCGTTGTTATTTCCTAACGTCAGACCTGTGTCAAAGGCGGTCAGCGGATAAGCCATCCCAAATTTTTGTTCGACCAATTCCCCGTCCAAATACGATTTAAAGCCGTTTTGGTCGAATCTTTGCCATGTCATCGCAATGTGGTGCCAATTTCCGTCGGTAGCAGCCTGGCCTACCGATACGCCAACACTACTTCCTCCAAAACCAATGGTATGGGTATAACTACCCGCTGAGCCATAACCCGAACTGATAAACTGATTTCCCGCTTTAAGAAACACCGCCGAACGAATGTCTGAGCCTTTGAACCAGTATTCAATGGTAAAGTTATCTCCAAGGTTCAAAGGTACAGGCGTACAGTTGGCCGCATTGGTTGTGGAAATACTTACAAAGTCGTTGCTACCGTCAAAATTCAGCGCGTTGTTGGTAGTGACGGCAGGTAGATTAAAAGTGGAGCTCTGCTTATTCCCTTGAAACTCAAACGCTCCCATGTCCACCGTACCTCCATTGAAAACACGAGTAGCCCCCGCTCGGTCAGTGGTCATTCCCGAAGGCACACTGCCATTGTCCCCTGTGTTGATGGCACAAGACTGCGCTTGCAGGCGAAAGTTACCGTCGGAAGGAGCCACAAACAGTGGGTCAATGTTTAAATTCCCGTTCCCTACATAGCCTCCCTGCACAATTGAGTTGGCCACACTGACAGTACCACCGATTTGCACAATTTCATTGGTACCGTTGCCATTTCCCCAAAGGATATTGTTGGTCAAGGTCATGTTAGTGGAGAAGGTCCGAAGTGCTCCACCGCTGTTGGCGCTATTGCCCGTAAATGTATTGTTAACCAACAACATTCCTCCCCCAAAGAAGGTATGTAAACCTCCCCCATCTCGGGAAGAATTGCCCACAACGAGGTTATTGACCAGCGTATTAGTGCCGTTGTAAATGTAGCCACCTCCTCCGTTATTTGACGATTGATTTTCCGAAATGGTATTACTTTCTAGCGTGATGTTGCTATCTTTTGTGTAAATACCACCGCCATTTGACGATTGATTTTTGGTAATGGTGTTATTTTTCAAGGTGGTGGTTCCACCAAAAATGTACATCCCGCCCCCCTCACTACGACTGACTGATTGACCATTAATTGTTACCGAAGAACTTCCCGTTGCATTTCCTCCCGCAATGGTGAAACCGTCCAATTCTATGGTAGGTGTGGTATTCGAAAAAGTAGCAACCACTACGTGATACGTATTTTCATCGGCATTGGCAAAATTAGCCCCGTCGTTTCCCAAAAGGTCGCCGCTCAAAATGGTAGGATTGGCTGCGATGTTTCGGTCATTTACCGATGTTTCGTTTCCTGCAAACCCTCCGTACAATTTCACTCCATTTTTGAGTAAAAAATAATAGTCACGGTTCGTACCACAATTAGTACATCCTGGCGAGCTACTGGGCTTGTACGTCCCTGCGGCCACCCACACTTGTTGCACACAGCTAGCACCAATCATCGCTTGTAGATTCCCCGAAGCATTTGCCCAATCACTTCCATCGCCCGTACCTCCTGGTTTGACATAACGTATAGGGGGACCTGTCGGAGCAGCTACCCAGTTCGAGGTACTTCCATCCAACGCAAAACCATTCAACGTACCTATGTAAGTATTGTTAGGATCGGCAAGATTAGTCAACTTCTTCACGTTTGCGTTGGTGCCGTTGACAGCACCGTGGTTAAATTGATAATACATCAATAAACCCGTTTGAGGGAGCGATAAATTACCACATTGCCCCGCCTGTATCTCCGCTTGCGTTCTGACTACGTTCCAAACTTTTACTTCGTCTAAGCTACCGTTCAAAAATTCACCCGTTCCATTCAACGAGCCCAAAGACAAACCAGCACTAAAAGAAGGCAAATCGGTGTTTGTGGCATTTTTTTGCTCTACCAATTGGCCATCTAGGTACGATTTGAAACCATTAACAGCTCCCTTTTGCCAAGTCACGGCCACGTGATGCCAATTGCCATCGGTAGCAGCTGCCCCTACGGCTACCCCGTCGGTACCTCCGCTGTTGGAGAGAATATGCTTAAAGTTACCAGCCGTCCCCCAACCCGAACTGATGTAGTTAGCACCGCTTTGAAAACGCACCGCCGACTGGATGTTGGTGCCTTTGAACCAATACTCAATGGTAAGGGCATCGCTGAGGGTAAGGGTGGCTGAGGTACAATTAACGGGGCTTACGGGTGCCAAACTGACGTAATCATTGGTCCCGTCAAAATGAAGGGCGTTGTTAGTGGTTATGCTGGGTGATACGATTTGTCGTGCACCTTGGTACTCGTAAGCACCCATATCGACCGTGCCGTTGTTATAGATACGCGGGTTTTTATCAAAATCCGTTTCTCCCGAAACGACAACCGAATTTGTTCCGCCATCAATGGCACACGAAAAAGGAGTTACGTTGAAATTTCCATTGGCGGCATCCAAAAAATCTGGGTCAGCGCTGCGATTTCCCGTTCCAGCATACCCCCCCTGAACGATTGAATAACTAATACCAGTGCCTCCTCCCGTATTGGCTACTGGGGCATCTTTCCCCCAAATGATGCTATTGGCGATGGTAACACTCGCACCCGTTGCACTCTCAATGAGACGGGTAGTAGCACTGTGGAGTGTACTGTTTTTTAGGTTGGGGGATGAATTTTCAAACTTAATAGCCGAAGTGGCACCGCGATTATTGTAAAATTGGCAGTTGGAAATCGTCAGATTAGAAAAGGCTACCGCCATCCCTCCAGCGAGTCTTCCAAAATTATTTCTCAGAATACAGTTTTGAATAACGGGTGAGTTACCATAAATGTAAATACCACCTCCTGAATTATATGAATTATTAACGTCATTTCTATCATCTGCATAGCCATCCGAAATGATGAACCCGTCAAGCGTCGTCGGGTTTGGAGAACTACCTCCAATATCAAGGATGGAGACGACATGAAATGCGTTATCTTTTTCGTCGTTAACATTTCCAATATTACCGCTCAAAATGGTCGGATTAAGTACCCAGTTTCTGTCGGCTAACGTGGGGTTGTTGGTAGCAGGAAACCCACCCAAGAGCTTCACGCCGTTTTTCAAAGCAAAGGTAATACCCACATTGGCTGTTGCCGTGGTGGGCTTGTAAGTCCCTGCGGCTACCCATACTTCTTCCACGCAACTGGCATCAATCATGGCTTGTAAATCACCCGACGCATCGGCCCACGAAGTACCCGTTCCTGACGCCCCCGCTTTGACGTAGCGGATTTTTGAGGTCAATTTACCTGCCACATAGTTGGAGGTGTTTCCACTGAGACTGAAGTTTTTCAATTCTCCCAACAACTGATTTCCATTGACACTGTTTAGGAGTGCGTTATTTGCCGAATTGGTGCCACTTGCCGTACCGTGATTAAATTTATAATACAGCACTAGGCCCGTCTGAGGCAAACTCAATTCCCCACAAAGACCCGACTGTATTTCGGATTGTGAACGTGCTACATTCCACACTCGCACCTCATCTAAGCTGCCATTCATAAATTCATCTATTCCATTGAATGAACCTAAGGTTAGCCCGCCGCTAAATGAAGGCAAATCTGTATTGGCTGCGTCTTTTTGTTCTACCAATTGCCCATCTAAATAGGATTTAAAGCCATTAGCAACACCTCTTTGCCAAGTAACGGCTACATGGTGCCAGTTGCCATCAGTAACGGTTGTTCCCACGGCTACCCCATTAGTACCTCCGCTGTTGGAGAAAATATGCTTAAAGTTACCAGCTGTAGCTGTGCCCCAACCCGCACTGATATAGTTAGCGCCGCTTTGGAAACGTACTGCCGACTGGATATTGGTTCCTTTAAACCAGTATTCGATTGTAATAGCATTGCCGCCAGCCAGCGAAACAGGCGTACAATTAGACGTGTTTACTCCTTGAATTTCAACAAAGTCGTTTACCCCGTCAAATTGAAGGCTATTATTGGTTGTTTCGGTGGGGAAGGATTTAGCTTGATAATTACCTTGGAACTCATACGCGCCCAAGTCCACCGTCCCATTGTTGAAAAAGCGCGGATTCCCCCCCGCATCAGTCAACACATCCGAAGGAACCGCTGAGTTGTTGCCCGCGTTAATCGCACAGGACGAAGCTTGTAATCGAAAATCTCCGTTAGCAGCATCCATAAACTGGGGGTTACTGCCAAGGTTGCCACCGTCACCACCCTCAATAATTGAATTGGCGGTAACAAGCGATCCTTCCTGTCGAGTAATACCGCTGTTACCATTCCCCCAAATAATACTATTACGGATAGTTATATCAGAAGATGAGCCTTCCAATGCAGCCCCGCGACCCGCATAATTACCGACCATTGTTACATTAATAAGGGTTGGGTACGCCGTATTATTACTGATTCCTCCCCCTGAACTTTGGGCATAATTTCCCGTAAATACCGTATTAATGAAGGTAGCCCGTGTGTAGTGATTGACGACTGCCCCTCCCCATTCAACAGCATAGTTTTTTTCAAACTGAGTATTTAAAACTGTACCAGGGCTAAAACTCGAATACAACCCGCCCCCTCTTCCTGCTGAATTTCCGATAAAAAGGACATTTTCAATTGAAGTGTAGGCGTTTTCGGTGAGTATTCCACCACCACTATTTTGAGGGGACGAACTCCCATTTGCATTGCCTCCTTTTATAATAAAACCATTTAATACTGTCGTATTTGTTGTCCCACTCAATAAAATCACCACATGACGGCTATTTTCGTCGTTGCCTGTGATACTCAACGTACTACCACTTCCAGTAACCTGATCGTTATTATTCAAGTCACCACTTAGAATTGTTAGGTTGGTCTTCCAGTTACGGTCAGCCATCGTTGGCTCACCAGAAGCAGGAAAACCTCCGTACATTTTCATCCCTGATTTTATGGAAAAAGAGACATTACGATCGCCTGTGCTACTGGGCTTGTAGGTACCTGTGGCTACCCATACTTGCTCGCCATCAGCCGAGGCATTAATCATCGCCTGTAAATCGCCTGAGGCATTGGCCCACGAAGAACCATCACCCGTACCGCCTTCTTTAACGTAGCGAATGGTTTGGGCATGACTATTTCCCGCAGCAATAAGTAAGGAGAATAAGCTACCCACTAGCAGTAGCGCGCATCGAAAAAGTAAATGACTTTTCATTTTGAGTAAGGCAAAATATGAACAGTCACAAAGAAAGAAGGCAGCTCGCAAAGCCATGTTGCAACAACGGTACACGTAGGTTTCAGAGGGGATACCAATGTTGCAAATAGGGTACACGAATGTTGCACCCTACGGAAAACCTACAAATAAGCAGAGGGTAATTTGCCAAAACGGCGATGGAACAGTTGTGAAAAATGCTTCACCTGCAACAACCCCACCGCATAGCAAACTGCTTTGACAGACTGCGCTTGCTTCGTTTCTAGCAAATACAACGCTTGTTGCAACCGTACTTCTTGCAGGTACTGCTGGGGAGAATGGCCTGTTAAGTTTTTAAGTTTTCTGAACAACTGCGTACGACTTAGTGCCATATCATCAGCCATGCGTTCCACCGAATAATCCGTTTCATTGAGGTGTAGTTTCACCCGACTCTCCAATTGCGCTAACCACGCCATGTCACTCACCGAAACGACAGGTGTCAAGTCGGTTTCGGGACCATGATCCAACAAAACCTCTACTTTCTCAACCACCAAATTATCGCTCGACCGTTTTTGTGCATACTGCAAAAGGTTATTCATTCGGACAAGGAGTTCTTCTTCCTCAAACGGTTTAGTCAAGTAATCATCCACCCCAATCCGAAGCGCTTTGAGTTTATCCTGCATTTCAGCGCGGGCTGTTAGCATAATGACAGGTATCGAACAGAGCTCATCGTCAGATTTAAGTATATTGACCAATTGATACCCATTGAGCACTGGCATCATTACATCTGTTAAAATAAGGGAGGGTCGGAGGCCTTTTTTTAGTAATTCCAAAGCTACTTGGCCATTTTCTGCTTTTATGACCGTGTATTTATCCTGCAAAATCAGCACCAAATAGGCTCGTAAACTTTGATTATCTTCCACAATTAGAATGGTGGCTTTGGGCTCTTGCATAGACTCCGACGCTAATTCAACTCCCGCCAAACCTATTTCTTCTTTGTAGAGCACTTGGTGATTTATTTCTTCGGCGTCGGCATTCGTTAGTGTTGTTAGTACTTCTCTTTTGGGGAAATAAAACGAAAACTCTGACCCTTCCATCAACTTGCTTTCTACTTTCAACTCCCCGTTCATCAGTTTGGCTAATTCAACCGACAATGAAAGCCCGATTCCCGTCCCCCCCTCCACGAGCACATTGGCTCGGTTGGATTGGTAAAATCGCTCGAAAATGCGGGGCAAATCCTCGGGATGGATGCCTCGACCCGTATCCTTTACTTTAATACAAATTTGATGATGATGCTCCTCTACGGTGACTGCAATTTCTCCATTTTCAGGCGTAAACTTAATGGCATTAGACAATAAATTGTTCAGTATTTTTTGTACTTTATCTTTATCTACCAAAAGTTGCAAATACCGATCAATAGCATAGTTAAACGTAAAACGAATATGCCGCGCAGTAGCTGCTGATTCAAAATTGGCCGTAACTCGACGGATAAAATTATAGAGCACGACCGATTCTTCTCGCACCTCTAACTTACCCACTTCTAGTTTATTCAAATCCAAAATTTCATTGACCAGTTTCAAAAGACTTTCGGCATTTTGCCGTATCAAACTAGCTAGAGAATTGTTAAGTGCATCCAGAGTTCCGCTTTTCAGCATCGTACTTAAAGGGGCAAGTATGAGGGTAAGTGGCGTACGTAATTCATGCGAAACATTCGCAAAAAAACGTGATTTAACCGCATCCAATTCGTGAAGGGCAGCCGATTGTTGCGCAATAATTCGTTGAGCCCTTCGGCTTTTTGCGTAAAAAAAAGCCAGTAAAAAGACCAAAATCACTAATAAGCAAACCGAGGCAATCAGTATTTTACGTTCAAAAGCTTGTTTTATCTGAGTTTGTTCTTTTTCTTTCAAGCTATACTGTATTTCAAGCTCCTTTACAGCGTTGTGATGATTAACATCTAAACGTTTAACGGCTTCTTCAAGAAATTTCTTCTGCGCTTCATACGCATTTTTGAAATCCCCTTTTTTCTCGTAAGCGTTGGCAGTATAGTGCCAAATATCGTAATCCGTCGAATGAATATTCAACGATTCTCCAAGGGCTAACGCTTGCTTGTAGTAAGCAATCGCCTCATCGTTGTTTCCTCTTAAAAAATAAATATGCCCCAAATTGAACAGCCCCATTTGCCCATGGTGGGAGTTTTGAAGTTTGTATTTTTCCACTAATCTCAAATACTCACTTGCATAAGCCTGAGCAGTTCCCAATTGCTTCAGTGTTTTATGATAATTGACCCGTATCCCCAAATAACTCAACTGAAGCATTAAAGGCACTTCTGGCAATAACGGTTCAATTTTCTCAAGGTATAGTTTGGCCGAGTCCATTTGGTTCTCCACAAATTTCAGGTTATGAAGGCTCATGTAAATTGAAGCCCTCCGCTGCAACGATAACTTATCCTCTTTTGTCAGGTAATAAGTAAGGCTTCTGAGCAAACAGGTTTGACCAAAATCCCTGCCGTCCGTTGATTTTGCGTAGTAACCACCTAACCCAAGTTCATATTCAGCTTTGATGGCGGGGTCAGTATTATCTTCAATCAGCTCATTGGCTTCCTTAAATACATCTCTATCTTGGGTTTTATAACCAGCCCACCCCCTGTCCGATACCCTATACAACACCCTGTATTTTAACACATTATCATTTACCATTTTACTGTATTTTTCTGCATACAGCAATGCGCTATCTTTTTGGGCGGGTATGAGCTCATAAGAAGCAAGTTTTAAATACGCCTCAATCAATTGTGCGTACGGCTTCCTTGATTGTTTCTCCAAAACGCTAAGCCCTTTTTTTGCATAAAAAAGAGTACTATCGTAGTTAAACTGCGGTTCGTATCTGAACCATTCCGCTTTATCGAAGTACCAATGTGCTTTCTTCTGTTCTTCAATTGTCGTTTTTTGCTGCGCAAAAGAAACCAAACTCCCTAAAAACAACACCAAAAAGGCACAATTTATTGGTATATATTTTGATATTGAGTTCAAAAAAATATTCATATGGAAAGCATCACTTGGTAAAATCAAACAACCAATCATCAGTAGCAAAGATAATTATTGTTGGCTATCTATACTAAAAAAATGAGCTACTTGAGAATAACCCCAAGTAGCTCATTTTTATCTAAAAGTAAGACACTACTGCACTTTTACCACCTTCAGCGTCGCCTGCTGGTCAGCGGTCGTCACCTTCAAGAAGTACATTCCCGTCGGTAACTCACTCACGCCAAACTCTTCCTGGTGCGTATTGGTTTCGGGCACAAATTGGCGACGCAACACACTCCGCCCCGATACATCCGTCAAAACCGTTTGCACCACTTGCCCCTTGCTATCTTGCACTTTCAAACGAAGAATGCTGGTGACAGGGTTGGGGAGAACGGTCGCGAAAAGCTCGTTATCTGTTAGCTGTTTTCCGTTATCCGAACCTTGCCATTTGCCCCTTGCCTCTTGCCCTTCGCCATTTACCCCTTGCCCTTTGCCATTTGCCCCTTCGCTCTCCGCTGTCCTCGCTGCTCCTACCCCTACCCCATCTTTCGATTGGATACGGAACCAATATTCTTGATACGCCAGCACGTTGCCTTGCGGTTGACGCGTTGCAGGATAAATACTGCCCCAACCCTTTTGGTCCCAGTAACGAATGCCTAACTTGTACAAGCCTTTGGGTAACCCTGCATCATATACGTTACCACCCGCACCGTTGTCTTGGTAAAAGCCGTAGGCTGGATGGTTTTGAGCATACAACTCCGTCCAACCTTCGCGGTTGGCATACATGAAATACGGCGCATTGTTCTCGTGCGTGTTGAAAGAACGAATTACGCCCATTTCTGGCGTCGCTAACATGTCAAAGGTCAATGAACCATCGGTACTTAATCCGCACGCTTCTACGTTGATGGTCCAGTAGCGAGGCGCCATTTTGTTGGCATTTTCTACGTAAAACAAGGTCGGGTTTACTTGTGTGCTTTGATCCAATTCGGGACCACCGTCGCGGGTGATGAATTGACTCGTCCACAACGACTTATCATTCGCAGGCTTCACTGCCGATTTTGATTCACCAATGTTTATCAACGTCACCACAAACGCATTCCAATAAATATCTTTACGGACACTTTCCGAACTTTGGCAGCCACCTTCAAAGAGGCATTTTGCCCAGTACGTTTGCTTCGTCACGTTGTTAAAGGCCACTTCAAAACTTCGTGCAGTGACACCCGTGTTCCAAAACGTCTGACTTCCTGTGGGACAGTTGGCCGAAATCGTGACCGTTGTACCTGTACAAACAATCTCTTGGCTTGCCGTAATCACGGGCGCTACTTGCGTTGGCGTTAAAGTGAACGTCACCACGTTACTCTTTTCACTCACGCAACCATTTTCCGTTTGACAACGAGCGTAATAGGAAGTTGTCTGGCTTGGTACGGTTGAAGGAAGGCTTGGAAGTGCCACGTTCGTGGTGGCATTGTACCAAACTGTGCGCAAACTGCCGCACGTTGATTGGCCACTGAAACTCGCCGATGGGTTACAACTGCTTGTCGGTAACAATGATACCGTCGGAGCCGATGGAATGGTAACCAGTTTTAAGCGCATCACCCCAGACTCTGACTCCACACACGATGGCGTGCCGTCCGATTTGCGGCAGCGTACGCGGTAATTATGATACTGATTATCCACCAAACCAACAGGAACTCCTGTACTGTATTCGCCACCGTCAACTGAGTAAAGTATCACTTCACCAGCTGCACAATTCGCATTAAAAGTTAGCGTAGTAGTCACCAAACTACACACTTCCTTCGTTTCACCCACGGCAACTGTTACACCATCCACCAATAAAGAAACATTTTGAGGAATGGATGCACGGTTATTAATTGTCAATTCTATCACGCCCGAGTAGGTCGAAGCACAATTGGCGTCGCAAGCCGCTTGGTAGCGGTGGGGTTGGTTATTGGACGGTTGGGAAACTGGGGCTGTCGCCGACCAGTTGCTCCATGCGCCACTGCCTACTTGTACTCGCCAAACGGGTGACCCCGAAACACACGAACTCGAAACCCCAAACTGTAAACCGTTAACTGGATTCGCATCGGTATCGCAAAGAACTGGGTTGTTGCCTTCGTTTAGGGTTTGTTGAAGGGTTGAAAGGGAAATCGTTGGCGGAACGACTACCGTTACCATCACATCCACAAATCCGCTCAATTGAGGTGCTAATTCGCAACGAACTTTATAGCTCGTACTTACCGTAAGCGTTGGCGTTACCAGCGGTGAGCCCACAAACAACTGGGTGGTACCTGCCGCGTTGTACCACGTTACTTGACCTACTTTGCACGACGCCGTCAACGACGCCGTCGCATTTTTGCAAATGGTCACGTTGGCAGTATTCGCTGGAAGTTCCACCGAAGCAATGACGGTCAATACCGCATCGTTGCCATCGCCACCTACATAACTGATGCGGGCGTTTAACTGACCTCCCAAGAATGGTGCAATCGTTGAGCCTTCAGGCAAGCCGTTGAACGTACCTTGAATGGCATCACTTCCGTCGTTGTTGACTATCACAAACGTTTGTCCCAACACGGGCACGTGGCTACCGCTGAGTACTAAATCAAGTCCCGACAGGTTGACCGAACCTGCTACGTTGAGCTGGTGATAGTCGGTATCGGCCGTAGTTCCGTTGATGGCAATGGCCAAGTCATTGCCCGAGGCAAACGACACGGTTCCGACGTTGACATCCGTTCCCGCAACCGTTGGGTTGATGCCTCCCGCCGCGTTAATGACAAGGGTTCCTCCGTTGGTTGCCAAGGCCGAAGCGTTCAAATTAACCGCCCCTGCCGTCGTGAGGTTGACATTGGTGGCGGCGGCGCGGCTGATGGGCGCACTGATGGTAATGGCACCACTGTTGGCATCACCGATTTGGAGCGTACCCGCCGTGATGCGGTCAAGTTCGTCGTCGGAAAGGCTCAGAGGTCCGCCCAGCGAATTTGTCGCTGCTCCCAAGTCGATATTGACGCCGTTGGTGTAAGGACGAAGTATCACACTGCTGGCCGAGTTGGTACTGATGGTCGCCGTATTTTTAATGTCAATACTATTGGTAATCAGCGAAATGGTACTGCTTGCTGATAAATTCGCCCCCGCATTCGCTACAATCCCTTTGCTCGCTTTTACCGTTGCAGTTCCTGTGCCAGAAAGTGACACAGTTACATTGTCGCCCATCGCCACTTCGTCCATACCAGCATTGACATCGTCATTTTGCAAGTCTAAATCCAAGTTGGCATTGGCCGTAAAGGTAAGGTTACCGTTCATGTTGACTTCGTCGTCGCCCGTGCCACCGTTGATAGTCAATGTGGGTAATTGGGTTGTAAATGCTCCAACGTTGATGATGTCGTTGCCGCTAGCGGTGTTGACAGTAATACTATTTTTACCCGAAAGGACTACCTCCGCAGGCGTCGTAAAGGCCGTAGTGATACCACCGTCAATGTTATACGTTTTACCCGTGACGTTAAAGCGGATTTTACCGCTGTTTTCACTTACCTCTAATGTTTCGCCAATGCCTTTGGTGTCGGTAATGACGATGTTGCCGCCCATAGTAGTAATGGTATAATCAGGTGTAGGTGCTGCAACGATTTCAACACTGGCTGTTGTGGTAAATTGAGCACACCCTCCCGAAGCAGCAATCCTGTAAGTGACTACATAATTATTAATCAAACTGCTACTTGGCGTAATTTGCCCCGTTTGATTATCAATAGTCAACCCTGTTGGAGTGGCTGTATAGCCTCCTCCTGCTGTACCTGTTCTATTTACACTCACTGGAGCGGCATTTTGGGCAAAAGGCGACCCTGAATAACTGATGTTGGCGTCTGGAAGAGGCGTCACAGTAAGAGTAGCAGCATCAGAATTGGTACTGCCGATGTCGTTGGTAGCCACACAGCGGAATTGGTAATTGTTGAGCCCTGCCACGTCACTAATAGACAAGGTAGAAGTGGTTACATTGGAGTAAGGGCTCACATTGGTCAAATCGACCCAAGAACTTCCACTATTGCTACGGGCTTGCCATTTATAACTTGCCGCGTTAGAACTTGCTACTGTAAAGCTGGCAGAATTACCTGCACAAACAACTTGGTTGTCAGGAGAATCAGTAAAGACAGGAGCTGCTACTACCGTCAATACGACATCGTTTCCATCCCCTCCTACGTAGGTTATTTTTGCATTTTGCCCACTACCCAGAAAATTGTTAAATATGTATCCTTCCGCATAGTCAAGAAAAACATGGTCGATGGGGTCTGTCCCTGTGTTATTAATAATCATAAATGTTTGACCAAGGGAAGGGCTATAGCTACCAGTAAGCGTTAATCGAGTTTGATATAAACTGAGCTTCCCTGCTACCTGCAATTGCGTATATCCCGTGTTAGCTGCGGACCCATTTATATCGAACACATATCTATTATTAGATCCTGTTGACAATACCCCCGTTGTTCCCATTGAAACATCCATTCCCGAAAACGTAGGATAAATATTCGCGGCCCCGAATCGGACATTACCATCTAAAGTAGTAATGCCACCTCCGCTAATGGTCAAATCACTTGAACTCTGCAAGGTGATACGGCAAGTAGCTGAGATATTGGCAGGAGCTATCGGAGCAGAAATTGTTATAGGGCCAGTTGTGGCGTTTCCAATGTGTATCTCATCGGCAAAGATTCGGTTCATTTCATCGCTTGTATAACTCAAACTCCCTGCCGTTTCTGTTCCTAAATTGATAGGAGTGTTATCGGTTCTGGGAAGCAGATTGACAACACTGGCTAAGTTGGTTCCTATCACGGCAGCTGAACCGATTGTTACCTTATTCCCTATCAAGTTAATGTTAGTAGAATTGTTAGGATTGTTTGATGACCTCAACGTACCACTGTTTATAAACAAGTCGTCTGAGGCCGTATTACCAGCCGTACCAGTAAGCGTGGTGGAACCGTTGGTATTGGTAAAATCACTGTTTGAAGAAATACCATGGTTGCCCGTACCAGTTGTATTTGCTCCCGTGCCCGTAATGACTATGCCTTTTACGGTATTTGGGATATTTGTAATGGTGTTACTTACCAACACACCTGCATTATCAGCACTAGCTCCGAGGCCATTGCCAGTCCCAATGAGTGTAATAAGACTTTTTGAACTAATCGGGGCATTGATATGAATGCCAACATTGCCATTTACGGGGCTTATTCCCCCTGTGCCTTCGATGGTCAGGCTTCCTACTAAACCCGTTACATTACCAGCAATAAGAACCCCAACTTGCGGGGCATCAGTACCATTTCCCCCTTTGCCTTTTAATGTAACTGCGCCAACTCCTCCGCTTCCGCCGAGGATGCTAATTGTACCTTGGTGGGCTATCCCAGTAAAAGAGCCAACAGTTGGTGTCGTCTGCTGATTGGCTTCTATCAGGATGTTACCTGCGACCGCCGCAAGGCTACTTCCACTCTTAGTTTCTATATTTTTACTTGATTTGAGGGTAATTGCACCTGTTCCACTCAAGTTAAGGTTGGCATCGGTATTTAGGGCAATGACATCTACGCCAGGATTGGTCTCATCGTTTTGCAAGTCCAAATCCAAATTAGCATTGGCCACAAAGGTAATATCGCCGTTCATGTTGACTTGGTCGTCGCCTATGCCACCGTTGATGGTCAATGTGGGCAATTGGGTTGTAAATGCACCCACGTTGATGATGTCGTTGCCGCCAGCCGTGTTGACAGTAATACTATTTTTACCCGAAAGGGCTACCTCCGCAGGCGTCGTAAAGGCCGTAGTGATACCACCGTCGATGCTATACGTTTTACCCGTGACGTTAAAGCGAATTTTACCGCTGTTTTCACTTACCTCCAATGTCTCTCCCGTACCTGTAACATCCGTAATAATCACATTGCCCCCTGTGGTAGTGATCGTGTAGTCGGCAGGCAAGCAGGCGAGTGTATAATTATCCCCTGTGATGGTCCAGCCTTTGTTATTGATTAAATTGTCTCTAGCTGACTTCGCCGCGCAGTAGTTCAGCCCTACGGCTCCCATGCTTCTGCCCGTTACATTTTGGGCATTGAAAGCCGTCAGCGTGGCATCGTAGTTGGCTACACTCAAGCCGGTGTTATCCAAGAAATTCACCAAGTTCACATTAGCATTGAGGGTGAAAGACGCCAAACTTTGATTAAAGCTGCTACATCCAGAAAACATAGAAAGCATATCCGTCACGTTTGCCGTGTTAAAGCTGTTGGGGAACGCTTGGTTGTAGGAACTACAACCTCTAAACATAAAATTCATATATGCCACGTTTGCAGTATTAAAGCTGCTGGGTAGCATTTGATTGTAAGAACTACAATTAGAAAACATCCCATACATATCCGTCACGTTTGCCGTAGTAAAGCTGATGGGTAGCGCTTGGTTGTAAGAACTACAACCATTAAACATTTGAACCATCCTCGTCACGTTTGCCGTATTAAAAGTGCTCGGTAGCGCTTGGTTGTAGGCACTACAACCAGAAAACATCCCCCACATATCCGTCACGTTTGCCGTGTTAAAGCCTTCGGGCAACGCTTGATTAAAGCTGCTACAATTGGCAAACATAAAACTCATATTCATTACCCCAGCCAAATTGGGTACGTCAGGCGCCGTAAGGGTCATGTTGGAGCAGCCAGAGAAGGCCAACCGCATACTCGTCCACGCTACCTCGCCCCATTGTTTAATTTCAGTCAGGCGTTGGCAGTCAGTGCCATTGTTGATATTGATGCGTTCAAAATTGGTAGGATAAATGCTGACATCAATGATGGCATTTGCTGGTAAACTACCGATATTGAGCGAAGTACCCGTAAACGTACCACTGCCACTCGTACCTGCGGGTACGGTTGTCCAAGTGTAGCTCACTTGCCCACCCGTACTGGTTTGTACCCCAATGCTCAAACCCGTACTGCTACTACCCGTTTTGCTCAAATCCCAACGCGTGATGAAGGGACGACCAGCGGGGGCTTCTACCGTCAATGACACGGGAACAACCGCACTCACACAGCCCGTACTGCTCTTACGCACGCTGAGATTGAAATTATACGTGGCTGCTCCGCTGGCGGGTATGGTTACACTGATGGGGCTGCTCGCTGGCATACTCTGATTGTTCACCGCACTAAAATTCGGCATGGCCACTGGTGTACCCGTCACCAAACTGAATTGGTCGGGACTTCCCGTGGTGGACGTGTAGGGAATACTAAAACTCGTAGAGGTGATGCTTACAGCACTGATCGTGCCCAACGTGATAGTGGGTTTGGCATTGACCGTTCCACTCACCGCTATCGTTTTGTCGGTTGCGTTCGTACTCGTTAGGCGTACATTGTCGCTGGGTGTACCCGTGGCTGTCGCCGAAAGCCGTACATAGACGGTAGTGCTGGCTACCGTTCCGCTGTTTTGAGCAAGCGTTACCGAAGGCCCAAACGCACTGCCGCTGGTAGTACTTACTTCAAAACCTGCGGGGGCAGTGATTGTGATGTCAGCTGTGAGACCACTGCCACTTACTGTAAAACTCTGAGCCACCGAGGCCGTACCCTCACAAGCAGTGAAGGGCAGAAGCGTACCAACCGTGGTAATGGTGGAACTGCATAGCTGGGTATCCCCTGTGATGGTCCAGCCTTTGTTGGTTATCAGATTGGTACGAGCCGCTTGGGCAGCGCAGTATTTGAGTGGTGAGGCATCGCCCAGGTCTTTGTTGGTGTAGCCGCCGTCATTCCAGCCCGTAAGCGTCGCATCATAATTAGTCACCGAAAGCCCAGAGTTTGTGAGCATACCCGTCATGTTGGTGACCGCCCCGAGGTTCAACGATCCTAAGTTTTGATTAAAAGCTCTACAATCATAAAACATTAAGCTCATATCCGTCACAAGCGACGTAGTAAAACTACTTGGTAAAGCGTGGTTGTAAATACTACAGCCTTGAAACATTAATTCCATATTTGTCACCCGCTCCGTATTAAAACTACTAGGTAAGGGTTCGTTATACGAACTACAGTCGTAAAACATAGACTTCATATTCGTCACAAGAGACGTATTAAAGACATTCGGCAAGGCTTTATTATACGAAGTACAGCCGTAAAACATTTCACTCATGTCGGTGACACGCTGCGTATTAAAACTGTTCGGTAAGGGTTGGTTATAGGCACTACAGCTCCTAAACATACCGCTCATATCCACCACCATAGAGGTATTAAACGTGCTTGGTAAGGCTTGATTATACGAACTACAAAAAGCAAACATATAGCTCATATTCGTAGCCGCAGACGTATTAAAACCTTCTGGTAAGGCCTGATTAAACGAACTGCAGCCGTAAAACATAGAACTCATGTCGGTGACTGCTCCCAGATTTGGCACATCCGTAGCGTTGAGTACCATATTTGCGCAGCCCCGAAAAGCACTATTCATACTTGTCCATGCAATACTTCCCCATTGGTCGATGGATACTAATTTACGACTATCACCTCCGCTATTAAAATAAATCCTTGGAAAATCGCCTCGGATAGCTACCGAATATGTACCTGCCGTACCGTAGTTGTGGGTTACACTGCCCGTCAAACCAAATTCATCAAACGTACCATCGTTGTTCCAGTCCACGTCGTAGTTGTAGCCCGTACCCGTGGTCGGAATTGTGATGGAAGTACTGTTGGATGTACCTGTATTGTCAGTTTTCCAAGTGGTGATAAAAGGTGTTCCTCCGTAGCCTTGAACGGCAAAATCGTAAGTTCCCTCTCCTAAATCATTGTTCAGAATCCTTACTGTAGCGGTCCGTAAACCTTCTGCTGAGGGATTGAACGTGACGACAAATGTAGTAGATTGCCCCGCGCTGATCGTAGCAGGCAACGTAATCGCACTTACCGTAAAATCGCTAGCATGAGTTCCTGTTACGCTGATTGCCCCTGCGTTTAGTTGGAGGTTACCAGTAGCACCAGTTACGTTTTGAATCGTAAAGGTATGACTAACCGACCCTGATGCTACATCTATTATGCCAAAGTCAGTATCGTCAACCCCCGATGGCGTTAAATCGCCATCTGCGATATTTTGTCCAAGTCCAGTTACATTAATTTCGGGGGAAACCCCCACTGCCGTCACGTCAAAGGTATAAGGAGAGGCGTCAGGATCATTGCTCTGAATGCTGATTGTCGCAGTTCTTCGTCCATTGCCACTAGCGTCTATAATTACGGGAAAAGTAGCAGAACTGCCAGGTGCGATGGTAAGGGGTAATGACACATTTCCGATGCCAAAATCCGCAGCTCCTGACTTCGTAATGCCACCTGCTGGAATGACCAAATCAGCCGTTCCCGTATTCTCGATTGTGAAGGTACGCACGACTGGTTCTGTTAAAGAAATATCAATGTTACCAAAATCAGTACCATCTTCGGTTCTAGGTGAGGTATCGCCATTGTCAATAGTGAATCCATTGCCTTTGATATTGATATTAGAAACGGCAGGCGCGGCCACCGTAATCACCACATCGTTGTTATCCGTTCCTCCCGTATAACTAATCGTCGCATTTAGGCCACTTCCTCGGAAATTAGGAATCGTTGCTCCCTGTGCTAGACCATTGAACGTACCTACGATAGGGTCGGTACCATCGTTGTTGACAATGATGAATGTATTTCCAGCAACGGGAACGTAACTACCCGAAAGTACCAAGTTGAGCCCTCTTAAATCAATCGTACCCTGTATATTCAACTGGTCATATCCTGTATTGACCGTTGTGCCACCGATGGCGATAGTAAGGTTATTGCCAGAAGTAAACGAAATGGTATTCCCACTCAAGTCCACGGTTGTGGACTTAGGATTTATCCCACCAGCTGCATTAATAGCAATATTACCCGTGCCCGCTCCAAATGACTGATTCAGGTTTAGAGCTTGCCCAGTAGTGAAATAAACATTGCCAGCAGCGTGGGTAATGGCTTCATTCACATTAATAGCGCCCGTATTGGCATCGCCAAAGTAAAAAGCTCCTCCTGTAATATTATCAAATTCAAAATCAGAGATAAGGATTGGACTTGAGGCTACTTCTCTGGTAGAAACAAAATTAATTTCAGTCCCATTAGTTAATGGCAAAAACGTAATTTTATTAGAAGGGTGGCCTGTTATTAAAGCCTGATTATCCAAAGCTGAAACAAAACTATTGGCAGTCACTGTTATATCCCCACCGTTGGTAGCTGTCCTGATTTCACCATTTGAGGCGTTTATGTCCGTATTATCTACTATAACCCCTTGAGAAAAGTTACCACCCCCTTCTTTCCCTGTAACAATTATGTTGCCTCCACTACTCGTAATTGCACAACCTATTCCAACACCATAGTTATCTGTTCCAGTACCAGGGCCACCTTCTCCATAAATCGTTAACGTCCCCATTCCCCCAGGGGAAACTGAGCTATGGATAAGAAAGACTCCTAAACATCTAGTGGAATTCCCCAAACCTCCCCCGTACCCATTGAAGGTTATATTTCCCCCTGCCGTAGTTACTGTTCCGCTTGATATATATACTCCACTCGCCCCTGCTTCGGTATAGTTTAGGCTCCCTCGCCCTGTTAGGGTAACATTGCCTAGACCGCCTGCTGCAATCACCCCACGAACAAATATGCCGTGACAAAGTGTATTGGTGGATGCGATACCATCTCCAATGCCATTTATCACAATATTGCCACCCGTCGATCTCACTTCACTGTTTTCGAATGCATATACTCCAGCACTAATATTACCACTCGTCGGCCCACCAGTACCTTCTAGTGTTACGGTATTGGTTCCGCCTAGTATTTTTGCTCCGCTATAAAAAAAAATACCACTGGTGCCATTCCCTGTATCCCCCCCTTTCCCTTTTACGGTGAGCAAACCACTGCCTGTCACCTGAAACAACGCATTTAGACCGTTTAATCGTACCCCTACAAAATTGCCGCTAGTAGGAGTACCTTGCTGGTTAGCTTCTACAAGGAGATTACCGTTGGCGGTCGTTAGCCCTCCGCCTGTGTTTACAAAAACATTCTGACTTACTTTTATGGTAGCGCTACCCGTTCCAGCTAAAATCACATTCGCATTGGTGCCAATGTTCACCACATCCCTACCAGGGGAAGTGTCATCATTTTGTAAGTCTAAATCCAGGTTTGCATTTGCCGCAAAAGTTATGTTACCATTCATATTCACAATGTCATCGCCAACACCACCATTGATTGTCAAACTGGGTAATGAGGAGGTAAACGCTCCGACAGTGATAATGTCATTGCCCGCATTTGTATTGACGACAATGCCTGTATTACTAGAAATGGGTATGTCAGCAGGCGTCGTGAATGGCGTAACAGCGCCACCGTCAATGCGGTATGTTCTCCCTGAGACAAAAAACCGTACATTTGAGTTACTCTCACTTACCTCCATGGTTTCGCCATTGCCACTGACATCAGTGATAGTTACCGTATTATTGGCAGTAGAAATTGTATAATCGGCCGACGGCGAAGGGGTTGTTCCTATTCCTTCAATAGTAAACGTATAAGGATTTTCGTCTTCATCATCATTGGCAATGGTCAGAAGTGCAGTCCGTACCCCGTTTCCCGAAGGATTAAATGTTATTTGAAACGTTGTGGATTGAGAACGTGCTACGGATGACGACGGTGCCGCAGTCAGCGTAAAATCGGACGCATGGGTACCCGTAATCGCTACTTTTGTTGGCGTCCCCGTAAGATTAAGGGAAGCAAGGTCATTGTTTTCAATGGTAAAAGTGCGAACTATCGAGCCTCCTGTTACAAATTCTGCCCCAAAATGGGTATGATTATTGGTAATAGGCGTTGAGCTACCGTTCGCAATTGGATTACCATTTCCGAAAACATCCATCTCAGGCTGCATGCCAGTCCCGAAGAGATTAATCCTAAAAGGATTTTCGTCTGGGTCATTGCTGGTGATAGTAACTGTCGCTGATCTTCTATCTGCAACGGAGGGATTAAAGGTAATTCTTAAGGTAGTAGTGGCATTGGGGGCAAGTGTAGTGCTGGGCGAATTGCTGACTGTAAAATCACTCGCCGCTGTTCCAATGATGTCAATCGATGAAATAGTGTGCTGACCGCTAAATACTGGACACTGGGTTTCCCTTATTTTAGGGAATAGGGATTTGATTAATGGGGTTATTTTT
>NZ_JBYFCH010000030.1:0-76927 GCF_057652295.1 Runella sp. R5_40 | reverse complement strand
TCGGTGGTGCATCACCAGCAAAAATATGACAAAAATTATACTCGCACGCTTGCATAAACCATAGAAATCCGTGCGGCACATTTTGCATAATGCTCGAAATGACTGCTTCGATATTCTCTTTAAAAATCTTGCGGTCCGCCGCCGCGGTCATATTGTGCGGATTGCCGCCCACTTGCTTGACGTTTCGTCTTTTTTGGCTCCATATAGCAAAGGTACAGCTAAATCGAAAAATAAAATTTAAGTAATAAGAAAACAACAAGACATTGGTACTCCATTTTGGGCGATACACACCGCACTGCGACTTCCCTTGATTGGTCTTCTATCTCACAAATGTCAGTCTTTATCCTCATACGATACAAACTCATAGGTAGCGTTGCCACCAGATACATTAAATTTCAAAAAGCCCCTTGAACCGTGTGTATTACCGCGCCATGATGGTCGGCCAGCGATGGATCCCCCAGTGATGTAGTGCGTTTTTCCCGCTATGTTTAAGTCCTCAAACCAGTGAATGTGTCCTTGAAGAACAAACTTGAGGTTATGGTCTTTAAAAAGCGCCAAGACTTCATTACGGTTAGCCACTGGGGGCTGAGAGAGATAGCCGTTTTGTGGAGGATACAAGTCATGGTAAGTTGTCACCAAAGGAATATGGGCGACCACCACCACGGGGGTTTCGGGCTTTATGGAACTGAGGTCATTTTTTATCCATTTTAACTGACCTTCATCCACTCTCCCTATGTACTTGTAGTTATCTACATCCAACACGTTTAAGACCATAAAATGCCATCCTTTGTGGTTAAATGAATAGTAGGGATCACCAAAATATCGCTTAAACATGCCCAGTTTATAGTCGGGATGCGAGGAATCCTCTGGGCTTTCCTCGTAAATTCCAAAGAGATCGTGGTTTCCTACGCAATTGTAAACTGGGACTTTAAATCTACGGGTCTGGCTTAGGTAATAGGTAAAAAGAGAATCTCCTTTTGCCCGATTCCCCCGCATGATGTCAAAAATCTGGTCTCCACCCGAAAGCACAAAATCAGGTTTTAGTTGCTCTATTCGTTGTACTACTTTATTGAATGCTTTTTCTACGACGGGGTCGGGGCGTAGGTGCATATCAGTCATAAAAACGAAAGAAAAGTTGCCGTTTTGAGCCGAAACTGCATCTAAACAAAGACAGTAAACCAAAACAAGTAGAAAGTGCTTCATCATGAGAATGCCATTTTTAAAGGTATAACTGAAAAAAGCACGGTTCAGGCTATCTATTTCACCCCAAACCTCACTCCTTTCATCGCCTCTTCCTTCATAAAAGGCTGGTTGTAAAGGCGTTTGCCCGTAGCTTTGAAAAAGGCATTGGCAAAGGCAGCAGCGGCAGGCGGTAGGGCGGGTTCACCCAAACCCGTGGGGTTGATGGCGCTGTCCATAAAATGCACCTCCACGGCGGGGATTTCGTTGATGCGTATCAAGCGGTAGGTATTAAAGTTTTGTTGGTTGGGGATACCGTCTTTGAGCGTTACTTCGCCATATAAGGCGTGCCCCAAGCCGTCGATGATGCCACCTTGCACTTGCTGGTACGCGCCGCTGAGGTTCACGACCACGCCGCAAGAAAGCCGTGAAAAAACTTTATGAGTTGCTGACTGAAAATTAACGTTTTTGTCCTTGGTGGTGAAAATACCGCCAAGCGTATTTGTTACTTATATATACTCATTTTGTGCATATTCTTCCGGATAAACCACACTATAATTGCGTAAACTCATTGCATCCTTAGAAAAAAAACATATTTGAACTGCAGGCAATAAATCTAAGTATTGAGGCTTATTTGGCTCAAATAGTACATTGACATTATAATCAGAATTAAACCCCTTGCTTTTAAGTCCATTGGCTCTTACAGCTACGTAATCAAAACTTTTTAGTGTTCCTTTCAAAAAAGCAAGTATTGTTTTGACAGTAGTCCTATTAGTTATGAGCCCTTTGCCTTTCATTATTTCATACGTTTGTTTGAGCCATTGCAGATGCTCTAAGTTTCCAAACAGATCAAAGCACTCATTATCGTTGAAGTCACAAACAGCTTTGCAAATAATGTAACCGCTTGAGTATTGGCGCACTTCTTTGCCCCACCAGTGGGCATTTTCTATTAATGTATCCCAAAAATAGTAACCATTGCCCAGCCACGTATTTTCCCAGTGACACGCATAGGGGCCATTAGTTTCGAGGCGGTCTAAGTCGCTATTGCGGTCTTCTAACGTCTGATATACAATCCTAATACTCAATGTTGTTGGCTATTTTTGAGTGGTGTTGTTTTTTAGACTACCCTCCAAACCGGAAAGGTTGAGTGTGGGGATGATTACACCAGGTACATTAGCTTGGGTAGTGACTAAACTTACATAAGCCCTCACATAAGGAAATAGAATAGCGATAGCATTGCGATAGAAGTAGTCAGGGATGGCTTCGTAGGAAGAAAGATTTTCAAAATTAAACCAGCCCTTGCACTGTACCAACACAAAGGGGGCCGTCTGGCCTTGCACAAAAATAGTCACAACAAATGTTAGTTCGTAAACACTCTCTTGGTTGATGTAAGCTCCTTTGGGGTCGAAATCAAGAAGTAAATCGTTAGAAGTATGCTGTGTGAGGTCAATGTTTACTTTTTCAAATTGATAATTGGTAAGGGTAAATGCTGCCTTTTCCATTGATGTTGATTGATTTTACATAAAAAAAGCCCGAAGAACTCTTCGGGCTTGGCGTACTTAACGAAAACTGGTGCGATGGCCTTTTCATAGGATCACTCGACTGCAACTGATACAAATGGCAGTGGGTCAAAAAATCCTCTATGGTAGGCCCTACATTATTTTCTTCGTTATCGTACTTAGCCCAATTGTCAAAGATAATGTCTTGGGGCGTAGCCTCAAAATACTTCTTCAATTCTTCCAAAAAATTAGACATGACACTGTGAGTTTATACTACTATCAATGATAAAATATCCTATCTATCAAACGTCAAATGATGTAAGATAGTTTGATAAGTGGGCGCAAATGTAATAAATATTACAATAGCTACAATCAATCTAAGAAAACATTTAACAATGTCACTTTTCTGATTGTCAATATCTTATATTATTTTCATTTATTCTAATACACACTGTCATGGAACACGATGATTTTTTTACACTTGGTGGTGTCTGCACCGCCAAGCCCCATGAAGTTGTTAAAAAACACCGCACGGGCACGATATCGCTCGGGCAGCCTCAGCCGCTGCGGGCCCCGCAACTCCGGCAGAGAAGGTCCCAGATTCCGACCCGAAAGCGTTCGGATCAGAATGACAAATCTATGATGATAGATATTAACTGCTTTGACCAAACCTCACTCCTTTCATCGCCTCTTCTTTCATAAAAGGTTGGTTATAAAGCCTTTTGCCCGTGGCTTTGAAAAAGGCATTGGCAAAAGCAGCGGCGGCGGGTGGAAGGGCGGGTTCACCCAAACCCGTGGGGTTGATGGCACTGTCCACAAAATGCACCTCCACGGCGGGAATTTCGTTGATGCGTATCAGGCGGTAGGTATCAAAATTTTGTTGGTTAGGGACACCATCTTTGAGCGTTACTTCGCCATAAAAGGCGTGCCCCAAGCCGTCGATGATGCCGCCTTGCACTTGCTGGTACGCGCCGCTGAGGTTGACCACTACCCCACAGTCCACCGCTGCAATCACCTTTCGCAACACTATACGACCCTTTACCTTCTCTATTTCAGCTACTTGTGCAATGTACGAGCCGTGCGAAAAATAGGCACTAAAACCTTGATAAACGTTTTTCTTTTTGCCCCAATTCGATTTTTCGGCCACCAGTTTTATCACTCCTTTCATCCGTTCAATGTCATATTTTACCGCCCCAACGGGTTCTTTTTGGGCTTTTTCGAGGTATTCCAAACGGTATTCGATGGGATCGCGGTGGGCGGCGGTGGCAATTTCATCAAAAAAAGACTGCTCGGCAAACCCCAAAAAATTCTCGGAAGGTGCCCGCCACGGACTCGTCGTCACGGGGGACTTGTGGTCGATAGAGTCCACCTGAAAATTTGGCACTGCACCCGCTGGGAAATGGTCAGGACGCGTGCTATTGCCCGAGTTGACACCCACGCCCCGCATTCGGTAGCCTATCCAATTGCCTTTTGCGTCTAGTGCCGCCTCAAAACGATAGCGCATTGCGGGTCGGTATTGCCCACCTTGCATGTCGTCTTCGCGCGTCCACATGAGCTTGACGGGTGCTTTGACCAAACTCGACAATTCGGCAGCTTCCATCGAATAATCCGAGCGCTGTCGGCGGCCAAAACCACCGCCCATACGCGTCATTTCTAAGGTAACTTTCTCAACATCAACGCCCAATAGTTTTGCTACATTTTTTCGGGTATCTTCGGGCAATTGGGCAGGGCCAATCAGTTCAACGCCGTCTTGTTTCACGTGCGCAAAGAAATTCATGGGTTCCATGCAAGCGTGAGACAAAAAAGGCGCTTGGTATTCGCGGGTAATAACTTTGGGGGCTGTTTTCAATACAGCCTCTACATCACCCTCTTTGCGCGACGGTTTTACGTCTGATTTTTCCAGCATTTGTTTCATAATGCGGTCGTGGTCAGCCGTGCTTTCTACCGCTTCGTCGGGCTCGTAAGTTACTTTTAGTACCTTGCGGGCGTTCATTACTTGCCACGTGGACTTGCCCAACACCGCTACTTTGTTCTTAAACACAATCACTTCCACAACACCAGGCATGGCTTTGGCCGCCGCCGTTTCGACCGATTTTATTTTTGCGCCAAACGGAGGGCGTTCAATCATCGCCAACAACATCCCTTCCCGATAAATGTCCAAGCCATAGATTGGTTTTCCCGTAATGATGTCTGCGTTATCGACGTTGTGAATGGGTTTACCGACCAGTTTATAGTCTTTTTTCTCCTTAAACTTTACTTCTGTCGGTACGGGTAAAGTAGCCGCTTCGGTGGCTAATTCACCGTAAGTTAGTTTACGACCCGATTCTTTGTGCCACACCCAGCCATTGTTTGTCATCAACGTATAGTGAGCTACGTTCCAACGTTTGGAGGCGGCTTCCATGAGCATCCATCGCGCAGTGGCGCCTGCTTTGCGAAGCCGATCCCACGAATGCTGCATGGCGCCACTCCCCGCCGTGGCTTGGCGGTTGAATTTTTTGGTATCCAAATGGGCTTGAACGATTTTCACGTTCTTCCAATCGGCGTCCAATTCTTCGGCCACAATCATCGGAAAAGCCGTTTTGATATTTTGGCCTACTTCTGGATTTGGGGCAAAAATAGTGATGACATTATCGGGAGAAATGGAAAGGTAACTGTTGAAACTCACCTCCGCAGGCAACGTCGCTGCCACCGAATCATTTCCCCGAAAACTCAGTAAAATACCCCCTCCCATCATGGTGGAAGCCTTTATAAAACCCCTACGGTTCAATTTGTTAGACATGGTGTGTACGAAATATAGTACTTTTTAATTTTGACCAAAAACCTTCAGTTGTCGCATCGACCACGGAACCTCATCGCTGTCTTGGGCCAAGTCTTCGTTGAGTTTTAGGCGTACAAACTTGGTTTTAACATTGCCCAAAGAAACTACATTTTCCCCTTCTTTTCCCTTCAACTGGACCAAGGACTCCTTCCAAGTTGCCCCATCAGACGACGTCTCAACGGTATAAGCCCTTGGGTAAGACTGAACCATCGGAGGTGGAGTTTGGGGAGCTTTGGGGTTGCGTTGCCAGCCTTTTTTGATACTGGCAGGTGCCACAAATTGCAGTTCGGTTAAGTTCACTTCTTTTGGAAACTCAATTTGGTACCACATTCCTTTGGACTGACGACCACCCGTGGTCCAACCTTCGTACGTAAAAGCACTTTGAGGAGAGACATTTCCCCCAATACGGGTCGAAGTGGTGTGGCTCGCCGTTATTTTCCAACTTTCTTGTGGTTGCAGTTCGTGCGGCACGGTTTTTATTAATTTTTCGTACGGATACATCCCTTTTTGATCGGCCGTTTTAGCCCGAATGCTCGACACTTGCTGCGGCGTCACCAACGATGCGTCGTTCGACAACCCATTTCTGATGTACGAAATGACATCAGCGACCCATTCGTCCGAATGTTCTTTCATCGAAGTCATCATTCCGCCCGCATAGGTTTTTCCGTCAATCGCCCCTTCCATTCCGTGCAAAACTACCCGAACAGCGTACTCGGGATGCGACTGAATACGGGCTGAACCTGCCAATGCTGGCGCAATCAACTTACCGTTTCCTGCGGGCGTTCCTTGGCCATTGTTACCATGACATTGAGAGCACAACTCACTGTAAATCATCAATCCTCTATCCAAAGAAGCCTGTTGTTCTTTGTTCAGCGCTCCCCCACCAAACGGCCCCATGTTTCTTGCTTTTGGGGGTTCAATGATTTGCGAACCTACCAGTTTTACGCCCGCTGCATTGTTTTTTTCCATGGCGGCCTTGATGCCGCTTTCCATGTTTGGCAACTTCAAAAACTTGGCCGTCATCATGGCTTGAATTACCACGTTGGCATCGGGGTCGTTGAGTAAACTAGCATAAGCCGTTTCTAGGCTTTTTTCGCCTGCTTTATAAAGCGTTTCACTGGCACGAATGGCCTGAATACGGACGCGCGGATTGAGGTCTTGCATCAACTTTTGCACCAAATTCACTTTCAACGCTCCCAATCCTTCCAGCGACCACAACGCGTGAAAGCGGGCGACGACACTCTTGCTAGTCAGGGCCATAGAAGTCAAGGCTGGTACCACCGAAAGGTCTTTTTTGAGTACGATTAACTGTTGAGCGGCATCGCGACGCCAGCCATTGGGGTGCTCCAAATGTTTGACCAAAGCCGCCGAATTTTCGTTAAGCATTTTGGGTGCTGCTTTATCGCGTTCTTTTCCGTCGTAGGTAACGCGCCAAATTCGACCCAGTCCCACCACTTTGTCCAGTTGATATTGCTCAATTTTGGTACGGAGGTACGTTCCTTTTTGGGTCCATTGCCCTTCCTGAATAATGCCGTGGTACATATCCACAATATACATCGTTCCATCGGGGGCAGTGGCCATATCAACAGGACGAAAAAGCGGGTCGGTAGAGCGTAAAAACTCCGATTTTTGGTCTTGGAAAGCATTGTGCAGCGTTGTCAATCCTTCCGTGACGACGGGGTTGATTTGGCGAACAATTCGCGCAACGGGTTCACCATAAAAATACTGTCCTTTGATATTTTCGGGCAAACGATCACCGCGATACACGTCATTTCCTGCCGCACCCGTCACCCGATTGAGCGAACCATCAGGCTGACGCACTTCGTCCATTCCACCCTGCATATCTGCTAGTTTGACGGGCGCTCCCCACGGTACATCAAATCCTTTGGCAAATTCGTTGGGAACGTCAAAATTGCCGTAATGAATCGGAAACTGAAAGTACGAAGGCAAGCCACTTGCCCCACCCTGAAACCACAACTTCCCATCATCGTCGTGCGTAACGCCCCATTGGGCACGGTTGAAGCCCGTTTTTTCACGAATCACCCCATTGGGCGTTTCCCGCACCCGAAAAGCGTTGACGGTACTGTATAGCCAGTTGTCCATGCCATAATACATAAACGCCTGTTGGTGCTCCACATTCCCCGACCGACCGTATTTGGTGGTAAAAAGTTCTTTTTTATCGGCCTTACCATCGCCGTTGGTATCGGTGTATTTATACACGTTATCGGCATCCGATTCCATGGTAAGGATGCAATCTTTGCCGTAGGGCAGCACAAAACGCGGAAAGATTAAATTGTCCAAAAAAGTCGTCCCTGACTCATACACGCCATCGTTGTTTTTGTCTTCCCAACGAGAAATGCGACTGGTCGGCTCTAGCTCGTTTTTTGAATCAGCGTCGAGCATGTACGAACGTAGTTCCAAGACATACATACGTCCGTTGCCATCAAAGGCAATGGCACCTGGTTGCTGAATGGCAGGTTCGGTCAACACAGGCTCAATGCGGTAACCTGGCGGCAGTAAAAACCGACTTTGCTCCTCAGCCACACCGAGCGGTCGAACGGGGGCTTTGGGTTCTAAATCAATCCCTTTCCAATCTTCGCTTTCGGGGTCAACCCCAGGCGGCAGCTTTACTTTGGTCAAGGTATCCGATTGATTTTCGTACACCTTTTTCAGCAATTCATTAGGGGGAACAGAAACCATGAAAGAGCAAAAAGCAAGTGCTAAACAGGCACTTACCAAGCCTAGTTTTAACGTAGAGGTTTGCATACAACTTTGGGTTTTTCAAGTTGTACGTATAAGCCTAAATGGGTCAAAATCTACTAATTAGGATACATACGTTGAAAGTGGATAGCTTGGTGACATGCTTCAGGCGAAACACGGCCAATTCCTGAGGCAGCTCCTGTAACGAGCACCACTTTGTTTTCAAATCGTTTCATTTATTTTTGTAAAAATTTAAAGTTATGAGTGAAATTACAAGCCTTTCACAATTAGACCTTTCCAACGACAAATACACCTATGCCGACTATCTTTCGTGGAAGTTTGAGCAGACAGTTGAGTTAATCAAAGGCAAAATTTTCCCAATGTCTGGCCCAAGTCGTAGGCATCAAAAAATATCTTGGACGTTGACATTAACAATTGGAACCGCATTTAGGAACCATCGTTGTGAAGCGTATGCTGCTCCTTTCGACGTTCGGCTATACGACAAACGTAAGGCTGCCAAAGGAGATAAAAATGTATACAGCGTTGTCCAACCTGATATTTGTATTATTTGTGATTTAGACAAACTCGACGATAGAGGCTGCAACGGTGCACCTGATTTGGTGATTGAAATACTTTCGCCAGGCAATTCTTCCAAAGAAATGAAACTCAAAAAAGACCTTTACGAGGAAAATGGCGTACGAGAATACCTTATCATTGACCCTGAACACGAAAACGCTTTCCAGTTTCATTTGACCGAAGCAGAGGTGTACAGCCCTGCCACCATTTATGTGGATGACGAGGTGTTGACGAGTGTCATTTTTCCCGATTTACAACTCAACCTCAAGGAAGTTTTTAGTGCTTCATAATGAATCATACATTCCTCCAACGCCATCCCGTTCACCACAAAAATAGCCGTACCGTCTTCGGTATGGCATGTTACGACGCGTCGAATGGGGTTAGTCATATATTTTGCAGAGAACTAGGTTGATTTCTCACAAAAGTATATTTCTTTCTTGGGAAGGTACTATACAAAAAACGGCAGAATATTGACAAAATCAGGCAAAAGTCACGTTTATCCCTCTAGCCATCGCAAAAACTCCGACGCTTTTGCCTTACTGACAATGATGGTTTCTGGGGTTGGGTGCACCAAGTGAACCACCAATTTACGGGCGAAATATTGCTCAATTTCTCGAACAAAAGCACGGTTAATGATAAATTGGCGGTTGGCCCGATAAAAATTTGCACCATCCACCATTTTTTCAACCTCATCTAATGTGTAGTTTATACTCAACTCTTTACCCTCAAACCAAATGACCGTCGCATGTTTAGAAGAGTAAAAATAAGAGATTTGTTGAAAACTAATCGGAATAATTTTATCTCTATAACTCACCAGAACAACCTGCTTTCTGGGCTTTTGAAGTTGGGCAAGTAATTGTTTAAGTGGTTCAATTCCTCCTTCAGATTGGCGCAATTTTTGAATTTTTTCTATCGATTTTCGAACGTCTGATTCGCTAAAAGGCTTCACTAAATAATCTATTCCATTGGCTTTAAAAGCTTGTAACGCATACTGGTCATACGCAGTACAAAAAACAACTGGACAAACGGGCATTTTTGCTTCATAAATTTCAAAACTTAATCCGTCTGCAATTTCAATATCTGAGAAAATTATATCTGGAAAACCTATTTCTTCAAAATACGTCAATCCCATTTCGACTGAGTCAATGATTTCAAGTACTTCAAATTGAGTATCAATTTTTTTAAGTATTTTTTTTAGATTGGCAGCCGCCTTAGGCTCATCTTCGACAATGACAATTTTCATGCAAATGGAATTTTTACAATAAATTCTTTTTCAGTCATTTCTACTATGACTTCTTTTTGAGTTAATAACTTAGAACGATTATTAAGATTTTGTAGTCCAATCTTGGTCGATTCTTCTCTATTCCTTTTGGTTTGCAAATTATTTTTCACTACCAATTGATGTTCAGTCTCATAAACATAAATATTAAGTGGTTTTCCCCTCGAAATCACGTTATGTTTCACTGCATTTTCAATGAGTAATTGAAGTGAAATAGCAGGAATCTTCCGTTCCAATGTTTTCGGCAAAAGGTTAATTTCAAGTGAAATATTATCTTCAAAACGGTTTTTAAGCATAAAAAAATACGCCTGAACAATCTTCATTTCCTCTCGTACTGTCACCAAATTCGACTCTGAGCTGTCTAGGAAATACCGATAAACTTCTGAAAGCTTGATGAGATATTCAACACTATTATCGTCTTTCTCTTCCAGCATCGCCTTGAGTGTATTGAGTGAGTTAAAAAGAAAATGGGGGTTAAGTTGTGATTTTAACTGTGAAAGTTGAGTCTCTAACTGACTCCTTTTAAGTCGCTCATTTTCGGCTTCTACCTCTTTGAATTTACTAAATATTATTGTGGAATATAAAAAAGTAATAATCAACAAATTAACTACTACACCTCTAAAACCTATACCTACAGGCTTAACACCTTTAATCTCGTCAAAAATCCCCAACGAATCTGAAATAAACATCATAGAAAAATAAGCTATGACACTAGTAAACATCATAATAAAAAGATAAGCAAATCGTTGATTATATTTATTACTCAGGTAGGAGAAAAACAACAAATTTAAGACCCATAAACTTACTGAAAAAAGAAAGATTTGACCAAAATCAACCAAAAGCTGAAACCAACTACTCTGAGGACTACGAATCAACCAAAGTACTAAGTAAATAGATGCAACACTTAATGAACTAAGGACAATGATTTGTAGATATAGTTTTTTATGCATCATTTATTCATTGATTATTTTTCCGTCACGCATTTCGATGGTTCGATCTGATTTTAGAGCAAAATCATTATCGTGTGTAACCGCAATGATTGTTTGTTTATTAGATATTGCCAATTCTTGAAAAATATCAAACACAATTTGGGTATTTTTACTATCAAGATTTCCCGTCGGTTCGTCTCCCATGATAATCAGCGGGTCATTGATTAAGGCGCGGGCAATTGCCACCCGTTGTTGCTGTCCTCCTGAAAGTTTATTTGCAGGTTTTAGTGCTTGATCTTTCATTCCCAGCATTTCTAATTTTGAAAAAGCTCTATATTCAATTTCTTCCACACTCCATTTCCCCAAACGTAATGCAGGAAGCATTACATTTTTCAAACACGAAAACTCTTGTAAAAGATAATGAAACTGAAAAACAAAACCTATTTTTTCGTTTCTTACTTGCGCTAATTGGTCTAGGCTTTTATCAGTTACTCGCTGATTATCAATATATAATTCACCAGAATAATCGGTATCCATGGTTGACAAAATGTACAGCAAAGTTGATTTACCTGATCCAGATTTACCAACCATCGTCAAAAACTCCCCTTTACGAACTTCAAAGCAGACTTCTTTCAGAACCTGAAACTTTACAGGGTCATAAAAGTATTTTTCGACATTCTTAGTTTTCAATGCAATCTCCATCATGATGCTTTGTTTTATTTCCTAAAAATCGAAACTGGATCTACTTGAGCTGCCTTTCTGGCTGGTATAAACCCCGCCAAAAATGTAATTACAAACCCAAAAACGACTCCCTGAAAAAACTTATCAAACTCATAATCAATGGGAAAATAACCAATATCGCCACCGATATATACTTTTTTAAGCAGTTTAATCATAATGATTGCAACTGCAACTCCTAACGTGACCCCAATCATTCCAATGATTATGGCTTGCGAAACAAAAATACTTATGACGTCTTTCCCCTGAAAACCCATGGCTTTTAGGATGGCAATGTCGTTTATTTTCTGCGAAACCGTCATGTTAAGAATATTATAAATCCCAAACCCAGCAATAATAAGAATGGCCGTTGAGACAAATCCAATGATAATCGTTCGCATTCGAGCAGCGGCCATGGCAGTTTCGTTGGCACTTTCCCAATCTTCGGCCTGATAGGGAGTCAACGTTTGTAGTAAGTTACACACTCGTTTTGAGTATTTCGGGTTGTTAAGTTTCACGTTAATGTCGGTCACAAATGCCTCATTTTCTTTGAGCAACTGTTGGGCCGTTCTCAAATGAATAAACAGTTTTCCTTCATCTTCTCGTTTATTATTAAGTTGAAAGATACCGACAACTTTCAAATTTCGGCTGACCGCCTTTGAAGATAACACATTAATCTTGTCGCCAACTTTTAGACCAAGTTTTATTGCAATTCCTGCCCCAATAACCACATTATTGGTAGTTTGGTCCAGGTCATCTATACCTCCTTCAACCATGGCCGACTTAATGTCAAACAATTGGTCAGCCTCCTTCGGAATTATCCCTACTGCCCGAACCGACAACTGAGTCAGACCCATGTTTATAAAGACATTTTGAGTGACTTGGGGGGAAGCTATTATCACATTTTTTTGTTTATTAATCAACGAAATCACTTGGTTAGGGTTACTAATTTTAGGGCTCTTAGGTCGAATTTTGGGGTTTATCACCAAGTGGATTCTGACGGTATCTCTGACCAAGGGTTGGCTAAGTTGTTCATCGCTATAGACCCTCACATGCGGTGTCACTTTGAAAATGGCCTCATCAGATTTTTTCCCAAAACCCGCGAGCATCGAATTCATAAAAATATAAATGGCCATTCCGAGGAGCACGCCCAATGAAGCAACAGCAGTCAGCTTTTTATTACTGCTGATATAATTTATTGCTATTTCTCTGTTGATTTTTGGCATTTTATCTTGGTTTTAGGGGAAGAAGAATATCCTTTTCTGTAACACCCGAAATCACCTCAACATATTCGTTAGATACGATACCTGTCTCAACTTTCTGCTTTTCATTCGTTTCTTTGATGTTAACTAGGCTTCCAAAATCCAGATAATTTCTTGGAATAACCAATACGTTTTTTCGGCGGGCAACTTCAATATTTGCTTCAAGCTGAGTCCCAACAATCCTAAAGTTAGGTGGTGAAATAAATATGATTTTACACACAAACGACTGGCTTGTTTCATCGAACACTGGAAGAATTTCAGTCAACCTCCCTTCATAAACATCTGATTCACTGATATTTATTTTCATAAAAACTTTTTGTCCCACATGCACCTTTGAAATGTTGTTCTCATCTACATTTACCTTGGCAACAATAGAATCAGTATTCCCAATCATGGCCAAAACATCCCCTTTTCTCACAAAGTCACCCGCTTGCTTGTATCGTTTAAGAACCTTTCCACCAACTACTGCTCGGAGTTGATTATATGTTGCGTTGGTTTGGCTCAAATCATAGGCATTTTTCTGGGCGATTTTTTGCAATTGTGCCTGTTGTTGCAGGCTTTTGTACTGTTCCTTCAGGGCATTTAATGAACTTAAAGCATTTTGGGTCGCCAATACTGCATTTTCATATTCCACCTTGGCAATACTATTGGTTTCTCTTAATTGACGTAGTCGCTCCTCATGGAATGCCTCCTGTTGGTATTTTTTTTTTGCAAACTCAATATTACTTTCAGTTAATTTTAGAGAAGGCGCACTGTCTGTAAGGTTAAAATCTGCAATTGTCAATTGTTGGGTTGCCGATGCAGCATTAATGAGATTTGCCTTATTATCAATCTCTGCCAAAAGCGAATTTGGACTTACCTCATCATTTTCTTTAAAATATACCTTTACTAAATAACCATCCGATTGAGCTACCAATTGGTAACGTTCATCGGCTTCCAATACCCCTGTGGCGAAGACATATTCAGTGATGTCTTTCCGCTGAGGGCGCTTCTCTTCGGCAGAGTCACGGCTGCAAGCTGTCAATATTCCTCCAAGCAGCCCACAAAAAATTAAATTAAAACGTAGTTCCATCTTTCAAAATCTGTTGGCAATGTCAATTCTTGCTTTTGCATAAAAAACCGCACTAAGTACACTAAGGAGATTGGATTCGCTCATTATCAGCTCATTGTGCACCAACAATAGTTTATCAATTGCCAAAATACCAGCGTTATACTGGTTCAGGCTTTTTTCAAAATTTTCTTCTTTAAGTCTAAACATTGATTTTGCGTTGCGGTATTGCCCAAGTATTTTTTGGTATTCCAATTCCAATTGTCGGTTGCCCGAAAGAGTTTGAAATTGTTGGTGTTTTCGGTTTATCTCGGCCAATTGTGCATTCAACAGTGCCGACTTATAATTGGACAGTTTATTGACATTGGTAGGTAAATCCCAATGGATGCGTAAACCCCAATAGCTACTTGTTACAAGATTAGTGTTGGGGTCAAAAAAGCGATTATTGCTGTTGTTTTGCCAAGCAAAATTTGAAACAAACGACAATGTTGGGAGTTGCTGCCACTTGATCGACCTAAGCTCGGCCCTCAAAAACTGTTCTTGCAAAGAAGCATTCCGATCCAGCAAATCACTCCGAACAGTCAGGTTTGTTTCCCCAGAAAACGCTGTATTATCTTCCAATACGGCAGCAATTTCTAAAGAATCATTTGTATCACATAATACCTGTAATACAGCATATTGCAGGAGCGTCGCCACTTTCAACTGCTGAATTTTGTCCTCGATAGTGATGCTATTTACCTTGGCGTCGTTTAGGTCTTGCACCCTCACCAATCCTTTTTGGTATCGTTGTGTAATAATCCCGACAATAGAATCGGCTCTACCTTTGTTTTGCTCAAGCATCTTGATTTGCGCCTTATAACCAAGTATGTTATAATACCCAGCACCCACTTGATCAAGCAAGTTTTTTTCCACAATTTGCGCATTTGTCTCCGTGATTTTCTCATTTATTTTCGCCGATTGAATGCGCGCATAATTCCCCAGGTTCAAGACCTCAAATTGTGGAGAAAGACTGAAGTTTGCCACGTATTGTTGCCCCATCGTAATTTCTCGAAAAGTACCCGTAGGGCCACCAAAAACCTCGGCGGGTATAAAACTTACGGGCTGCTTTGAATTGTCAATCAGCGAGGCCACCGTAGGAATTCGAGGGTTGATGAAATTCCCTACCGCTGTTTTGGTGGTAAGCTGCGCTAATTCTCGTTGTTTTGCGTTCAAAACCAAAACAGAGCTGTGCTTTTGGGCATACTGGAGCAATTCTTCTAATTGATAAAAACGGACACTTGATTGTGCAAAACCACAGCTTACCCAAAAGCAACATAATAGCCCAAAAACACATTTTCGACCCCGACATTTTACTTTCTTTTCCATACTTTTGTATCACTCATCATGCCCATTTTTCCAGTAATTGCCACTGTATTGGGAGAAGTTAATAGTAATGTACATCGGATAGTTCGGTTTCTTTTGGGCAAAAAACACGTTCCATGATATGCTTTCCCATCAAATTTCAGGTTTTTAAAAACAACTTTTCCTTCCAACAAAGAATTTTCATCTTCGGTAATTTTTCCATCAATTCCAGCTTGTGTCTGATAAAACTCAATGCTTCGAGTACCATTTTCGTTTTGCCAATGACCAATGAGGGTAGTTTCTTCGGCGGGTTTAAAAGCTGCCAAAGTCATCATCAGAATAATAAATGCTGTTGCTTTCATTGCTTTATTTTGGTTTTATTTCAAAAAATTATCGAGTTCGTAAGACATATTTTAGCGATACGCTCAAGGAGGGCAGAACGGGTAAGAAATTTTGGTTTCTGATGGCACTGCTGATAATGGGTGAAATTTGGCTATCCAATATCCGATCTACCCGCCCATTATTTGAGTCAAAATCAAGGCGTATGGTTTGGCCGATTTTAACATCAAAAGAAAGCTGGGGTTCGATGGTTAGTCGCTGATTTAATCTTATTTTTCTCCCTACTTGCACTCCCATCATCATTAACCACAATGCAGGTTTCAGCGTGGTTTCGTCCAAAAAGCGGCTACCCCCTAGCAATTGATTCAACAAAAAATTATTGTCAAGTTGTGCTTCAATATCCCCCAGTCGGTCGGGAGCAAAAATAGAAATCATCCCGCGCGGACTATCTTGCTGCATTCCCACCTTTAAGTATCGAAATTGAGTACCTACATAAAAGGAAGAGAATTTTTCGGTAAAATGGAATTTCAAGCCTGCGGTATAACTCGAACCCTGCTGCAGATTATCTCGGATATAAACCGCGCGGGTGGTCGTGGTTCCAGAAGAAGTCAAACCAACCATCAACGACGTATGAATCACACCCATCTCTATCGAATACGCCCAGCGATTTAGGCGGTATTCGTAGCCAATATAAGAAGGCAATGGAAACCCAGCTCCTGCCGTCAGGTAATGCCATTCTTTATCGGGGGTAAATACAAAGGGTTTTCGTTGGGCAACACAAGGTTGCCCGACTAGAAAACAGAGCATGGTTAGGTTAACAAATAAAGTTTTCACTTGATTTCAGTGGTTTTGCGCGATATGGTATATGCCCCAAAATACCCCAACGCTCCTCCCGTTATGTTAGTAGGTGGATTTACGCCTGACGAACCACTATTGGGTCCTTGTCCTTGTTGTTTGCCGAGGGTCAAAAAATAGTCAAACGTGGCTTTATCGATACACTGCATTTCAATGGTAATTTTATCACCTGGTTCGATGTCCATGCCGCTATCAATCACTTGTTCGATTCGATTTCCATTGTTGAATGCATCACTTCGCACAAAATAAGCGCGACTACGAACCCCATCAGTTCCGATGGTCGCCCAGCGATAATAATTGGTTTCATCTTTGGGATCGTTATATACAGCGACCATTCGTATATTGGTCTGCAAACGAGACACTTCTTGATATTTCAGCTCTTCAAATGGGACTTTATTTGGAATGGTAGAAGTAGCTTCGTAGGTAGTGCCGTTGTAGTTGACTTCCATTTTGTATGTATGGCCTACCTTTCCTTTCAGTTGTTGAATCGAATACACCCCCGAAAAAGTTTGAGTTAACTGCTCACTTTCGCCCGTTGTTAAGTCAGTCACTGTCACGTTGGCCGAGGTAATAGGGGGAAAATTATTTGGCTCTTGGAAGTCTTGGGTAAATGTCAGCTTTACTTCATTATCGGTATCGCTATCAGTAATTTTACCCTCAATCACCAACTGAGGCTCAACGCTTCGAAGATCGAGACTCACCACCTCCACGCAAGAGCTAAGACTGAAAATCATCATGGCATACAAGGCTTTGTAGCTGTTGGCCTTGTTACAGTTATTTTTTTCTTTTGAGCTAAAAAACATAGGAATACGGCTTGTTTAAACATTGATAAAGAGTTGTTTTTCTACTACGGTCTGACTGCCGTCTGACCTAAACACCTTGGTCAGACGATAGTCAGACCGTAGCATTCTAAAATTTAAAATTGTAGGTAACATAAGGTACATACTGAAAGAGCGTAACGCGACTAACTTCCGTCACCTCTGGATTATCAATACTTTGGCCAAAATTATAGGCATAAGGATTAGGCCGACCATAGGCATTATAAACCCCAAGAGAAAGGCTTGATTCGCGGTGGGCTTTTTTGTTAAGATTGACCGTTGCACCTAAATCAAGACGATGGTAATCAGGCATTCGATAGCCATTTCGTTCCGAAAACAGAAACGCAACTCCCCCATCAATTCGGTATTTGGCCGTCGGAAAGGTGACAGCATTTCCTGTGTTATACACCCACGTCCCCGAAAGGGTCCATTTTTTAGTCAACTGATACGTTCCAACAATAGAAAGGTCATGGGTGCGGTCTTGTTTGGCGGCATACCATTGTCCGTTGTTAATACCCTCTATCTGTCGCTCACTACGCGAAAGGGTATATCCAATCCAGCCTGTTAATTTGCCCGATTTCTTTTTGACCAAAAACTCGGCTCCATAGGCTCGCCCTTTACCAAAAAGTAGTTGGGCTTCTATATTTTCACTTTGAATAAAATCAGCACCGTCTTTATAATCAACCTGATTCTGCATTGATTTATAATAAACTTCCGAGCTAAACTCATAGGTGTTATCGCTCAAATTCTTAAAAATACCCACCGAAACCTGGTCCGCAAGTTCGGGCTTGATAGTCGACGTATTCATCAGCCAACGGTCGGTAGGAGAAGCCGCGTTTGAGCTACTGAGCAAATGTAAATGTTGGGTATTTCGACTGTACGCCGCTTTAAGTGAGAGTGTTGGACTAAACAAATAGCTCGCCGAAACGCGGGGTTCGAGATTGAGGTAATTTTTTGTAATCTCCGTTTGCTCTTCCGTCCCCATGACTGTAAATGCACTTAAACGAACCCCATATTCAAGGTTAAATTTAGGGGTTGGGCTCCATTTATTCGACGCATACACGGCTGACTCAAACGCTGTTTGATTCGGTTCATTGGTTTCGTTTACACTTGAATTTTCTCCCGTTGATTCACGCGTTCGGGGCGTAAGGGTATGATGAATGATATTTGCACCAAAACGAATGGAATTTTGGGGATTCGGGAAATAGCTAAACTCCTGTTTTAAATTAATATCTTGAATATCAGAAGTTAACAAAAACTGACTACTTCCATTGGCAACCCCTACTTCATAATTGTACTTACTGTAAATGAGTGACGTATTGCTAAACAGTTTCTCAGAATAGAGGTGGTTCCAACGCAAAGTTGCCGTTGCATTGCCCCAATCCAGCGAAAATAAATCGTTTATCCCAAACTTATCACGCCCAAAGTATCCCGATAAATACAAACGGTCTTTGTCTGAAATCGTATAATTTAGTTTAGCGTTTAGGTCGTAAAAGTAGAGGGTATTTTTATTCAGATTTTCGTCGTTCGATAATTTCAAAAACGCATCGGCGTACGTTCTTCTTCCTGTCACCAAAAACGAACTTTTCCCTTTTTGAAGTGGCCCTTCCACCGACAAATGACTGGCTATCAACCCAATTCCTCCGCCTACTTTGTAATTTTGATTATTGCCATCGTTCATTTTAATGTCCAAAACCGACGACAACCTTCCTCCGTATTGGGCTGGGCTATTTCCTTTGTAAATGCTTAAATCCTTGATGGCATCGGCATTGAACGTACTAAAAAAACCAAGTAAGTGCGACGCATTATAAACGGGGGCTTCATCGAGCAAAATCAGGTTTTGATCTACATTCCCTCCCCGTACATTGAAGCCGCTGCTGCCTTCTCCTGCTGACTTGATTCCAGGCAATAACTGCATGATTTTCAGCGGGTCGCGTTCGCCTAACAAAACGGGCAATTGATTTACTTCCTTGATGTTGAGCTTTTCAAATCCCATCGTCGGATTTGCTACATTTTCATTCGCGGCCGTTGCCCTAACTACAACTTCATTTAGCATGGCCGTTTCCTCAGATAAGTGAAAATCAACCTTTTGATTAGAAGACAGTACCACTTTCACCTCATTAGATACATACCCCATCATTCCTGCTAAAAGCGTGTATGAACCTTGCTGAATGGTCAGCGAATAAAACCCATACTCATTGCAGGCCATTCCAACATTGGGCAATTCTTTAACCCTAACGGTCGCTCCAATCATCAATTCACCCGTTTTGGCATCTTTGACCGTTCCACTTAATGTAAATTTGTTTTGCGAAAAACTGTGATAACTGAGGAGTAATAAGACTGCTAATAGAAATACTCTTGACATTTGTTTGTGATGTTTTTTCGACAAAGTAACATCACGCATCAACTCCGTTCCTCCCTATACCTACTCAAGTGGACATGAAAGGCGCTGAAACGGGCAAATCAATCTTTTTAAACGAGAAAGGGGGACGTTTTTATTGAAACGCCCCCCTTTAGATATTGTAATTTTCGACTCCTACTCCACAAACTTACGCTGGCTCACCGCTGTTTCCGTAGGGAAATCGGCAGGAATCGGGATATCAACTTTGCCCGTTGCCGCCCACTGTGCTCCGCGCTGAAGGGAAATAATAAAGCCCACGCACTCTACCGAATAATCAACGTGACCAAGCGGCGTGTGAAAAATACGGCCCTTCCCTTGTTTAATGGTCATCAGCATGGGTTCGTGGCGGTCGGTGCCGCGATTGTCTTTCGGAGAAAAAGCCGTGGCCAGTACCTCCATATTTTCGGCAGGCCCACGCAAGCGGTCGTACATTTCGTCTTTGGAGTGCATCCAATTCAGCGGCATTCCCTTCGTAATTGGGTGTTTTGAATTGCGAACCGTAATCAAAAACTCCTTTTGCGCCCCGTGCGAGCCCGCCCGCCCTGGGCTTGTATCCCGCACCAATTTCCCCTCTTTGTCATAATACACAAACGGACCGTCTTTCTCGGTGCGGTCGCCCCAGCCACCCAAACCAATCATGCGGTTGTAAGCAGGCCACATCGGAAACGAATTATCGGCAGCATGAACCACCACTAGACCCCCTCCATTATTAATGTATTTTTCAAAATCTGCTTGCGTGCCGTCCGACCAAGGGGCCGCGTTCCAACCAAAATTACAGATAACGACATCGTACTTGAAAAAATCGGGGTGATAGGCTGAATCCATCTTAGGCTTGGGCAACGATTGCGTCGCAGGAAGACCTTTAATTGGGTATTTTGCCTCCAAATCGCCTCCGTTCCAAGTATAGTAGGTACGCTCTACGTCCACGGTAAATTTACCCGTTTCCTCCAAGTAACGCTTCATCATGTAGGTGATTTTAGGCCATTGTTCGTGGTTATTTTGACCATCAATAATCAGTGCCTTTAACACTTTTTTTGAGGGATTAGCGACCGAAACATGACTAGCATAGATGCCTATCACAAGCGTAAGGAGCAAAAAACTGAATTTCTTCATTGGTTTTTCTGGGGTTTAAAGTACATTTTACCTTTAGGTAGGTAAAGCAAAAAATACCTGCTTCCTATCTATTGTTTTGGGATTGATTTTTGAAACCCTCCCGAAAGTTTCATTTTAAAACCTCCCGAAAGTTTTAGAACTTTCGGGAGGTTGCTGTTATCTTTAAGAACTGAACCCACCTACTGTAAAACTGCCACAACGAGGACTTTATATATTAGACAATCACCATGTATAAACAGAAACTTTCTATATCAATTAACTCTACTTTTGACAGAAACAAGCTTTGTGATGAGTTTGAAATTCTGATGAGTAATTTTTGCAAAACAGGACAGATAATTGGGGATTACAAAACCCCTTACATTACTGACAATGAACTCATTGCTTATCAGACAACTTCTTGATTTTTATGACTTTAAATGTGAAAAATGCAAACTACTGTCCACTTTTTCACCGGTAGCATTTTGAAAACCCTTTGCGGTATGATTACATCACCTTCCCGAAAGTTTTAGAACTTTCGGGAAGGTGATGTAATTCCCCATAAACTAATTTCCAGAACCCATGAAAGAACAAACCATTCAAACGCTTCATCCAAAAGAAGGGAAGGTCAACAAGAAAATATCATTAGAAAAATACAACTTCATCCGAAAAAACTTGCTGCAAATTTTGGAGAAAGATGAGCTTACTCACACCGAACTCATGGAAAAATTATACGAAAAGATAAAAGATGATTTTGTGGGTGGCGTGCAATGGTACGGCGAAACCGTTAAACTTGACCTAGAAGCCAGAAGCATCATTTTCAGAACGAAGTCAAAGCCCGAAAAATATACGTTAAAAGGGGAAGTCCCCCTTGATTCATTATTGAGTTAAATCACTGTTCTTCCCGATAAACACATGATAGACATTTTACGACAACATATAATTAAACGGCTTGGCAAGGATATTGACAACCTCGAACTGGTGCTAAACAAATTTGAGCTCATTGAGACCAAAAGAAATCAGCAGCTTTTGACACAAGGCGACATTTGTAAATACGTTTATTTCGTTGCGAAAGGATGCTTGCAAGTATATGTTTATGACAATGAAATGAATGAAACAACTCGCAACATTATCATCGAAGACCATTGGTGCAGTGAATTGATTAGTTTTGGAAGTGGGCAGCCCTCCAATGAAAATATCAGAACGGTCGAGCCGTCGCAGCTTGTAGCCATCAATAAGAAAGGGTTTCAAGAATTGATGGAAGCCTTTCCGCAGTTCGATAAAGTTTACCGACAAATTCTTGAAGCCTCTTACGCCAACTCCGTTTATCGCATCAACACGTTTATCGCACTTTCATCACTCGACCGTATCAAATGGCTCATGCAAAACAGGCCAACCCTTATGTCGCGGCTTTCGAGCAAACTCATTGCCTCTTATTTGGGAATTAATAAAGACGTTTTTAGCCGATTGAAGGGTAAACTCTAAAACATCGACTTTTGTCATCGTTGAATAAAATGGTACTATGCAACTTTGTATCATCATTCACAATTTAACTTTTCAACCATGACAGAGTATATTTTATTGTTCCGCAATGCGAGTGCAGAAAACGGGTATTTAGCCACTTCAGAAGATATGGCCGAAGACATGCCCAAATGGCAATCTTGGATTGGAAGCATCGCCATACAGGGAAAATTGGTAAGTACAGCACCAGTTCGCTATGACGCTTCTATCGTTAGTAACGGCGGAATCAGCAACGGGCAACCCCACAAGGAAGCAAACAATGTTTTAGTAGCAGGCTTTTTGATTTGCAAAAGCGACAATTTGGAAGAGGTGCAAGAATGGAGCAAAACTTGCCCAATATTGAAGTACCCCAGCAGTTCCGTTGAAATTAGACCGTTGATTTCATTTCCAACCCTTTAATTCAACCACTGGGCTTTGCTAATTTATGCCAAATACGCGACCAAAGACATGAGAATCGTTGGTTAACTTCAATAACACCTCACTACTCTACTAACCCCCAACGTGGAGCTGTAAAAGTCACCCCTCTCGAAAGTTTGGATACTTTCGGGAGGTTAATGTTATCATGATATGCACCTTACACAATGAAGCTTCTTAGCCACTTGTTGTTTTTAACGTTTACATTTGACCGCATTTCCGATGCTCTTTGAAAATTAGAGCAAGTTGTCAGCCTCTGATGAGCTTCGGCCTATCTTCTCTAAAAAAGTGATTGAGATGGCCTATAATGTTCCATTTCTGAACCACTTTGTTACTGAACTGAAGGAGGACATTACCATTGGATAAAAAAACATAAAATTAGTTGCGAATATAAGCGCAACTCACTATCCTTGTACAGAAATGATTTATAACATACAAAGTGTTAATAATTCACAAAAACCACCTGTAAATCAACTCGTTGTAGTAAAATAGTGTTTTATCTAATAACAAATTGGGTGCAAGACCGACCTAAAAAACATATTTTGGGTCCTCGTACGACAAACCGCCCAACTCGTTCGGGATTTCTGGGCTTCCATTTCTGACTTCAGTGTTTATCTGAAAAGGCTCAGTCGGTTCACCTTTGGGTTTTCAGCTCGAACCCACGTGTGACAGCGAAAACGCCCAAGGTCTGTAAATTTAGAATTCTATTTCTAATTTGTCGGCAAAAAGACAAACTTAAGAGCAAATGAAAGTAAATCTTTTTAGACAATTTCTAAGATAACTTCAGTGAACGTTTCTCTAACATCTCTACCTTTCAACTTTATCGAAGCAATTCAGCGGCTTGATACATACAGGCAACTATTTCCCGAAGAGTTGGAGATTATGGTAATTATCGCGCTGTACGAACGATTGAAGGCGGGATACTATGAAAATGATTTTTTCAGCGAAGAGGAAATTCATCGACTATTTGTAGATTTTCAAAAAGGGAAAGAAAAAGACGAAAAATACTATCCAAAATCACGGAATAAAGTCCGCATCAAGAAACTATTACGTTTTTTTCTAAGCTATGATGAGGAAAAGCGACTATATTCTTTTCAGGAGTACGCATATGCGTTTTGTGACTTGTCAAGAAAAACATTGAAAGGTGCATTAACCCCCACGGAGATCGAGGTGATTTGTCATGACCTGAAGGAAGAACTGAGTATCTCAAGGAAAAGTGAAGAGAAGTTAATCAAGTGGTTTAACATTAGCTTGGACGCTTTCCAAACTAGGTTAGCTCAACAAACGGATTTTTTGCACCAACAAATCGATGAGGCCGTGCATCAATTGCGTAAAGATGTGTTGGCTCAAGAAAAGAAACCGCTGGAATTATTGAAACAGGTGCGTGATGATCTGACAGACATTCAGAAAAAGAACCTGGAGCTACGCATTGCTTTTGAAGATACAAACAAGATTGTGTCGTTACTAATTGGGATTGATACAGAAAACGAGGTTGTGATTAGCCACATTCGCACCAGTCAGGCTTTCTTTAATCGCATACAGAGCAAGTTACGAAGCACCGACAGGCGACTCGACCGCATTCAGCCGAAGATCAAGCAGTTGTTTGCTATACTACGGCAATCAGAGTGGACAGCGAATACAGAACGGTTCATTCACTTTTTACTCCAACACTCAAAAGTGCAGGGTAACGGCAATGAGAAAAAGGTGATGTTTCCAAACGAGATAAAGCCTTTTTCCTTCAGAAGTAAGAGATCCCAGTTGCTCACCTTTAAGCGCGAAGAATCCCTTTTTCCAACCCCCGCACGTCCACGGAAAAGTTACCCAGTAGACGAAGGTTTTCAAGAAGAAGGCAAAAAGCACCTCCGCGAGGAAATGAAAAAAATCAACCGGGTGGATGGTTGGATTAACCAGTTAATGGCGCAGTTGGCGAAGGATGGTAAACTGGATGCTTCGCGGTCGTTTTTCGAGGTGATGGAAGCGGATAAGGATTTTGTATTGGCTTCTCAGGTATTATTCGGGTTAATGGATCAAATATATCGCAAACCAGAGTATGAAGTGCATGTTTCGAGACAAGAAATTGTGACGTCCCCCCTTTCAAAAAACTCATTATGGAAAATAACGATACTGAAAATGTAGGCTATGCCTTTTTAGAAAGTGCCCACAGCCAGCAGATATTCAGCCTGCTTGATTATGCTTTAAAAGATGGTATTCATATCCAACGGCGAGGTTCTGACCCAGAATTGTACGCATACCTAAAAAGGTATGAGGACTCGTTACAACGATATTATCGCAACCTGTTCGGCGTAAGGCTGGAAAAACGGGGCGATGACGACCAATTGTATTATTACTTGGACTACCATTCAGCAGGTCAGTCGAATATCCCAGAAAACCACAAGCGTCAGGTTAAAAATGAATATATTATTATAGGGCTGATTATATACAAGGTAATCTATTTTGCTGGTAATCTGGAGCTCAACTCAGTGGCAGAACTCAAGAAAAAGATCTCACTGGATTACGAAGAATACGAAAACGGTTTGCTCAGACTCATCGCAAAATCTTCGGAGAAAGCTAAGCTACAGGCAGACGATGTTGAAATCGATAATATGGTAGATTCAGCCTTGAACCAATTCGTTCGGTTAGGTTGGATGGAACGTAATGGCGATTACTTCGAACCGCTGCCTTCATTCCAGCGATTGCTATATGTGTACGAAGATGTGATTCAAAACATTGATCAAATTATTGCCCGCTACTAATGCATCCTTTTCCGCGTATACACAGCCTTGGTACAGTAAATATTATTCACCACCAAGAATTTTTCTACAAGTTTCATCCATTTCGTACCGATTTTGTGGGCGATAGTGGCGTGGGCAAAAGCATTATAACAGATTTATTACAGCTCATACTTATCGGTTCTGCCGAATATAGTTCGTCTACTCAGAGCAAAAGCGAGCGTCCTTTCCAGACGCTGGTCTTGAAAACTACAGATAATACAGACTTCGGTTACGCGTACATCAATGTGGAAACCGCTTCGGGGCAGTATCTCGTGTTAGGAGCATACATTGCTCGTAACCAAAACCAGACGCAGGCTTTTATTATTCAGCAAAGTCTCGATTTTGATGCAGACAAGCTAACACCATTGGACGAACCAATCCAAGTTGATGCGTTTGAAAGTAACGGAAAATGGTTACCAATCGATGAACTGGATCGGCATTTTAATGAGGAGAGAGATTTGGGGTTTAAAAAGTTCAGACGATTTAATGAGTACCACAAAACGTTGCACATCAATCAGTTATTTCCGCTGGATGTGACCGTTGAGAATGCGCTAAAAGACTATGCCAAGATTTTGCAAACATTTGCCAGGAAAAATATCAACATCAAAGACGGTGTGGACTTACAGGATTTCCTGTTTGGTCGACAATGGCGTACGCATTTTAAGAAAGCATTTGATAAAGTGGTATCCTCCATGGAGGATGATATGTCCACGTTTCGTAACAACCGCGAGCAACTTGATAGGATTGAGCGAAAACAAAAAGCATTGAAAAATCTGTTCGATCTGAAAAGTAAGCTGGACAATGCCCTCAGCACCTGGAAACACTTGCAGTACTACCATCTTTTACAGCAGAAGCAAGAACAGCAAACAGAAATTCAACAGTTGCTGAGCAAACATTTCGGGAGCCGGGCAATGCTGGTGGTTTTGCAACGGGTAAAAGATGAAAAAATCAAGGAATTGGCCAAGGACATTCCGATACTGGAGAAGAGAAAGCAAACTCAGTCGAAGGAATCAGACCGATTGAAAAAACCGGTAGATCATGTCGAGGCAATTGAGCAATTCATAGCCATACATGGACTTGAGGGCATACAGGCAGTGCAGAAATTTCACCGAAAATTCAACACTGAACGTGTATTGTATGCCGCATTGCAAAGTGGTAAAGCCAAGCTAGAACAGAGAGGATTGATCATTGCTTTCGATGAACTGGATCATTCATTAGGACTGCTAAGTATAAACCAAAGTCTCCAATCAGATATTACCACCTGGAAACAGGAATTAACTACTAAAAAGGCCTTGTTAGCGTGTAATGACATTGATAACGAACATTCGCTAGTATACTGGGCCTTAAACAATCAACCCAAACTTACCCCAGAGAGGGAAAGTATGGTGCTATATTTCCAGCAAGGAAATGTGTTAACAGTGACATCGAACGACGCGCATGTTGGCCATCGATACATTCCAGAACCGGCCGTGGTACTTCAGGCGACTACCCGGCAATCGGGAAATGGTTTTTGGGCAGATTTAGGTGGGGTGCATTCGTTTTTCGAATACACCGAAGAACGGCTTTTCGACGGTAAGGATGAAGAAACTATCAAAGTGCGGTTTCGGGCTAATCGGGATGTGTTAAAACAGAGCATGGCTGAGATCGAAAAAAGCATCGAAGCCGGAAAAAAACTCCAGGCTTTTTTTGGGGAGTTAGAACAGCCTCAATCTTTTTTTGAAGCATGGCCGCAACGGGAAACACTGAATTATCGGGAATCGGACTTGGATAACGAAGTATTAAATTGGCTGGAAACGCAGTTGAATTCGGCATTGAATGATTATACGAACCGGGAACAGATCATAACGGATCATCGTAAAGCGGAAAAAGAACGAGATGCATTGATCGCGCAGCTCAGTGCCAAAGAAACGTTGAAGAAGCAACTAGAAACGTTTGCCGTAACGCAACCGGAAGCAGTGGACTCGCTATTGACGGAACTAAAAGTCGAATATGGATTGAAAGTGAACGAGAAAGATGAGCCTCAGCTAAGCGAAGATACATATTATGCCGATTTTAAGGAATGTCACAATAGGGCGGAAGCGGGGCAGAATGTGAAACAGGAAGTGACTTGGTTGTATCAACAGCTAAAGGAGACAGAAAAAGAACTGACGGAGCTGGAACTGGAAAGTGAAGATTTGGAAAAAGACCTTCCGGTTGACTATTCAAAAGATAAACTGGCTGAGGCTAAGAAGGCAATGGATGATTATCAAAGTAAATACACTCGTGCCTATGGAGAGGTGATTGCAAACCCTGATATAGTGCAAAACGACCAGAGTCGACTTGGACAAACGGAAGATTTTAAAATACTAGTACGTCATGTACTCCCCGCCATTTTTCAAAAAATCGATTTTAAGGAAGAAGAAGTTTGGCAGAAGATTACTGAGTATATGGATGATATTATACATAGGAACGCAGAGATCAATAAAAACAAGTTGGTGAAGGTGCGTGACCTGATGCAAGAATTACATACTGAGATCGGCCGACAAACTAATATATTGCGGGAAGTGGGGAACATGCTGAACAAGCGAGAAGCAGAAATCAGCGGGGGGCTTAAGGCTTCGCTCAAGGGCGAGCAAAACAGTCGTATCGGAGTACAATGGATAACCCAATTCCTAGACGACATGCCCGCCATCAATGAGGGGTTATGGCACAATGCCATACAAGAATACCTTAGTGCCCGGGAACAGCGGCAGAAGGTGTCCATAGATGAACTAATCATTGATGAGTATAAGCGTTATACAGATCATCCGCTACCTCAGATTACTATTGACGATTTGCTTTCGCCGTTCTCGTACTATACACCGAATTACAAGATTCACACGGCCAGCGGAATTACGAATTCAGGCAGTACAGGCCAAACCTATACGGCAATGGCTTTGCTGTGCATTGCCAAGCTTTCGATGATGAAAAAGGATCAGAAACACCAAAGCGACGGACTTCGGTTTATGAGCATCGATGAAGCTGCAGGTATTGGCTCAAATATGGATATGCTGGAAAAGATTGCCAGGAAATACGGTTACCAAATACTTTCATTGTCCATTCCGTTACATCGCATTAAAGAAGGTGAGCAACACATCTATTGGCTCTTCAAAGACCCCGAAGAAGAATTCATCAACAAACACCCGGTTGCCGTTTTTAGCAATGAATTATGAGAAATTCCCTTAACTGGCGATACCTGAAAGGTTTGTACAAACTGTATCTGGACGACAGTGTGACTTTAAAGCTGATGGAGAACGCCTACATTAAAAATGTACTCTGTCATCGTAAACGGTTATTGGATTTCAAAGCGGGGAATAAAAACATTATTGTCGCGAAGGACGGTTACAAGGCCTTTTTTGAAAAGGAACTCCTACCACAGTACAGCTACTATGAAAAATTCTTCAATGAATCGGAGATAGGGGCTAGTGGGCTAAAGCAATACGACAGTTACGACCTTCATACGTTGATGTTCATTTTTAACAACCGAGAGGAGTTGCGACAAAACCTGACCACTGTTCGTATTTTCAGTTCCAACGTTTTCAAGCTAAAAGATTCCAAATATTTAGAGAACCGTCCTGGGCTAATGAGTGATGTTCTGTTTCTGCTTGGAATCGATGATTTCCCCGCTAGGTCATCTAAAGAAAATCAATGGCGCTTCGTGGTAGATTGTCCTGACCCAAAATACATCCTTCTATGCGAAAACATCGACTACCTTAAAGCTTGGTGGGAATTTCACGCTAATAACATCGAACTGTGGTACGCAGGAGGCAATAACACACCTATCATTGAACGTATCTCTCAACGGCACCTAAATTTACCCATTTTTTACGTCGGTGATTGGGATTATCATGGACTAGATATTTACTGCCGCATTCAGCATATTTTCAAGAAAAAATGTAAGGATGTGCAACTCATTACTCCTAATCCAACTACGGCCATTTACAAGCCCATCAAATCTGGCCAGCATCAAAGCAAATGGTTAGTGGATGAATTCTCAGGTCTAAACCGTGACGTTTTTTCACCAGAACAAACTGCTCTAATCAAAGAATTAATTGCCAAAAATCAGTGGATTGAAGAGCAAACGATATGGCCTATACCACAAATCATTTCACATATTTCCACTTCTGAAAAATCCATCTAAAGGTTAAATAAACTCACTATTTTCTTATAAATAAATTTGATCACGACACTTACAAAGTAAAGTAAAAATACTACCGCTAATGACTAAGATTTCGTTGTGGCAGCAAGCCAAGCCATGAAGCTCCCAAAAGCGTTTGATGTTGAACGAAACCTTCGATAGCGCCGAGTGCTCATCACCCCTTTCCTTTTGTTATGGAGTTATTGTCGCTGGTGCAAATACTTTCAAATTGGCCTTCTTTTTGTTTTTACAGCTGTTTATGCACCATTTTCATAGGTTTTTGTTGTGGTCAGGACGTAAACTCCCTTACCGCCCCCATTAGCTAACGGGATGGATCGTTGCTTTCACTTTCGCTCATGTATGAGGCAGGCAGACCACGTGACCTAAAGACTACATTCGTTACTAAATTTCCTTCTATGAAGGCTACGGCAAAATATCGTAATGCTGAATTTACCCCAAGGCTATTGCAAGCAACCATTGCTCCTACGCTACGGGCTTGTATTTTTATTCGGGAAGCCGAATTGGCTGCTTAGAATCAGAATGTGCCTATAGGCGGCTTATCAAAAGGCAGTTTGTGGCAGTTATTTATAGATAGAAAACCGTTAAAAGTGTCGAGAAACTGTTTAACAGGGGGTAAGGAATGGGACGTTTTGACAGAGTTAATACCAACCCGAAAGTTAGTCATTTTCGGGTTGGTATCTTATACTCAACTATAAAGCGTAATCACTATCTCTTTAACTATTAGCTTTTATAATTTTTTCAAGCTCAGCATAGTCAGCCTCAGTAGGCATCGATAACGGTGGACGAACATCGCCTGCGCTTTTACCAATTATTTTTGCCCCTGCTTTAATCAAACTGACCGCATAACCGTTTTTTTTGCTCCGCAAACGTACCAACGGAATGTAGAAATTTTTGGTAATTTCGGCAACCGTCTCGGTATCGCCCGCGCGGAGGCTATGGTAAAATTTATTTGCCAATTCGGGCACAAAATTAAACGCCGCCGACGAATACGTATTGACTCCAATCGACAAATAGGCTTCGGCAATAATCTCAGCCGTAGGCACTCCCCCGATGTACGACAAGCGCTTTCCAACGGTTTTGATGGTGTCGTTCAGGTCTTGCATGTTGCCCGTACCATCCTTTAATCCAATGAAGTTGGGGCATGCCTCCGCTAGTTTTTGAATGTATTGCGTTGATAAAACACCGTTGCCACGGTTGTAATAAATGACGGGCAACGTGGTATTTTGAATAATCGTTTTGGCGTATTCAAACACCCCGTCTTGCGGGCATTCGGTCAGGTAGGGAGGGAAAAGCAACAGTGCATTGATACCTGCTTTTTCGGCCATTTTTGCAAAGGCAATGGCTTCAGGAATGCTACGCCCCACGCTTGAAATGACGGGTACGCGTTCGGCTACAACCTTCGCCGAAAGGTTGACAATTTGCTCATATTCTGCCGCCGAAAGCGAGAAAAACTCCCCCGTCCCCCCCGCTACAAACACCGACGAAACATCGTGGCTCACAAACCATTCGAGACGGTCAGCGTAAGTTTCGGCGTTAAATTCCCCATTTTCGTCAAAATCAGTAATTGGAAACGAAAGAAGCCCGTCTTCGAGCGATGATTTTATTTTTGAAAGTTCCATGTTTTTTTAGTGATGAGTGATTTACCAACGTGTTGCCATAAATTTCCAGCCTGGTACTACTTTTTGCATTTCGATTTCGTCGTCGCGTTTGGTCAGGCCACATTTTAGGTAGTTTTCGTGCAATTTTGCCAACGCCGCTTTGTCCAACTCCACGCCCAAACCTGGGCCTTCGGGAACGGCGACGGAACCTTCTTCAAACTTCAAGCGACCACCCACCACAATTTCGTCCGACTGCCATGGATAATGCGTATCAAGGGCATAACGTAGGTTAGGAATAGCCGCCCCTAAATGCACCATCGCTGCCAATGAAATCCCCAAATGCGAGTTGGAGTGCATCGACAAATCACGCCCAAAGGTTTCGCAAACGCTGGTAAGTTTCATCGATTCTTGCAAGCCCCCCCAAAAATGGTGATCGCTCAAAATAATGTCCTCCGAACCTAACTCAATCGCCTTGGGAATATCACCAAACGAAGTCGTACACATATTGGTTGCCAGCGGTGTTTTGAGCGCTTTCCGAACCGTCGCCATGTTTTGCTGACCTCGGCAGGGGTCTTCCAAATACTCAAGTACGCCCTCCATTTCTTTCCCGTATTGAATAGAAGTTTCTACCGTCCAAAGGGCATTTGGGTCTAAACGCAAAGGCACATCGGGGCCAAAAGCGTTGTGCAACGCCAAAATAGCATCTACTTCTTGGCGCGGGTCAAATACACCTCCTTTGAGCTTAATCGACTTAAAACCAAACGCTTTACACATGGCATGTGCTTGGGCAACAATCTCTTCGGGGTTGAGCGCACTCGCCTGACGAGCCGCCGCCCAGCCCGAGGCATTGGGGTCGGTGCCAAACTCAAGTTCACCCCCTGCTCCTTCGTATTTATAAAACAAATAAGCCGAAAACGGCACTGCATCGCGCCGACGACCGCCTAACAAATCGACGATGGGGCGATTGATGATTTTACCGATAATGTCCAAACACGCTACTTCAATGGAGCTAAACACGTGCACAACCGTACGTTGGTCCCAAGGGGTAAACCCACGGTCGGCAGGTTTTTCAGTCCCAAATTCGGCTTGTAAAATGTCCTTGATTTTATTGAGTTGAAACGGATCTTGGCCAATGATTAGGCGTTTGCTTCGCTCTAGCGCCTTGTCGATGTCGATATTGCCAGGGATTTCACTGATTCCTACGATGTTGTCGTCGGTGATAAGTTCCACCACCGTACGCAACGCATAAGGCGCGTGAAGTCCCGCCGCATTGAGCAAAGGCGGGTCCACCACCGCGATGGGTGTAATGTTAAATTCTTTAATTCGTGGTCCTTGGGAGGGAAGGCTGATTGACATAAAAAGTTGAATAAATTGGTAAAGACGTACGATTGATTAAAACGAATTACTTTTTAAAAGCGCTTCTTGTGCCCAATCTTACGTCTTTGAGGTCTTTTTTTTATCAATGATACTAGGCGGTTTCGCTGGCAACTACTTGCAACAAACCTTTGATGTAACCGTAACAAAACGCAAAGGCTTCTTGAGTACTGTTAGCTGCATGGTGGTGCGGTACGTGGTCGGGCATAACCATCCCCGAATAACCTACATCCCGTAATGCTCTGATGACTTTGACAAAATCCATTTCACCGTTGTCGGGATAGACTTCTTGAAAATTATTGAAACTTCCTTTGATGTTTCTTAGGTGAACGTTAAAAATCTGATTGCGCTCTCCTACCCATTTGATGATCGGATAAATTTCGTTTTTGGGGTCCTTTAATCCCTCCGCAATGGAGCCAATGCAAAAGTTAAAGCCATGGTATTCGTTGTCGTACAATTTGGCAAAACGCTGAATCCCTTTAAATACATCGGGGCTGTTCCAACGCATCACACCACGGTAAGCTGCTGGCACTGGTGGGTCGGCAATGTGGTTGGCGAGTTTGACTTTGTACTCTTTTGCCACAGGAAGCAGTCGGTCGAGCAAATACGTAATTCGCTCAAAAATTTGGTCGATTGATACATCACCTGCTACCGTTTTAGGGTCATTTCTTTTCAATGCTTCTTCGTAGTTCCAAACACTGTATTCGGCATTTCCGCGCTTGGGGTCGGTGTATTTTCCCGTCCGCAACACGGGTAAAATCGTCGTATTGTAGTTCAGTACTTTGATGCCCGATTTGCCCGCCACTTGAATCATTTGTTGTAAATACTCAATCTCACGGTCGCGCTCAGGGCTTTTTCCCAACATAATATTGGGGTAAATCACTTTGTCAATTCCCGCCGAACTCAAGGGGTAATGGTACGCGTCCAAACTGATTCCGTACTTTTCGCAAGCTTCTTTTTTGGCCAACGAATCTTCCAAATCCCAGCCTTTGCCAGGAATTACTTTTGGGGCACCGCCGTCGATATTAAAGATACCATGACGGGCTTTAAATTCGAGATTTTCAACGCTCGTCCCGCCCGATTGGCAGCCTGCTTTCATCAATACTTTTTTGGGAGGCATAACAAGCGACGCCGCATGGGCCTTTTCGCCCCGTGTTACCGAAGCACTTACCGAACCTACGGCAACTGCTTTGAGAAAATTACTACGTTTCATCTTATTTTAAACGGTTATTTTTTATACCAATGGAAACAAAGCCGCTCCAATCATAATGACAATCAAACCCGTCAACCCCATCACTACCAGCAACGGCGAAATGGTTTTGAGGGCTTCTTTTTCCGTAAGGTTGCTCAATTTACAGATAATCCAAAAACCAGCATCATTCATCCAAGGCACTAATTTTGACCCACATCCAATCGCTAACCCTAAATAAACAGGGTGAAACGACAGGTTGGCGTTGCTGGCCATTCCTGACAAAATACCCGAGGCTGTAATCAAGGCTACCGTAGCCGAGCCTTGGGCAGTGCGCACTACGGCCGCAATAAAAAATGCCATTGGAATAAGTGCCATTTGGTATTCTTTGGTCATATCAGCAATGCGGCTACTGATGCCCGTTTGCTGCAACATTCCCCCAAACGCACCACCCGCCGCCGTAATCAAAATAATACCGCCGCCACTCATCAAAGCCGACTGCACAAAAGGCGTTAATCCATCTTTTTTAGCGTCCTTTTTCTGGCTTGCCAACACCCACAACGCAATGAACCCTCCCATGAGAATGGCAATGTTTTTGTCGCCAAAAAATTTTACAATGGCCACCAAAGTGGTAGGGACTTCACTTGCTTTAAAAAAGGCGCTAAAAGCCGTATCGAGGCAAATAAAAAACAAAGGAACGGCTACAGGCAACAACGAAATACCCAACGAAGGGAGTTGTTTGGTTTCCTTAGCCGCAATCGACTTCATGTCTTCCAGTTTCGCATCCAACGAATCGCGGAGTTCAATTGGCCATTTTTTATTGGCCCAAAGGGCAAAAAAGTAGCCCGAGGTAATGGTAAAAAGTCCCACAATGACACCCGTCACCATCATCAAACCCATCGGAATGTGCATTTCGCCAATCAGGAACAACGGGCCAGGCGCAGGGGGCACCAGCGAGTTGGCCATTGCCGCCCCCGCCATAATACACAACACCAACAAAAGGTAATTTTTACCAATGCGGAGGGTCATGGCTTTGGCAAGAGGCACCATCAAAAATAAAACGGTATCAAAAAAAACGGGGATTCCGAGGAAAAAACTGCTTAGTAGAAAGGCAATCGGGGCTTTTTCGATGCCCGTTAGACGAAGAATCGACCGAATGATACGCTCGGCCGCGCCGCTTTCAAGCATACATTTTCCAATAATGGCGGCCATCGCTATCAGAATGCCTATTTTGGCGCAGGTATTTCCAAACTCGGTGGCAATGCGCTCACCTACGCTCTTTTTGGCCATCGCCAAAGCCGCAGCGGGAGCCGTTCCTTTGGACAATGCGTATTGCTCAATGACTTCGGGTGGTGTCAGCATCGCAACGGCCAAGGCTCCTAACAACAGAGCCAAAAATGGATGCAGCTTAGCGCCAATGATTCCACCCACCACAATCAACACGCCCACCGACAAGATAAATAAGGGATCAGACATTCAGGGTTTTAGGTTTAGGTTTTTTAATTTTTCAAGACTTGCCAAACGACTTGCCAAGTCTTTACTTTTATCGGTAGTGAGACTTGGCAAGTCGTTTTACCAAGTAGTGAGACTTGCCAAGTCTTGTTATCTCTTTTTTCAGGCTTGGCAAGTCTTTTTATTTTTTATCCCACCAGATGCGGGTATCCAACAAGTTAGGCCCTTGGCGGTCGATGGCCTTTTGGACGTTCACTTTATTGACGTTCAACTCAGCATCAGTATAAGTCAAACGACGAATAAATGGCTCGGTTTTAAGGTCTTTTCCTGGATACGTATTAGGCGTTAACACGGGGTAATCACTTCTTCGGAAGTTTGCCCACGATTCGGGGCCGTTCAGAAACGTGGCTACCCAATATTGTGTATTGATTTGTTCCAACTCTTTTCCTCCTGCTAACGGATTCGCCTTTATGTACGTATCTATCGCCGCGTCGGCAATGGCCGAACTTGTGCCGTAACTCGCATATTGCTGCATGTTGGCCTTTATCCCGTTGGCATACAGTGTTGCGGCATCGCCCGTTGTCCATTTCCGATACACTGCCTCTGCCAACAACAATTGGGTTTGGGCATACGTCACCAAAAAGCTAGGCGCCGTTAAGCCGCCCATACGCGTACGATCCAATTGACTATAATCCCACAAACTTGCCAGTTTTTTAGCGGCAACGGCGGTGCTTATTGTCGTGTTGTCGTAGCCTTGAGGAGCCCCAATCTGAACCGCAGACGTACGATTGGCCCGCGACTCCACCTGCTGGGCACCGCTGGTTGCACCCACGTAGCGGACCGCAATCGAGGCTAAGCGCGGGTCATTATTTTTATTCAAATACTCCACAAAATCTTCGGAAAGGTAAAAGAACGCCGACTGCCCTCCGTTGAGTTGTGAGCCAATGGGGTTGGTAAAACTCGCATTGTGACGAATTATCGCATTGTCAGCGTTGGATTGCATCACCCCGCCCGTCACGGCCTTGGCCACGTATTCTGCCGCTTTTGCAGGGTTTACTTTTGATAAACGCATGGCCGCTCTCAACAAAAGTGAGTACCCCAGCCGCTTCCATTTGGTGACGTCGCCATCGTACAACAAATCAGTAGTTGCTTTGGCTTTAGAGGCATCCAAAGCCGCCGAAGCGCCGTCTAATTCGCTTAAAATCGCCAAATATACCGACTCTTGGGTATCGTAAATTGGCGTTGAAATGCCTTCCAAATAGTTTCGGCCTGCTTGGGTGTAAGGAATATCGCCGTAGGTATCGGTCAAAATCATGAACGAATATGCCTGCCAAATCCGAATCATGTTGTAGAGGTTTGCCCGCGCAGGAATATCTTTGGTTTTAGCAAGGGCGTCTGTCAGTTCTTTGATGTTGGTTTGGTAATACGTATTCCAGTTGCCCGACGCTACCCCCCGATTGTCTTGGTTAAAATTAGCCGCCGACCCTTGCCCGCTAAAGGGCGTTATCATCTGTTTGACGATGGTCGTTTCGTAACTCAAGTTCCCGTAGGCAGGTGCCGTATTGACAATGGCCGTATTGAGTTGATAGCCAGGGTCAACGGCCGTAAGGGCAATGGGGTTTACGTTCATTTCATCAAACCCTTTATCGCAGCCAACCAAGCCCCCCACTCCAACAACAATTGTCGTCCAAAAAGGGAGCGAAAAAGCCAATTTTCTGATTATATTTTTCATTGTTTGTATCCTTTTATTGTTTCCCCGAAAGCTTTGTATTTAGCCCCCATCGGGGGTTTGGGAGCTTAAAACTTCACATTCAAGTTAAAGCCAATGTTTCTGGTAATCGGTAGTCCCGTCGCTTCGAGGCCCACGAGGTTATCCGACGGAAATCCAAACTGCTCTGGGTGAATGTTTGGCACCCATTTTTTGATGACTGCTACGTTGTTGGCGACAGCATTGAGGCGGATTCCTTTGACAAAACGGCGGTTGGCGGGCAACAACTTGCTCAAATCATACCCCAACGAAATCTGGCGTAGCTGCCAAAGACCTGCGTTATAAACAAACTCTTCGGCAATGTTTTGCGAGCGTACTGTTTCATAATAAGCCTGAACAACCGACTTGGTTTTGTTTACTTCTCCATTCGGATTTACGCCGTCTCCAATCACAAAATTCTCGGCCCGACCCACCAACGTGGCCTTGTGCAAACCATGGCGCCACGCGTTGTGGTTGGTGCCAGAAATCATTTTATGACCCAATTTGAAGTCAATCAAAAACGATAACTCTACGCCTTTAAAATTGAAACTATTGGTGATTCCACCCACCCAAAGTGGTAGAGCACTTCCAAACGGAATTTGGGTAGCAGTACGAAGTGGACGGCCATTTCCCGCGTCAAATACTTGGCGGCCTTGGGCATCGCGGAGGTAACCAAATCCGAACAATTGCCCCATCGGTTGCCCCACCACTTGGCGCAACTCTCCCGTAAATTCTCCCGTCCCGACGGTAATCATGTTATCGCTCACACTGCTTCCCAAATCCAGTACTTTGGTTTTGTTATACGCCGCGTTCAAAATAAGGCTCCAAGTGAGGTCTTCACGCCGAATGGGGTTGAGAGTCACCAACATTTCGACACCTCGGTTTTGGCTCTGGCCTACATTGATAAGTTGCGTTAAGTACCCACCTGCGTTGGAGGTCTGAGCACGCAAAATTTGGTCAGAAGACAGTTTATCGTAATAGGTAAAATCAAGTCCCAAGAAATTGTTAAACAACTTCAACTCCAACCCAAACTCCTTCTCTGACACACGCATCGGGCGTAAGTCTGGGTTGGGCACGGTGCTTCCGCTAATTGTTGCCAAAGGCTGAGCCACTCCCGTTGGAGAGGGAAATTGCTGCGCATTGATACTGTAAAAAAGGTTGTTGGCATAAGGCGACACGTCGGTGTCACTACCCACTTCGGCATAGGCAGCCCTGATTTTTCCGAAATTAATCCAAGTGGGCAACTTCGTCGCAAAGGCTTGAGAAAACACAAAGCTTGCGGTAATAGATGGGTACAAAATGCTTCTGTTGGCTGGCGATAACGTTGAAAACCAATCGTTGCGCACGGTTCCGTTCAAAAACAAATAATCTTTGTACGACACCTCCGCCGACGCATAGAGAGAGTTCACTTGGCGCTCAGAAAAATCGTACGTGGCATCACGCAAGCGACCGTTTCCAACGGTATATAGGTTTCTGGTATAAAAATCTTGCACAAACACATTGTGGCGGCTGATTCGGCGGTACATTTGGTTGCCTCCCACGTTTACGTTCATCCCAATGACCCCAAACGTACGATTGGCTCCCAACAGAAAATCGGCATTGAGTTCACGTACACTGCGCGCATCTTGTACGAATTGCCCATTTACAAACCCTGCGGGGGCGGCGGGCTGTCGCTGCGTACCCGTGGGCAGGTTATAATCTTGCTCTCTCGAATAGTAATCTTGCCCTACCCGACCTTGCAAAAACAACCAGTCCGTAAAATTGTAGCGGGCGGTTAGGTTGCCAAAAACACGGTCATTATGAATATTATCAAAGCGTTTGAGGGCAAAATAAGGGTTAGTACGGTTCGTAAATCGCGACCAAACCACTTCGTTCCCGTTGGCATCTTCCGCATTTTTTTCCAATAAATCGAGCGGCATCGAATTGGCCATGTTGAAAATAATTACGGGACTGTAATCTTGTTCGGCAATGTTGGGTGGATTTTTACGGTATTCGTTTGAATAGTTTACGTTTCCCGAAACCGTCAGTTTTTTGGCAAACGTTTGGGTAAAACCAAGGTTGATGGTTCGACGGTGATAACCCGAATTTCGGAGAATGGTGCGGTTGTCAAGGTTAGATACCGAAAGACTAAACCCTCCATTTTCACCTCCCGAAGATAGCGTCATGGTGTTAGTCCAAGTGTATCCTTTTTGGTAAAACTGTGAGATTTGATTCCGCTGTGGCTCATACGGAACGGTAATGTTGTCGAATAAAACTTGCGTCATTCCAGGCTGAAATTTTTCTCCAAAACTCCACTGCCCCGACGTAGGAAAGGCCGCCGTTGGACGCTGGCCGTTTTCACCCTGACCGTATTCGTACTGGTAATCGGTGTAATCCAAGGGAGTTTCGGACGTAAAATTGGAATTATATGTCAAAGAAACGCCCGAGCCCGAACCACGATTTTTGGTCGTAATCATAATGACGCCGTCTTTGGCACGAGAGCCGTACAAGGCCGAAGCCGCCGCACCCTTCAAAACCGTCATCGACTCAATGTCATCGGGGTTGATGCTGCTCAAACCGTCACCACCGTCGGAGGTACGGTTGCTTCCTTTTTCGGAAACATCGCCGCGCGCGCCGTTGTTAGTATTATCAATAGGTACGCCATTGACCACAATCAAAGGTGAATTATTCCCCCCAAAAGACGATTGGCCGCGAATACGAATTTTGCTCGTACCTGCGGGCCCAGACCCCAACGATGTGATATTTACCCCCGCCATTTTACCCTGCAACGCATTCATAAAATTGGCAGTGCGGTTGACCGTCATTTCGTCTGTTCCTACCGTTGCGGTCGCATAACCCACGCTTTTTGCTTGTTTTTTTATCCCCAAGGCCGTTACAACCACCTCACCCAACGACTTACTTTCGGGTACTAGCGAAATATTGATGGCCGTTTGAGCACCTACGATGACTTCCTTGCTTTCGTATCCGACGTAGCTAAAAACCAGCACCGACGCGTTGTTGGGCACTTCCAATTGATAGGCTCCCTCAACGTTGGTGGTAGTGCCGCGTTGCGTACCTTTGATTAAGACACTTACGCCTGGCAAACCTACGCCCTTTTCGTCGGACACTTTCCCTTTAATGAGTTCGGCCAGTAACTCCATTTTTTCTACGGCTCTTACCACCGAAACCTCTGCCGTCAAGGGTTTTTCGGTGAGCTGAGGGGCAATGATGCTTTCTTGAAATCGGGCGTCAGCTTCCGCCGTTTTTTTGTTTTTTTTCGTTTCCAAAATCACGTAAGCCCCTTCTTTTACCTTCTTGTAGTTCAGTCCCGAAACTTTTAGGACTTTTTCTAAATTCGATTCCAACGAGGCTTTGTAATCAACAAGGTCGGTAGGCACTACAAGGCCATCCACAAGCCCGCCTTCAAAAAGAATATCAACGCGATAATAGCTTTTAAGTTGGCTCAAAACTCCTTTTAATTTTTGAGTTTCAGGCGCCGTTTTTTGTTCGGGTCTTGGCGCAAGTTTATACGCTTTGGCATACACCTGCTGCGACCAACTTGGCCGCCCAAAGAGCAACAAGGCAAGTAGTAAACTACCTACCCAACTTGATTTTTGTAGGTTTGTCTTCATTATAACACAGGTTTGGGTCTATTATTTATCAGTAAGAAGTACAGTATCACCCACTTTGGTGATTTGGAGGTTAAATATTTCGGAAACAATTTCAAGCAATTCGTCGGCATTATTGGCTCGAAACGATCCCACTAGTGTCCGTTGAGCCAAGGAGTCGTCGGCGATAATTACTTTTAAACCGTAATTATCCGCCATAATTCGGACAAACTCTTCCAAGGTTGTATCGTCAAACACAAAGCGGTGTTCTTTCCATGCCGTGTATTTTTCAGGTTGCTCGGTAATTTCTTTTTTGAGGTGATTACTTTGGTCAAACGTCACCAATTCTCCTGGCTTCATCATTAGCTCTTTCTGCGTTTTTCCTTCTTGGTAGCGCAACTGAACTTTGCCTTTGTTCAACACCACTTTGGCTTCTTTGCGGCGGGCATAAACCGAAAATTCTGTCCCCAAAACAACTACCTCCACGCCTTTTTCGGTTTTTACTACAAATCGTTGGTTATCAACGGTATGCGTTACCGAAAAATTAGCTTCTCCCGTCAACCTAACTTGGCGTGTTTTTTTACCAAACCCAAATCGAGGAACTTCCAATGATGAGTTGGCATTGAGTGTTACTTGGGTACCATCGCTAAGGGTAATTGTTTGGGTTTCACCAAATTCGGTGCGATGAGTTTTATACAAAAACGTATCTTGATAGACCCATCCACTTACGAAAACACTGATTATTGAAGCTGCAATGGCCCACCATCTCCATGAAAAATGCGTAAATTCTTTTTCTTCCGATTCGGATAAAATCGACCAATCTGGGTTTTCATCAACTTGATTGGCCAATTGATTAAAACGGTCTAAACCAGCAGCTATATCGGTGCTATACTGCGGATTTTGACACTCATATTCGACCAACCATTTGTAAAACAGTTCTTCGTTTTCAGGTTTTTTAACCCAATCATCTATCATTCGTTTTTGTAAGGCCGACGCGCGTCCCGACAAATAGTTAAATATAATTTCTTTTGTAATTTCTATGTTCATTGACGTAAGTAGTAAAAACCTCACAAACGTGATAGTTTTGGTTAAAAAACGAGGCTTAACACGACTAAAACTTCAGAAAGTAACCACTTTCCTTTAAGTAGTGCTCGAATGTACTGATTGGCTCGATGAAGTTGTACATCCACTGTTTTTACTGAAAGATTCAGCTCATCCGCAATTTCTTGGTACTTTTTCCCTTCAAATTTTCGCATCAAATAAATTTTACGCCGCTCAATGGGTAATTTATTGACGGCTTCTTCCACATCATGGTACAGTTCTTCAAACTGACTGATATGGTCGGGCTGGTATTCATCGAGCATCGGTTTTTGGGCGGCTTCGAGCAGGTCCGCCTTACGGCTCAAATCCCAACGGAGGTGGTTATACGCTTTATTACGAACGGCCCGAAATAGGTAAAACCGATAAGAGGAAGTGATGTCGCTAAACGTTTTGTTGGCATACAGCTGAAAAAAGATTTCGGAGACAAGGTCTTCGGCCGTTTCTCGCGAACCAACGTACTTCACCGCGTGGGTACAAAGGGGTTGGTAATAGCGTTTGTAGAGCAAGGCCATTCCTTCCCGCGCATTGGTTTCAAAGGTTTTTCGGATAAACAATTCGTCATCAAACTCCACGACTTTTTTATCGTCGGAAGAAGATAATGGTGTGGTAATAGGAGTACCCTTGGTTTCAATATAATTATTGTTGACCTGCTTCATCGTGCTATGGTGTACTTTCTCTAAAGACAAGTTCGCACGAATACTTCCTTACACGAATTGAAAAATATTTTTATTTTTTTGAATTTTATTTAGAATAAAAGGATTGCTCTCGCTGGAGACGAGGTTTTGAGAAACCTCAAGCGTTGGATATGAGTATCCAATGGCACGGCATTGAGTGCTTTCAGATTCTCAAATCTGAAAGTTAAGGTTTCTCAAAACCGAAAAGCAAGGTTTTGAAAAACTTCGAACGTTGGATATGAGTATCCAACGGCACGAGAATGGGTACTTTCCAACAACAGGCTAAGTCAAAGGCCCAGGGTTAAAGAGTACTAAGTCATTATAAAGGCCCAATTTATCGGTTGCTACTTTTTTGGTTCCACTGGCAACTTCCAAAATCAAGTGGAACAACTCCCAACCCATTTCTTCAATCGTTTTTTCGCCAAAAGCAACGGGGCCCGCGTCGAAATCAATCAAATCGTGCCAACGGTTGGCGAGTTTTGAGTTAGAGCTCACTTTTATCACAGGCACCATGTTTAGCCCATAGGGAGTGCCGCGCCCCGTGATGAAGACGTGCATGTTCATTCCTGCGGCCAATTGCAGCGTGCCGCAAGCGAAATCAGAAGCAGGCGTTGCGACAAAATTTAATCCTTTCTTGCGTACTTTTTCTCCTGGAGAAACCACATCCACAATCGGGCTTGTCCCCGACTTAGCAACCGAACCCAATGCTTTTTCGACGATGTTACTTAGTCCTCCACCTTTGTTTCCTGGGGTTGTATTGGCACTGCGGTCGGCTTGACCTTGGTAGAGGTAATTGTCGTACCACGCCATTTCGTCTTTGAGTTTTTGGGCAACGGTTTCATCCATTGCCCTTGGCACCAACAAATGTATGGCATCGCGGACTTCGGTTACTTCCGAGAAAAACACCGTACCACCTGCTTGCACAATCAAATCGGCGGCAAAACCTGACACAGGATTACCCGTCAAGCCCGAAAAAGCGTCGCTTCCGCCGCATTGCATCCCCACCACCAAATCGGCTACGGAACATTGCGTACGTTGGCGTTGGTTGAGTTTTTGAAGGTGCGTTTCTGCCATTTCCATGATTCCGTCAACCATTTCATAAAAACCCTCAAAACGTTCATCTTGGAGGTAGAGAATGGAAGATTGGTTATCGTTATCGGGGAGTAACCTTTCTGGTCTAAGTTTCTCACAACCAAGACCAATAATCATCACTTCGCCGCCAAAATTGGGATTTTGCGCAATGTTTTTAATGGTTCGAATCGGCACAATTGCCCCAGGGGCATCAATCGCAATGCCACATCCATAACTGTGATTAAACGCCACCACATCATCAACATTAGGGTACAAAGGCAGCAATTCTTTTCGTATTTTATTTTCGATAAAATTGGTAATGCCTGCCACGCATTGTACGCTCGTGGTGATTGCCAGTACGTTTTTTGTCCCTACACTACCATCAGCATTTCGGTAGCCCATGAAAGAAGCCTTCCTTAATTGAACTTGCAATTCGTCATTCCTCTCAACAGGAGGTAAAACTGGTTTGTACTTAGTATCTTCCAATTTGGGAGGTTCGGGCAAACTGATATTTCCCTCATTTACCCAACTTCCTTTTTCGATGGTTCGGGTGGCATAGCCAATCACTTGTCCATAACGTCGTACTTCATCGCCCGTTTCAAGGGTTTGGAGCGCCACTTTATGTCCCATCGGAATATTCTCGACTAAAACCGTTGTGCCTAGCACAATACTCCCTCGTTTCAGCCCCGATGGAGTTGCTACGATGGCTACATTATCGTTGGGCGAGGTTTTGATTACAAGCCCCCTAGCCCCCATTGGGGAAGTTTGAGTATCTATTATAGTATTTTTCATTTTCTGATGTATATATTAAAACTCCCCCATTGGGGTGGGGGCTGCTACACCATCGGCCACAACCAAGCCGCTATCATTGTCAAAAGTACCCCCGCCAATCCCATCAAACTTTGCATAGGGGCAATGGTTTTGAGGGCTTCTTGCTCGGTTAAATTTGAGGTTTTACACATAATCCAAAAACCTGCGTCGTTCATCCACGGAATTAGTTTTGCCCCACTACCAATGGCTAAACACAGATAAACGGGGTGGAAACCAAGGTTAGCATTTTGAGCCATTCCTGCCAATATCCCCGAAGCTGTAATCAACGCCACCGTCGCCGAGCCTTGGGCGGTGCGCACCACTGCCGTAATTAAAAATGCCAACGGAATGAGCGCCATTTGATAATCTTTGGTCATGTCGGCAATGCGCTGACTAATACCTGTTTGCTGCAACATCCCACCAAAAGCCCCACCAGCGGCTGTAATCAAAATAATACCTCCGCCACTCATCAAAGCCGTTTGGGTAAAGGCCGTCAGTTTGTCCTTGGTCGTTTTTTTCTGGCCTGCCAATACGTAAAGTGCAAAACAAGCACCCATAAAAATCGCTATGTTTTTATCTCCACAAAACATCAGTACATCCATAAATCCCTGACTAAAAGGCGATAAATTTTCATGGGGAATTTTAAATGCCTCCACCGCCGAACGCACACAAATCGTTACCAATGGAAACACCGCGGGAAGCAGCGCCCATCCCAAAGCGGGGAGTTCTTTGTCTTCTTTGTTGGCAATGGCAGCAATGTCTTCCAAACGGGCATCGGGCGCATCACGCAAGGGAATATCGTATTTTTTATTGAGGTACAGCGCAATAAGGTAACCTACTGTAATGGTACAAAGCCCTAACAAAGTGCCGCAAACCATCATTAAACCAATGGGAACGTTTAACGCCCCAATGAGAAATAACGGCCCAGGCGAAGGAGGAACGTAAGAGTTGGCCATCACGGCACCCGCAATGACCGACAACGCCAGCAAAAGATAATTTTTGCCTAAACGCATTCCCATCGCTTTGGCCAAAGGCATCATTAAAAAGATAACTGTATCAACAAAAACGGGTATCGTCAAAAAGAAACTGCTTAGAATAAATCCAATGGGCGCATTTTTAACGCCTGTCACTTTTAGCATAGCACGAATGATTTTTTCGGCTGCCCCGCTGTCCAGCATTGACTTTCCGATGATGGCTGCCATCGCTATCAAAATACCGATTTTAGCGCAGGTATTTCCAAATTCGGTGGCAATACGTTCACCTACGCTTTTATGCGCTTGTTTCAACGCCTCAGCGGCAGACATTCCCTTAGCCAAATAAAATTGTTCAATCGCCGCCTCAGGTGTGAGCAATGCCACCACCAGCGCCGCCGACAAAAGGGCCAAAAAGGGATGCAATTTAAAACCGATAATTCCTCCGACAACAATCACAACGCCTACGAGCAAAATGAGTACAGGATCTAACATGTTATATAAGTTAAGGATAACAACACTACTAACATTTATAAAATCATACAAAGAATAATTTGTATTTTTTCACGCAATCGTTATCGGGAACGTTGTCAATGTACCCTCTTTTTTATACCCATAGTAAGTAAAAACATTTGGGGTTTCTACTTTAAAAATTCACAAAACCAACCTTTCCTCATGACTTCAATTGTTGACCTCCTTATTCAAGCAGTTGGAAAAGACGCCATTTTAACCCAAATCGAAGCCGCCGAACGCCCTGCCAGCCGTTGGTTATCGACCGACAACCTTTCGTGCAAAGCATTGGCACGTCCCATTACTACCGACGATGTGGCGACAATCCTACGGCTTTGTCATGAACACGGCCAAACCGTAGTGCCGCACGGAGGTTTAACAAACGTGGTCGGCGGCGTGACCACTACCCCCAACGACGTTGCACTGAGTCTCGAACGAATGAATGTCATTGAGGAAATTGACCTTCAAAACAAAACAGTGACGGTACAAGCGGGCGTGATTTTACACGATTTACAAAAGGCCGTTGAGGAGGCAGGTTTATTGTTTCCGCTGGACTTAGGAGCCAAAGGAAGTTGTATGATTGGCGGTACTATCTCAACGAATGCAGGAGGCTTACAAGCCATTCGTTACGGAGTTATGCGTCAGCTTGTCTTGGGCTTGGAAGTAGTTTTGGCCGATGGTACGGTTATTTCTTCCATGAATAAAATGCTCAAAAACAACGCAGGCTACGACCTAAAACACCTCTTTATTGGCTCAGAGGGAACGTTAGGCATCGTCACCAAAGCCATTTTAAAATTAGAAGATGCACCCAAAAGCAAAAATACGGCACTTATTGGACTTTCTAGCTTCGACAAAGCAATCGCATTTCTGCAAACCGCCAAGCGTGAATTGGCCAATAAACTCACCACTTTCGAAATCATCTGGCAAGATTATTACCGTTTGATGACCTCCCCTCCCTCTAGTTTTATCCCTCCTCTTCCTCAAAACTATCCTTATTACGTGTTGCTGGAAGCATTAGGCCAACATCAAGAAGCTGACGAAGTTCATTTTCAAAATTTACTGGAACAATCGCTCGAAACTGGCCTTATCGAAGACGCCACGTTGGCACAATCTCAGCAAGAACTGGATTGGTTTTGGGGAATACGCGAAAAAGTGGATTTTGTGTTTCAAGTTCATCAACCTGTCTTTTTGTTTGATGTGAGTTTGCCCATCACTGACATGGAATCGTACATTCACACCGTCATCCACGACCTTAAAGCAGTGTGGCCACAAGTTCATTTTTACAGTTTTGGTCACATGGGCGATGGGAATCTTCACTTGTTTGTAAGCTGCGGCGAAAACACCCCCGAAACTCGCCACCGCGTGGAAGAAATCGTATTTCTACCCCTTCAAAAAATTGGTGGTTCGATCACAGCCGAACACGGTATTGGTCTCGAAAAAAAACCATGGCTTCACCTCAGCCGCACACCTGAAGAAATAGCCCTTATGCGTACCCTAAAACAAGCACTCGACCCCAAAGGTATCTTGAACCCTGGAAAAGTGGTTTAATTTTACGAAGGTTGCGGAGCAACAAAACGTCTATAAGTCCTTCTATTTCATCAAGATAACAATTTAGTATTAACCTTTTCGTTTCTACTAAAACCAACCCTTTACTCCCATGAAAATCTTCTCCACTTTCTTTTTTTTCATTTTTACTTTCTTTACTCACGCGCAGCTGCCGAATGTATCTATTCATCTCCAAACACCTCAAAAGCCCAATGCGGCAGCTTACGTGATGATCTCCAATTTGATTTCGGGAGGTGACACCATCGCCAAAACATCACTCAACGCGCAAGGAAATGGCATCTTAAACTTTCGCCTCAATCGGCCAACATTTGCTGAAGTAACCATTGACAAATTACAATTCACTTGTTTTCTTTCTCCCAACGACAACCTAAAGGTAATTGTGGAAACCAATGATAAGGCGACTTCGACCCAATTTTCGGGAAAAGGAGCTGAGGCCAATAATTACTTGGAGGAATCACGGAATGTTTTCAATAAGCACTTCAACGTTGGGGGTAAACAAATCAATGAATTTCCACCCGAGGAATTTACCCATTCGTTGAATAAGATGAAAAGTGCTTTAGATGAGTTCCATCAAAGCTTCGTTCAAAAACATCCTTTGCCCGAAAAAACCTCTAAATTACTGGAAATCAGTAATCGAATTATCCCTTTAAGTTTTAAACACAACTATATTTCGGCCCGCTATAACACAACAGAAGGGCGAATGCTCATCCCTGAGTTTTTAGAAAAAGTGTACGGAGAAATTCCACTAGATGATGATTTCCTCAACGCCAAGTATTCCTATTATGGCTGGGTTTTGAAAGAATATTACTACAATCTATGTTTTGCATTGCTGGCTCAAAAAACTCCTGATGGAAAAAAAATACCCTATGCAGAGTTTCCCGAAATACTTGAGAAAATGATTAAAAATGGTAATTACTCCAAAGCAATGACAGAGTGTTTATTGGCAATCAATATTTATGATGCACTCAATCAAGGATTAACTAGCGGTACGATGTCAGTTTATGATTCATTTAAAAAGGAATATCCTCATTCCCTTTATCAGTTACCCCTTGACAAAAAGTACCAAAATTGGATTACTATTTCAAAGGGTGCTCCCGCCCCCAATTTTACAGGAGTTACTCCTGATGGAAAAAAGGTCTCTTTGAGCGATTTAAAGGGTAAAATTGTCTATGCAGATATTTGGGCGACTTGGTGCGGACCTTGTGTAGAAGAATTACCAAAAGCAAAGGAAATTCAACAACAGTTTTCGGAGAACAATGACGTGGTGTTTCTATACGTCTCTATTGATAGCAAAAGTACAAATTGGAAGAATTTTTTAGAAAAAGACCCCGCATTTAAAGGTACACATATCAATATTTCAGACGATGCGGAGATTTCTAAACTGTACAGAGCTTACCAAATGAGCGGTGTTCCTGCATACTTCCTCATTGACAAAGAGGGTAAAATTATTACCGCCACCGCCTCCCGCCCATCATCGGGTAAAGTAGAAGGAGAAATTCGGGCTTTGTTAAAATAAGGGGAGCTTGTTTCACAAAGGTTGCGCTTCTCCGAAGCGTGCGTTTATTTGTCTCATTTTTAATTCTACAAACGTCTTGGCTTCTCCGAAGCAATTTGGGTTTCGGAGAAACGAAACGTTTAAAAAACCCATAATGGTTGCGCTTCTCCGAAGCGTGCGTTTATTTGTCTCATTTTTATTTCTACAAACGTTTTGCTTCTCCGAAGCATATTTGGGTTTCGGAGAAACAAAACGTTTAAAAAACCCATAATGGCTGCGCTTCTCCGAAGCGGGCGTTTATTTGCCTCATTTTTATTTCTACAAACATTTTGGCTTCTCCGAAGCATATTTGGGTTTCGGTGAAGCAAAACGTTTGTAGCCATCGAAGTCAGGCACATTCATCAAAAACGTTTCGGAGAAACAAAACGTTTATAGCCATCCAAACCAGACATATTCATCAAAAACGTTTCGGAGTAACAAAACGTTTGTAGCCATCAAAACAAGAAGCATTCAGCAAAGATGTTTCGGAGAAACAAAACGTTTGTAGCCATCAAAACAAGACACATTCATCAAAGACGTTTCGGAGAAACAAAACGTTTGTAGCCATCCAAACCAGACACATTCATCATAATACGTTTCGGAGAAACAAAACGTTTGTAACCATTATTCGCCAACCCAATCAAAAAATTGTTTTTTCCCAATTTCGATTCCAAAATCCTCGCACATTTTAAGAAACTCTGCTTGAAAAGTCTTTTTTTGATGATGTATTTTTTGATTCAGGATATATTGACATACTGTATTTAGTTGGGAACGACTATGCGAAAATACACCATAACCATTTTGCCAATCGAATTTATGGGGGCACAAGCCTTCCGTATTGATAAAAGTATTCGTCTGAGTCTTAATCTCTTTTACCAGATCTGAAATATTTTCTACTGGCTTCAAGCCGATAAAAAGGTGAATATGATCAGGCATACCACCGATTGCTAACATTTTATGCCCACGATTTTGCACAATTTTTGTGATGTACTTATACAATCGTTCTTCCCAAGAGGGATGAATCAATGCTTCTCGCCGCTTGGGCGAAAAAACGATATGAAGGTATATTTGTGAAAAGACATCCGCCATATTTTTCTCATTTTGATTAAAAATGTTACGCTTCTACGAAGCTTGGACGTATTTTCACATCATTTGTTACAAGTTCGACAAAGGTTTTTAGTTTTGGAGAAATAAAACGTTTAAAAAACTCACAATGGTTGCGCTTCTCCGAAGCGGGAATTGGTTTGCCTAATTTTATTTCTACAAACGTTTTGGCTTCTCCGAAGCAATTTTGATTTTGGAGAAATAAAACGTTTAAAAAACTCACAATGGTTGCGCTTCTCCGAAGCGAGAATTTATTTGCCTCATTTTTATTTCTACAAACGTTTGGGCTTCTCCGAAGCGGAAATTGGTTTGCCTAATTTTATTTCTACAAATGTTTTCGCTTCTCCGAAGCAATTTTGGTTTCGGAGAAACAAAACGTTTGTACCTACACATCTTGCCTTAGCACTTCCAAAGGAGAACGAGACAGAATGCCCCAGCTGTTGGCAAGGCCAATAAAAACTGTCAATAAAGTTACCGTTAAAAACACCACGCCAACGGGCCAAAGAACTGGATTAAAGGTCATTTCAAAACTCAACGTCGCCAGTGCCCAACTGCCTGCTACTGCCAGTAAAATTCCCGTAAAGGCGGCTAATGTCCCTAAAAAAAGATATTCTAACGCCGTGATTATCAATATTTGGCGGCGACTTGCGCCTAGCGTTCTCAACAAAATACTTTCCTGAATTCGTTGGTATTTGGAAATCAGCACCGAGGCAATCAGAACAATGAGCCCAGTTAGGATACTAAAACCAGCCATAAAACGAATGACAAAGCCAATTTTAGTTGAAATATCGTCTAAAACCGTCAATATCAAACCTAAATCAACCATCGACACATTTGGAAACTGGCGCACCATGGTTTGCTGGAACTGCGCCGAAACCGTCGTATTGGGTACGTGGGTGAGTAAAACGTGAAATTGAGGTGCTTCTTCCAACACGCCTTTAGGGAAAAGTACCAGAAAATTGGTTTGTACCCCTGCCCAGTCCACATCACGCAAACTTGCCACAACGGTAGTGAGCATCATTCCTTGCACATTGAACAAAAGCGTATCACCAATGTTGATGGTATTGCGTTCGGCGTAACCATCTTCCAACGAAATAGGTACAGGCTGGCTCACGTCTTTCGCTTCACTCACCCATTTACCCTTCACAATTTTCTCAGTCGAAATCAGCGAATCACGGAATGTTACGCGGTATTCCCGACTAAACAGCCCTCGCCAACGCTTGTTGGTTGTATCTTTCAGCGCTTCGGTAGAAGTTTGCCCGTTGAGTTGTTCCAACCGCATCGTAACAATTGGAACGTTTTGTAAAATTGGCAATTTTTGACTTTTTACCACCTCCATCACAGCCTGTTTTTGAGGCGTTTGAATATCAAAGAGTACCATATTGGGCTGATCGCCGTCAGTTGATAGCTTGATTCGGTCAAGTAACAAGTTTTGGACAAACAAAAGGGTACAAATAAACATGGTACCAAGGCCAATTGATACCATCAAAATGGCTGTTTGGTTGTTGGGACGATACAAATTGGCCAACCCCTGCCGACTCAAGTAGCTCCATGAAGAAGGAAAAAATCGGCGAACTAACCACATCAAAAGCGTAGCCATTCCAAGTAAAAGTAAAAAGGCAAAAGTAACACCCGCTGTAAATGCCACCGCATCCATCCAACGCTTCATTTGCAGCCACGTAAAGCCAAACACAAATGCCAAAATCAACGCATACACCAGCCATTTGAGTGGGTCTTTTCCCAAACCCGATTGCTCGTACGATGCCCGTAATACATTAAGAGGCGAAATTTTACGAATTGAAATCAACGACAAAAGCGCAAACAAATTGGAAATAATTACGCCTAATAGCACCCCTTGGCCGATAGCCGTAAACGAAAGTGAAGTGGCTAGTTCGAAGGGTAAAAAATCTTTGAGAACGAGGGGTAAAAATTGCTGAATCCCTGCTCCCAGCGATGCCCCCAATAGAGAACCCAACAGGCCAATCCCCGAAATTTGAATGAGGTAAATCAAAAATGCCTGCGACGCTTTTACTCCCAAGCAACGAAGAATGGCAATGGAATTGATTTTTTCACGGATATAAATGTGTATCGCACTTGCGACACCCACACACCCCAACAGCAATGCAATGAATCCCACCAAACTCAAAAATCGAGTTAAATCGCGAAACGAGCGACCTGTATCTTCTTTTTGACTTTCTACGGTTCGGAAGTTATAGTTTTCAGTTTCGAGCTTAGGTTCAATTTTCTTTACTAAAGCCTCGATATTAGTTTTTGGGTCAAATTTGTAATAGTATCGATAAACAATCCGACTCCCTTTTTGCGCCAATTTAGTTTGTCCCAAAAACGCCATCGGAATATACACCGACGGTGCGACAGTAGCCGCAATACCCGTTTGACCTGGTGCTTTTTTGAGAATTCCTGCAATTTTAAAGGTCATTTCACCCACTTTGATAGAATCTCCTACTTGGGCTTGGTATTGCAACATTAAGGTTTGGTCAACCAAAGCGGCTTGTTGGGTACGAAAGTCTTTTTCAGCAGTGAGTGGCTCCGTTTCAAGGGTACCATAGTAAGGAAAATCCCCTTCTAAAGCCCGAATTTGCGCCAAACGTGTTCCACTGTTTTTGGGAAAATAAATCATCGAAGCAAAACTCATTTCCTTCGACTTTTGCCCTTTTAGTGAGTCCATCAGGGCCTGCATTTTATCATTTGGTGGCTGATTATCGGATAATTCCAAATCTGCACCCAATAATTCAGCTGCCTGACTATCAATATTTTCCCGCAAATTATACCCCAAAGAATAAATGGCTACCAATGCCGCAATGCCCAAAACGATGGACGAAACAAACAGCAACAATCTCGAATAATTTCGCCGACTATCGCGCCAAGCCATTTTTAAAAGCCAACTTATATTATTGTTCATGCTTTGTTGAAATTTTCATCTATCCAATTCTCCAATTTTAGCCCCGCTACTCGTTCCATTTCTTTTACATTCCTTGAAACCATTACCAAATCATTGGCCACTGATGTACAAGCTATTAATAAGTCAAAATCGCTTATTGGTGTCCCTAGTTTACGAAGTTGTGTTTTTTGCGCGGCAAACTCATCAAATGCAGAACGAATTGGCAAAATCCGACCGCTAAAACCATTAACAAATAGTTCGAATTTTGCTTTGTTTTCAGCTTTTTTAGAAGATTGACTATTAGCAATCCCATACATTAACTCCAAGACAGTAATCTCAGAAAGAAAACAGTTTAATAAGCCCACTATTTTCATCCTCTCCACTACGTTACCTTCATTTTTCATAAAATGAATACAAATATTGGAGTCTAACAAATATCCTAATCTGCCCATTTTACGTCAATATTTTTAGAAATACGGGCTTTTTCAATACATTGAGCAAGTTCTTCGCTTGTCTCAGGCAAATCAAAACTTCCTGCCAGTGAAAAAAAATCAGCTTCTTTTTTAGCCTCCTCTGCATCAACTTCCTCTCTGTACTTAACATTAAGTCGTTTAGCTAAATCTATAAAAAGCTGATAGTCATCTTTATTTTGGGGTTCAATAATAAGCGTATTCATAACAAAAGTTTTTAAGCGGTTTTAAAATATCCATTAACCATTTACTTTTCCCCCTTTAATTCGGATAATATGCTGCGTTTTTGCGGCTAATTCCAAGTTGTGCGTCACCAGAATCAACGTCGTGCCTGCTTCTTTGTTGAGGTCAAACAGTAGCTTCTCGACCTTTTCACTTGTTTCGGCGTCGAGGTTGCCCGTAGGTTCATCGGCAAACAAAATTTGAGGCTGGTTAGAAAACGCCCTTGCCAACGACACCCGCTGTTGTTCGCCACCGCTGAGTTGTGTAGGGTAGTGATGCCCCCGTTCGGCCAACCCAACTTTATCCAACAAATCCATCGCCTGACTTTTAATGTTTTTCTCACCCCGAAGTTCGAGGGGAACCATGACATTTTCGAGGGCAGTTAGGGTCGGCAAGAGTTGAAAATTTTGAAAAATAAAGCCGACGTACCGATTTCGAACATCGGCGAGTTGATCTTCATTGAGGTTGTTAAGGCGGATTCCGTTTAGTTCGACACTTCCCGAAGTGGCACGATCGAGCCCCGCACACAGCCCCAACAACGTGGTTTTTCCACTCCCCGACGGGCCTACGATGGAGAGGGTAGCCCCCGCCTCTACCGAAAAATTAATATCATCAAGTACCTTGAGTTCACGGTTTCCACTGCGATATACCTTCGCTACGTGTTCAAGTTGCAGTATATTTGCCATATTATTAGGTTTCACACAACGCCACTGCTTCGTACAGTAGGAATACTTTCTTTGTCAGAAACTTATGCGGCGTTGCGTGGGTTTATGTTTCGATGGTTTCCTAATCAAAATACAATATGCTTAAAATAGTTTCGCGTTTATCACTTTATTTTTCTGCCTTAGTACTTCTGGCCTGCAACACGAGCGAGAAAACGAGCACTGAGCAATCAAAAACTACCGACACGGCGGCGGTTGCTGTTTCCCAAAAGGAAGTAAAAAACATCCTAATTTTTGGCAATAGCCTCACGGCTGGTTATGGACTCGAACCTGCACAAGCGTACCCTTCCGTTCTCCAAAACCGCATTGATTCTTTGAAATTACCCTATAAAATTGTGAATGCGGGTTTAAGCGGAGAAACCACTTCGGGCGGAAACAGTCGGTTGGATTGGGTGTTAAAAAACAAAGTCGATATTTTTATTTTAGAATTAGGAGGAAACGATGGTCTGCGCGGTATTGCTGTGACTGAAACGCGTAAAAATCTCCAAGCGATGATTGATAAAGTGAAGGCAAAATATCCAGAAGCCAAAATTATTTTGGCGGGAATGCAAGTACCTCCGAGCATGGGTAAAAAATACGGCGAAGAATTTAAAGTGATTTATCCCGAATTGGCCAAAAAAAACAACGTTGGGTTGATTCCTTTCTTACTCGAAAAAGTAGGGGGAGAAGTTAACCTTAACCAAAAAGATGGTATTCACCCCAACGAAGCTGGGGCGAAAATCGTGGCTCAGAATGTTTGGGAAGTATTGCAGCCCATGCTTACTCAAGCTGAATAGCCGCCTCGATGGTTTCAAGGATAAAATCGCACTGGTCTTGGGTCAGAATAAGCGAGGGACGAAGGGTGATTACATTGCCTTCGATGGTTTTGAAAGCCAAACCTCGTTCCATGCAGCGGTACATGATGCGTTCGGCTGCTTCGTAGGCTCGCTCTTTGGTTTTGGGGTCTTTTACTAAATCAATACCAATGTGGAAACCTCTGCCCGCGACATTCCCGATAATCGGGTATTTTTCTTGCATTTCCCGAAATGACGCCATCAAATACTCGCCTTTTTCGGCGGCATTATTTACTAAATTGTGTTCTTCGATGTACTCGATTTCGGCCAAACCCGCTGCGGCACACAACGGATTTTTTTCGTGGGTAAAATGTCCAATCGAAAGATGTTGCAAGGTATTGTAGGCTGATTTGGTAACGATTCCCGCAAATGGCAACATTCCACCTCCCAATGATTTACCCAACACCAACACGTCGGGCGTCACAAAATGCTCGCTGGCAAACATTTTACCCGTACGCCCAAAGCCTTCGATAATTTCATCAAAAACCAAGAAAATACCCTCACTATCGCACAGGTTACGTACTTCTTGCCAATAATTTTTAGAAGGAACAACAGGTGTTGAAGAAATCGGTTCGGCCACGATGGCCGCAATGTCAGGCTCGTTCCGAATGAGGAGTTTTATTTGTCGTAAATATTCTTCGTCGATGGCATCTTGGTCCGTCCAATTCCACGGATTTCGGTAATAATTGGGAAACTCAACGTGCAGCGCCCCTGGCACCATCGGGCCATTTCCTTTCGTAAAGTGTGCTTGTCCGCTTACACTTGCCGCCTGATACCCTGTTCCGTGGTAAGCATCCCAAAACGAAATTGTTTTCCATTTTCCCGTAATTTGTTTTGCCAACATCACGGCCATTTCGATGGCCTCAGAGCCGCCTGGACAAAAAAGAACTTTATCGAGCCCTGCGGGTGTAATTTCTGTTAGTTTTTTGGCCAACTGTATGGCTGGAATATTGGTATAACGGCGCGGCGTAAAAGCCAACGCTTCCTGCATCTGATGTTGAAGTGCTTCCACGACCTTGGGATTATTAAAACCCGCATTATGGACGCCATTACCGTGCATGTCTAAGTATTTTTTTCCGCTCAAATCATAAATATACGCCCCTTCCGTTCGGGATAAAACGTTCATTACGGGTGTAGAAAGCGCTTGGTGTAAAAAATATTTGGCATCTTCTTCTAGCCAAAAGTGCGTTTGTTCGTCGAGCTTTTCGTAAAACAATTGGCGTTGTTGTGAGCTGTTTATATCGCCTTGATCCTCAGAAATGGTATTTTTTGACATCTATTTAAAGGTTTGGTAAGGGTTGCATTTCCAAATATAAGCTGTTTCTTTTTGCAACATTGATTGCTTCTTTTTTATTTTACTCAGCTAAACCCGATGTTACCGCTATGCTATCTTCTACTACTCGTATATTCGACATTCTTGAGTACGCCGTTCGACCTCAAAACAAAGCCAACGTCCTAGCCTGTAAACGTAAAGGCGAATGGCTGACGTTTTCGGCCACAGATATTCTTCACCAGATTGACGAAATGAGTTTGGGGCTCATCGGCTTAGGGGTTAATGTCGGCGATCGAATTGCCATCGTTTCTGATGGTCGCCCCGAGTGGAATATTTTAGATTTTGCCATCCAACAGATAGGAGCTATTTCGGTACCCATTTATCCTACCCTCACGCTCGACGATTTTCAATTTATTTTTCATGAATCGGAAGTAAAATTTGTGTTTGTAGGCGATGCCAGCCTTTTCCGCAAACTCCTTGACATTGTTACCACTGCGCCTAGCATCGAAGAAATGTACACCTTTGATTCCGTAAAAAGTGCTAAAAATTGGCTAGACGTACAAGCCCAAGCCAACGAAGCCCACCGTAGCGAACTGAATAGACGCAAAGCCAATGTCCAACCCGACGACCTTTTGAGTATTATTTATACTTCAGGCACAACGGGCAACCCTAAAGGCGTAATGCTCAGCCACCAAAACCTCATCAGCAACGTCATTGAAGGATGTAAATTGATTGCGTTTGGGACTGAGGCGCGTGCGTTGAGTTTCTTACCCCTCAATCACGTCTTTGAACGCATGGTACAATACGTGTATTTGCGCTCGGGGATTTCAATTTACTACGCCGAAAACGTAGCCACCATTGCCGAAAATCTCAAAGAGGTACGCCCAACGGTACTTTCTACGGTGCCTCGTTTGTTGGAAAAAGTGTATGATAAAATTATCGCCAAAGGTTACGAACAACCTCGCATTCAGCGAAATATATTTCTTTGGGCGCTTGATTTAGGTTTGAAGTATGACCCAAATAACTCCATGGGATTTTTGTACAATGCTCAACTAAAGTTAGCCCGTAAACTGGTTTTCAGCAAATGGCAAGAAGGGTTAGGAGGAAAATTGGAAATGATTGTAGCAGGGGCAGCCGCCACGCCGCCACGCATTGCACGGGTGTTTTGGGCCGCAGGAATTCCCGTTTGCGAAGGATATGGTCTGACTGAAACCTCGCCTGTTATTTCGTTTAATCGGCTTTTTCCCCAGCCCGAAGTGCGCATCGGAACAGTTGGGCTTGTGATTGACGGCGTCGAAGTAAAATTGGCCGACGATGGTGAAATTTTGGTCAAGGGCCCCAATGTAATGAAAGGTTATTACTTAAAACCAGAACTCACAGCCGAAGTAATTGACGCGAACGGCTGGTTTCACACGGGTGACATTGGCGAATGGATAGATGGTCGTTTTTTAAAAATCACCGACCGTAAAAAAGAAATTTTCAAAACTTCCGCAGGAAAATACGTGGCTCCTCAAGCCGTCGAGGCCAAACTCAAAGAATCGTTTTTTGTTGAACAAGCGGTGGTAATGGGTGATGGTCAAAAATACGCCGCGGCCTTGATTGTTCCGTCGTTTGAAGCCATCAAAGAATTTTGTCGGGTCGAAAACATCACCTATACCAGCGACGAAGAAATCATCAAGAATGAAAAAGTAGTGGCCAAACTTCGCGCGGAAATTGAAAACGAAAATCGGGAATTAGCTCCATACGAACGCATCAAAAAATACCACCTATTATCAAGCCCACTTTCGGTTGAAAATGGAGAACTAACCCCCACCCTCAAACCCAAACGCCGTATAATTCAGGAAAAATACAAAGCGGAAATTGCGGGGTTGTTTGATTAGGCTATTTTAACAATCATATAAGAAACATAAGACCAGATAAGTAGCTATAAATCAATCAAATATTTCATATTCAATTGATTTCTCTGAACGACACCAACCATTTCCGAAGTGATTCAATGACTTGTTTTACGTCCAGAAGCGATAATTCGGGGCGTTTTGAGGTCGTAGGGATTTGAATAAACACGGCATTTCCCTCCCCTACTTTTGGCGTCCAGACAATTTGTCCCCGCAAAACGGCCACCCTCGATTCGATATTCCCAATGCCAAGCCCTTGCTTTGCCTTCGCATAATCAAATCCTTTGCCATCGTCAAAATAATCAAAATGAATGATATCTTCATCTTGATGCGCACGAATGGTAATCTTCTTACAATCAGCGTGTTTTAGGCTGTTGTTCATTAACTCTTGGGTGATTCGGTACAAGCCCGTTTCGATTTCGGTAGGTAAACGTTCGGGCAGCCGAGAGGCATCCATTTCTACACCTACCACGCCCGATTGACTGATTTTGCGCACCAACTCTTCAATGGCCGCTGCATAACCGTATTGTTCCAACACCCTCGGACTTAGCTCGCGCAGCATCCGTCGAATGTCCACAATGGAGTCATTGATTATCTCCAATGTTTTACTTTTTATCTCCTGACTTTCAGGCTTTTTAGACAAATATTTTGTCATCGTGGACGCATAAAGCTTGAGTGTTGCAAGTCTTGCTCCCACCTCATCGTGCAGGTCTTGGGCTATTTGCTTACGTTCTTGTTCCTGCGCATCCAAAGCAATTCGTAGTCTTTCTTGTTCTTTTTCTTTCAAACGAACAAGTCTGTTTTTCCCTGCCACAAAAGCCACATAACCGAACAAACCCGTACAAACAAAATAGAACCACCACGTTTGCCAAAACGGAGGTTGTATCCGAATAAAAAGCTTCTTTTCATCATCACTCCACAGCCCATCACGGTTGGAGGCCATCACCCGAAAAACGTATCGACCTGGTGCGAGGTTAGCATACCGCACATAATTTTTACTACCACTGCGCACCCAATCATCGTCTTGCCCCTCCAGCCTATATTTGTATGCATTTCGGCCATTACTGTAAAAATCAATGGCCGCAAATTCCAACGAAAAGGTATTTTGGGAATAGGGTAACGAAACGGCATCGGTTTCGTTGATTTGTTTTTCCAATGGATAGGCTGCTTCATTTACACTAAAATTGTACAAATGAACACTAGGCTTAAAGGATAATTTCCGCATTCGTTCGGGATAAAAACTGTTAAAACCTTTTACCCCACCAAAAAATATCTCTCCTTCACTGGTCTCCAAAAACGCATTCCCGTTATACTCGTATCCCTGAATGCCATCAGCTACATCAAAATTTCGGAACTGGTTTGTTTGTTGATCAAAGTGCGAAATACCGTGATTTGTACTGAGCCACAAGTCTCTTTTTTTGTCGATAATTATCCCATAAATATACGAATTGGCTAGGCCATTTCGGTCGTTATAAAAGCGATAAACCCTATTTTTTGGATTTAGTTCGAGCAGCCCTTTCTCCGTACCAACCCAAAGCTTTCCACGAATTGTATCTTCGCGTATCACATTGATATTGAAATACTTCATTCCATAATATACCTGCTTCCATTGGTTGTTTCGGTAACGATATCCGTACAATCCATCAAAATAAGACGACACCCAAATGGTACTATCTTTGGATTGAAACACCGAAAACACATTTCGATTTTTCAGCATGGGAGGACGTGAAAAAGTTGCCTTTTGGACATTAAAAATCCACGGGCCTTGCGGAGTACCAAGTAAAAATAAACTGTCAGAAAGTTCAGTAATGTTTCGTGTATAGTTGTTTCGAGAAGGGTTTTTGTCAAACTGAAAAAGCGTAAATTTTTCTGCCTTTGGATCAAAATACATAATGCCACCGTACGTGCCTAACCACATCCGATTATGGCTGTCGCGAAGCAACGATTTTATAAAATTTAACGAAGGAATGGTTGGCATGGCAGCCTTCGTCAGGTATCGCTTGATGATGGTGCGGTTTTTGGGTTGATATACGTTTAAACTACCTTCGGTGCCCACCCACACGTTCCCATCGGGACTTTGGGCAAAACACCGAACCGAAAAATTATCCAAACGCCTTTCATCTGGCGAATCGGGGGTATCGGTTACTTTTCGCAAAACAGAAGCATTCGGAATTACTTTTAAAAGCCCATCTGGGTCAACGTTCGCCCAAATAATTCCTCTATTGTCAACGTAAATACGGGTAATCTCGTAATTGTCTAATTTTCGGGGTGTGACCAAGGGTAACGACAAAGGTTGCAGGGTCAATTTGGCGGGATTCAAAATCCAAAAACCATTTCGTTGGGTTCCTATCCACAATTTTTTATTGATGCCCTCAGCAATGCTATACACTGCCCCAATCGGCTGTCCTTCTACCGATTTATCAAAGAATTGAAAAGTTGTATAGGTATTGTCAATACGAATGACGCCGTTTAACGACCCCAGCCAAACCGTATTTTTGGCGTCCACGTACAAACAAATGATATTAAGTGGAGTGCCGAGTTCGTTTTTGGGAGATTGGCTAAAATAATAATGGTATTTTTTTTCTTTGATATTATACCGCACTACCCCTTTGTCGCCCACCATCCAAACATCTCCCGCAGGCGTTCGCGTGGTCCAATCAATGTAGTCAAAATCCTGAGAAATAAATACCTCTGGCGCAATCACCCGATGGGTTTTGGTTTTGAAGTGATACGCCAACATCCCCTCGCCTTCTCTGATATACCAAAGCTCGTCTTGATCGGCATAAAACGGAGCGGTTCGTTTTTTGATACCCGCGTGTTTTTTGTCAACAATGAGGGTAAAATGCTCTGTCGAACGTTCATAACAATTCAACCCTTCCTCGGTACCTAGCCAAATATTGCCACGGCGATCTTCAACGATGCCCGCAATATTTACCCCATGAAGCGTGTAAGGGTTGTTGGGGTCTGGTTTATATACCTTAAACGAATGTCCATCGTAACGATTCAAACCATCTTGCGTACCAAACCACATAAACCCCCGTGAGTCTTTGAGCATGTGATACGGCGAACCTTGTGATAGCCCTTTTTCTACCCCAATATGTTCCACCCGATAATCCTGCGCAAACAAGCATCGGCTTACCAACTGAATTCCTAGAAAGAAGAGGAATAATCTGTACACTTACCTGGGAGTTTAGGCCATAACTTCCTCTGTCAAAAGGCAGAGATAGGGCAAGTTACAGAAAAATATACTTAGGAGTCAAAACACAAGCGAGTATTTTCGGACGTCACTTCCAGCAGCGCATGTCGTCCGACTACCATGGCACGGTTATCAGCGACGTGCCCGACGGGAAAATCAAAGGCGACGGGATAGTCAAATTCTTGCACGTAGTCACTGATAATTTCGAAGTGATTTTTACCAAAAGAAGCAGATTCGTTGTCTTTGAGGTCGGTAAATTGCCCCACGACGATGCCCGCCAGTTGATCTAGCTTACGCGCTCGTTTCAATTGAACCATCATACGGTCGAGGTTGTAATAGTATTCTTCTACATCTTCGATAAATAAAATTTTACCGCGTGTGTCTATCTCAGAACGTGACCCTAGCAAATGCGCTAAAAGGCATAAATTACCACCCACTACCGTTGCCGCTGCTTTGCCATTTCGGTTGTACGGATGGACAGGCACATCATACGCAAGTTGCTCTCCCCAAAGCGCTTTACGCAGCGATTCAAGCGCATTTTCAGCGCCTTCTTGGCCAAATAACTTTGGCATAGTAGCGTGCAAACTCTCAAAACCAAGGCGGTGCAAGTGGCAGTGTACGGCCGTAATATCGCTAAAACCTACCAGCCATTTGGGCGATTTTTTAAACTTTTGAAAATGGAGGGTATCAATAATTTTTGAACTACCATAACCACCTCTCGCCGAGAAAATAGCCTTTATGCTCGGGTCGTCAAGCATGTGTTGTAAGTCTTGACGTCGCTGCTCGTCGGTTCCTGCAAACTGGTTGTAATGAGAATAGAGGGTGTGACCTTCAACTACCTCAAGCTCCCAGTCTTCTCGCAAAATTCGCAACCCCTCTTCCAATGATGGGTACGACACTTTACTGGCCATTGCCACTACCCCTACTCGGTCTCCAGCTTGTAAAAATGATGGTCTTATCACGTAAAGTCTAGCTTCTTTAAGTTCAAAAAATCCTGTTTTAATTTTTCTATTTTTCTCGCTTAACGGCCAAATAGGTAGCGCCAATCAGGGCCATGAGCAACAAAATACCTATTACTTCAAAAGCCCAAACGTGGGTTGTCATTAGATGAATCCCAAACTGACGTAGTGTTGTACTTCTAACGGCTGGGTCAATCACATCGTCGGGGCCGTGTAGAATAAGAAAATTGGCATGAACAATCAACCAGAATAAACCGCCAAAAATGGCCAACGCCACCACAGTTCCCCAAAAATGGTTTACGTGGGTCGTCAGGACAATATTCGCCTGTTGGCTATCCGTTCGGTCGGCTCGGTGCGTCAGCATGACCCCAAAAATGAGGAGAATCAACACCCCACCTACGTAAATAAGTAACTGAGCCACTGCCAAAAAATCGGCTCCTGCCAAGACAAACAGCGCCGCAACCCCCAATAAAGTAATAAACAAACTCAAAGCGGCATACATCACATTGCGGGTAAAGAGTATCGTAAGGGCTGCCCCCACTGCAAGTGCTGAAAAGCCATAAAATGCTATTTCTTCCATTCTCCGCTATTTTTTCCAAAGGTGTAAATCAGCCCAAAGTTACTTTTTAGAATGCCCGACTCAAACTTTCGCTCGACGTAAGGGGCAATTTCTAACGCAATTTTTACTTGGGGCACTGTTTTAAAGAGCGAAACGCGCGTTCCGATATTGAGCGAATAGCCTTCCACCACATTTTTTGTTTGATTGGCCAACACCCCAATAAAATTAAACCGTACGCCCCCGCCTGCATAAAATTGAGCGGCGCTTGTTTGTTTAAAATTAAACAAAGGCAACACCTCCGTACTAAGGCTTCCAAACAAGGTGTTGGTTTGTAGGCGAGCATCCAGCCAAAAAACCTTGGCAGGGTTTGTACTCACCGAAATCAGGCCATTCCAAGGGTAGTATCCTACCGATTGAGCTTTCACCTGAGCCATTCCCAAGAATAAGCCTAAAAAAAGCCCCGTTCGGAGAAAAGTCCGAGCGGGGTTTAATGATTGGTTCTGCGTTAAAAACATTTGAAAATGGTTTTATCTCATTTTAAGTTTACCCATTTTTTCCATTGTATTCATCTTTTTCATCATTTTGCGCATTTCGTCAAACTGTTTCAAAAGATTATTTACTTGCTGTAAAGATGTACCACTACCTGTTGCAATACGTTTCTTACGGCTATTGTCAATCATGTCTGGGTTTTCGCGTTCTTTCGGAGTCATTGACTGGATGATGGCCTCAATCGGTTTGAAAGAATCGTTGTCGATATCCATATCTTTCACGGCACTTCCCATGCCTGGAATCATTCCCAACAAATCTTTGACGTTACCCATCTTTTTGATTTGTTGTAATTGTCCCAAGAAGTCGTTGAAATCGAACTTATTTTGACGCATTTTGGCGTTCAAACGCTTCGCTTCGTCTTCGTCAAAGGCTTGTTGAGCGCGTTCTACCAACGAAAGTACGTCTCCCATTCCCAAAATACGGCTCGCCATACGATCAGGGTGGAAACTATCAAGGGCTTCCATTTTTTCGCCCGTTGAGATAAACTTAATCGGTTTATCTACAATTTGGCGAATTGAAAGCGCCGCTCCCCCACGAGCATCACCGTCTAATTTGGTAAGTACAACCCCGTCAAAGTTCAAACGTTCATTGAACGTCTTGGCCGTATTTACCGCATCTTGCCCCGTCATTGAGTCAACAACGAACAAAATTTCGGAAGGCTTTAGGGCTGCTTTGATATTTTCAACCTCACGCATCATGACCTCGTCAACGGCCAAACGACCCGCTGTATCGACAATCACAATTTTCTTGCCCGACTTTTTGGCGTGGGCAATGGCGTTTTGGGCAATTTCTACTGCATTTTTATTTTCTGGCTCGGCAAAAACTTCTACACCTATTTGCTCACCAAGCACTTTCAGCTGGTCAATCGCCGCAGGACGGTAAATATCACAGGCCGCCAACAACACCTGACGCCCTTGGCGTTTGAGTGAGCTGGCCAATTTACCCGAAAACGTTGTTTTACCCGAACCTTGAAGACCCGCAATCAAAATTACGGCAGGATCACCTTTAGTATTGATACCTTCGGCATGCCCACCCATCAATTCAGTCAACTCTTCATGGACAATTTTTACGAACATTTGCCCAGGCTCAACCGCAATCAAAATCTTCTGATCGAGGGCTTTATCTTTGATTCTGTCCGTAATTTCTTTGGCAACTTTGAAGTTAACGTCGGCGTCCACCAAGGCGCGGCGCACCTCTTTAATCGTGGCGGCTACGTTAATATCCGTAATTCTGTCTTTCCCCTTGAGGGTTCGAATGGCTTTGTTTAATTTATCCTGTAAGCTTTCAAACATAGTAAACGCAAATAAAATGAGGCCACAAATTTAGTGAAACAAGTCTGGAAACCATAATAACTTTGAATAGCAGTGTGAAAAGTAGTGTGATAATTTTAAATTTGCGCCGCAAAAAACTTAAAAATCGAAACGTCCGTCATGATTATGCAGAGAAGAACAACTACTTACTGGCGCTGGTTGAATGTGTTACTGATTGTGTTTATGACAGTAGGTACGTTGATGGCCCAAGTCAAAATTACTTTTCCCGTCGAAAGAGCCATTTTTCAGCGTAACAACGCCAACCAAGCAGTTATTTCTATTGGCGGCTACTATACCCAAGCGGTTGACCGCATCGAAGCACGGCTAGTACCTGTGCTCGCAGGGCAAGGACAAGCCACTGACTGGACTACCATTCAAACAAATCCCAGTGGAGGCACTTTTTTAGGTACTCTGACAGGCCGTGGGGGGTGGTACACGCTAGAAGTAAGGGGATTTTATGGCCCAAACCAGATAGGACGTGACGCCATCAGTCGGGTAGGTGTTGGGGAAGTATTTCTGATTGCAGGCCAATCCAATGCCCAAGGCTTCTTCGATTTTGGCGCTCCCGCTGCCACTGATGACCGCGTAAATGCCGTAACTTGGGACAATCAAAATTCAGACAAAACCAACAATCCGACACTTACTTTCGCTCAGGTTACCGCCAATATGGTCATTGGACCTCGTGGACGCAGCGCTTGGTGCTGGGGTGCCTTGGGCGACTTGCTCGTCAGAAAGCTCAATGTTCCCGTGATGTTCATGAACGCCTCTTGGTTTGACACTTCTACCCAAAACTGGTTAGATGCCGCCAATGGCAAGCCCGTTGAGAGCCGAGTTCCAGGCGTATTCTTACCTCCAGGCATGCCTTATGCTAACCTCAAAGCATCGCTCCAATACTATGGTTCTATCTTAGGATTACGGGCTGTTTTATGGTTGCAAGGAGAAAACGATGCCGCCGCCCGTGTAACAAAAGCAGCTTACCAAAATTCATTACAAGGCTTAGTAAACGTTGCTCGCATTGAGCAAGGAGAAGTATTATCGTCACTTCCATGGGTGTTGTCGCGCACTTCTCGTTATGCCTTCAACAGCGCCTCGTTTGTATCTCAAGATGTAATTGACGCCCAAACAGCCGTCATTAATATTCCATTTAACAAATGTTACGGTGGGCCTTTCACCGATAATATTCAAGTACCGCGACTTGCCAAAAATCCCGTCAATGGCGAAGACGACTACGTTCACTTCCAAGGCCAAGGCTTGGTAGATGTAGCACGGGCGTGGGATAATTCTCTTCCTCCAAGCTTTTTTGCCACCGTGGTGCCCGTTATGGCACGGACAGTTTTACCCATTTCTATCAGTTGCAATACCCCTGCTGTTAGTTTTAATGCCAAAGCGCCCAATGGCTTTTCTTCTTACTTGTGGAGTACTGGTGAAACTACCCAAATCATTACGGTAAAGGGAGCAGGTACCTACCAAGTTACGATGAAAGATAACGCAGGGAATACCTACTTGACAGCCCCTATCACAGTGACTGAAAACGTTGAACCACCTGTTCCAACCATTACACCAAGTGGCGAACAAGTAATTTGTGCTGACTCGACCATCACCTTGTCGGTCAATGTATCAGCTGTTAATACCGTTACTTGGAGTAATTCATTTGAAGGCAGAACTATTTCGGTAAAAAACCCAGGCCAATACACTGCTAGAATTTCAAATATTTACGGGTGTAGTTCTGCTGTTTCGTCACCAGTAACCATTAAAACTATCAGCATAAAGGCTCCGTCTATTGTTCAATCAGGTCCTTACAGTGTACAAGCGGCTGTTGATTCTACGATCTATTCGTTTGCTGACTCAAAGGTTTCGGCCATTTCTTGGGACTGGCAACAAGGTAGCCGCGCACTGCCCAACAAGCAATCTGCCATCAAGACAACATCTATTGGTGCATTCAGTGTCCGTTCTCGGGTGACGTTTGTATCATCGACGGGCGGCAGTTCACGTACGTGTGTATCTCCTTTTTCTTCAGAAATAACCGTTCGCCCCGCTGGTGAGGAAGAAGGTTTAATAATTTATCCCAATCCGAGTCGTCATGGAAAAATTGCCATTGAAACCTTCCAAGACCTGACAAATGTGCAGATAACCGTCGCCCACATTTCGGGTCAAGTGGTTTACCGTGAGAAACTTCCCGTGTTGGACGTCCGCAAAGTAGTGGATTTGTCGCACCTCCCAGATGGGGAATATATTTTCAAAATTTCGTCCACCACCCTCAACGATTCACGACGAATTATTATAGATTATTGATATTTTCGGGGCTTCTGTGGTGTACAGAAGCCTTTCTTATTAATTTTACAGCGCCGTTCAAAAACCAAAGCCCTAACATTTGGTTTACTTAACGGACATTCCTAATTTTGAGTATTAAGTTAATCTGCATTAACCAATCCCCATACGAATGAATTATTTACCTTCAGACTACCTACCTATCCTCATTCAACTAGGCTTGGCATTGGCCTTCATCGTGGTGACCATGATAGTAACGCACTCTATTGGTCCAAAGCGAAACAGTGAGCGTAAAGACGAAGCTTTTGAATGTGGTATCGAATCAAAAGGAGATGCGCGTACTCCTATTTCCATCAAGTATTTTCTAGTAGCTATTCTTTTCGTCTTGTTTGACGTGGAGGTTATTTTTATGTACCCTTGGGCGGTCAATTTCCAAAAATTAGGGTCGCTAGGATTTGTAGAAATGATTTTATTCATGGGCTTGCTTTTGGCTGGCTTCTACTACATTATCCGCAAAGGTGTTTTAGACTGGGAAAAATAACAACGATTAACCATCAATTATGGCAACTGATATAAAAATAGTAGAAGCCCCTGAAGGATTCGAAGGTTCGGGCTTCTTTGCTACCTCGTTTGATAAAGTAGTAGGTTTGGCCCGTAGTCACTCGTTGTGGCCATTGCCGTTTGCGACGTCTTGCTGCGGAATTGAGTTTATGTCCACCATGGCTTCGCGTTATGACTTGGCTCGTTTTGGTTCAGAGCGTCCTAGTTTCTCACCTCGCCAAGCTGACATGTTGCTGGTTGCAGGAACCATTGCCAAGAAAATGGCCCCTGTCTTGAAACAAGTTTACCTTCAAATGGCCGAACCTCGTTGGGTTATTGCCATTGGTGCGTGTGCTTCAAGTGGTGGTGTTTTCGATACGTACAGCGTTTTGCAGGGCATCGACCGCGTTATTCCTGTAGATGTATATGTACCTGGTTGCCCTCCTCGCCCTGAGCAAATTTTGGAAGGCATCATGCAAGTACGTGAACTTACCCACAACGAATCACTCCGCCGTCGTAATGGTGCCGAGTATCAAGCACTTTTGGCATCGTATAACATTCAGTAATCATCGATTTTATCATTGAGACTTATGCTCAACAATCAATCAGTAGCAGAAGAAATCGTCAAGAAATTTGGGGATGATGTATATGATTTTGAAGAGCCATTTGGGTTGCTCACGTTGACTACCACGCGTGAGCAGATTATTCCAATGCTCGAATACCTCAAAAATCACTCAGAATTTAAAATTGGCTTTCTAACAGATATTACTGGGGTACATTTTCCTGACACCACCCCCGCCACCGAATACTGTGTGGTATATCACTTGCACAGTTTTATTCACAATTTTCGGGTACGTATTAAAGTCTTTTTGGCAGAAGCCGATTTGCACATTCCAACGGCCTCCGAAGTATATGCAAGCGCCAATTGGATGGAACGCGAAACGTTTGATTTCTTCGGAATCATCTTCGATGGCCACCCTAATCTAATTCGTATCCTGAACATGGAAGAAATGGATTACCACCCAATGCGCCGCGAATATCCGTTGGAAGACGCTACCCGTGAAGATAAAATTGATGCTCTTTTTGGAAGATAATTTTAAGTAAAACAAGAAATGACCGAAGCTAACATTGCCAAATCAACTAGCGGTACTCTTGTCAAAGACGAACCAGTACAATACGTCAATGAACTGACTACCCTCAACCTTGGCCCTACCCACCCCGCCACACACGGTATTTTCCAAAACGTGTTGACGATGGATGGTGAAAAAATCATTGCTGGGGAACAAACAGTCGGGTATATCCACCGCGCTTTTGAAAAAATTGCCGAGCGTCGTCCGTTTTACCAAATTACGACCCTCACCGACCGCATGAACTACTGCTCGTCTCCTATCAATAACATGGGATGGCACATGACGGTTGAAAAACTCCTCGGCGTTGAGGTTCCAAAACGGGCTCAATACATTCGCGTTATTATGATGGAGCTGGCACGTATTGCCGACCACATCGTTTGTAACGGTATCTTAGGCGTTGACACAGGAGCATTTACGGGCTTTTTGTACATCTACGAGTACCGTGAAAAAATCTATGAAATTTACGAAGAAATGTGTGGTGCGCGTTTGACAACCAACATGGGTCGCGTAGGTGGAATGGAACGCGATTTGTCGAAAGAAGCGATTCGCAAAATCAATGAGTTTTTGACGACATTCCCCCCTATTTTCAGAGAATTCGAACGGTTATTTAACCGCAATCGTATTTTTATGGATCGTACCGTTGGGGTTGGCGCTATCTCTGCCGAGCGTGCTATGAGTTACGGCTTTACGGGGCCAAACCTTCGTGCTGCTGGGGTGGACTACGACGTTCGGGTGATGAACCCTTATTCTTCGTACGAAGATTTTGAATTTGACATTCCAGTTGGACAACATGGCGATACATACGACCGATTCATGGTTCGTGACGAGGAAATTTGGCAAAGCCTTCGCATCATTGAGCAAGCGTTGAAAAATCTTCCAGAAGGCCCTTACTTTGCCGATGCCCCAGAATACTATCTGCCTCCAAAGCAAGAAGTATATCGTAGCATGGAAGCACTCATCTATCACTTCAAAATTGTGATGGGTGAAATCGACGCTCCCGTTGGCGAGGTGTATCATGCTGTTGAAGGTGGAAACGGAGAACTTGGATTCTACTTAATCAGCGATGGTGGACGTACGCCTTACCGTTTGCACTTCCGTCGTCCGTGTTTTATTTATTATCAGGCTTATCCTGAAATGTGCGTTGGTAGCACCATCTCAGATGCTATCGTGACCATGAGTAGTCTTAACGTAATTGCAGGTGAGTTGGATGCTTAATCGACTTTGAAAATGACTGAAACTACACATACTGTTGCTTTTACTACCGAGCGTCTAGCCAAAGCCAAAGAAATCATAGCTCGCTATCCAGAAGGTAAACAAAAATCTGCCCTTTTGCCTTTGCTTCACCTTGCCCAAGAACAATATGGCTGGGTAAGTCCTGAGGTGATGGATTATGTGGCTGGATTGCTCACTATTTTGCCCATTGAAGTATATGAGGTGGCATCGTTTTATACCATGTTTCACCTTGACCCCGTTGGCAAACACGTCATTGAGTATTGCCGTACGGGTCCTTGCTGCCTCATGGGTGGTGAAGATGTTTATGGATACCTCAAGACAAAATTGGGAATTGATACGGGCGAAACTACCGCTGATGGCAAATTTACCATCAAAGAAGTGGAGTGCTTGGCTGCCTGCGGATGGGGACCCGTCTTTCAGGTTCGTGAAAAGTACTACATGAACCTGACCAATGACAAGATTGACGAAATCATTGACGAATTAAGCAAAGACTAAAAGATATTTCATCGATATACTATGCCAGTAAAAATTCTTACCGAACACATAAATGTTCCCGGTATCGACACCTTCGAAGTCTATCGTAAGATGGGCGGTTATACTGCGGTAGAAAAGGCATTGAAAAAAATGACTCCTGACGAAATCGTGGAGGAAGTCAAAAAATCAGGTGTCAGAGGACGCGGTGGAGCAGGTTTCCCGATGGGAATGAAGTGGAGCTTTTTGGCCAAACCAGAAGGAGTTCCTCGCTACTTGGTCTGCAACGCCGATGAGTCAGAACCTGGTACTTTCAAAGACCACTATTTAATGAAAAACAACCCTCACTTGTTGATTGAGGGGATGATTGTTTCAAGTTTTGCGCTTGGTGCCAAAAAATCATTCATTTATGTACGTGGTGAATTGATGTACGTCATTCACATCCTTGAAAGAGCCATTGAAGAAGCAAAAGCTGCGGGCTTTTTAGGAAAAAATATTTTGGGAACTGGCTATGACCTTGAATTGGTCGTTCAACCAGGCGGCGGTGCTTACATCTGCGGAGAAGAAACCGCCCTTCTTGAATCATTGGAAGGAAAACGTGGAAACCCACGCAACAAGCCACCGTTCCCTGCCGTCAAGGGGCTTTACCAATGTCCTACGGTGGTTAATAACGTGGAGTCTATCTCAAATACACCTTGGATTGTCAACAACGGTGGTGAAGCTTATGCGGCACTTGGGGTAGGTCGTAGCACAGGAACGAAGCTTATTTCGGTTTCTGGCCACGTCAACAAACCTGGCGTTTATGAAATTCCATTAGGTATTACAGTGGAAGACTTTATTTATGCTGACGAATGGTGTGGCGGGATTCGCCCTGGGCACCACCTCAAAGCGGTGGTAGCAGGAGGTTCTTCTGTACCTATTTTGCCAGCCAACCTTATCCTAACATTGGCCAATGGTGACAAACGTTTGATGACGTATGAATCATTGTCTGACGGAGGTTTTGCCACAGGTACCATGCTTGGATCGGGCGGATTTATCGTCATGGATGAAACCACTTGTATCGTTCGCAATACGTTGACCTTTGCCCGTTTCTACCACCACGAGTCGTGCGGACAATGTTCACCTTGTCGCGAAGGAACTGGCTGGATGGATAAAGTGCTCGACCGCATCGAACACGGCAAAGGAAACATGCGTGACATTGACTTGTTGGTGGACGTAGCCAAGAAAATTGAAGGAAACACCATCTGTCCATTGGGAGATGCAGCAGCTTGGCCAATAGCGGCGGCCATTCGTCACTTCCGTCATGAATTTGAATGGCACGTGACCCATCCGCTCGAAGCAACAAAACCCGGTGCAGTGTACCGTGGTGAAATGGAATTAGTTTAAGAGATTGAAGTTTGATTTTGAACTACGAATAATACATGGAAACTACTGCACCGCAGTTATTCAAAATAACGTTTGACGGTATCGAAATCGAAGTGCCGCCTGGAACGACCATCATGCAAGCGGCCCGTAAAATCGCCGAAGCCGATCCTACAAAAATGCACCTTGCACCTCCAGCTATGTGCTACTATGAACCATTGAAGGGTTCGGGTGGAAAATGCCGTGCTTGCTTGGTAAAAGTATCCGCAGGGTCAGCCAAAGACCCGCGCCCTATGCCTAAGTTGGTACCTTCGTGTATTACTACGGTGCAAGATGGTATGATTGTTGAAAACACCACCAACGAAGCCGTGGTAGAAACCCGCAAGGGAATCGTGGAGTTTTTGCTCCTCAACCACCCGCTCGATTGCCCAGTGTGCGACCAAGCAGGCGAATGCCACCTTCAAGACTTTGCGTTTGAGCATGGTCGTGTTCAAACGCGCTACGAAGAAGACCGTCGTACGTTTGAAAAGCAAGACATTGGCCCGTATGTTCAATTACACATGACGCGTTGTATTTTGTGCTACCGTTGTGTGTTTACTGCTGACCAAATCACCAACAAACGTGTACACGGGGTGATGAACCGTGGCGACCATGCCGAAATTAGTACGTACATCGAAAAAGCCATTGATAATGATTTCTCAGGAAACGTTATTGATGTTTGCCCAGTAGGTGCATTGACGGATAAGACCTACCGTTTCAAAAACCGTGTTTGGTTCACAAAGCCTGTAGATGCACATTGTGATTGTGAAAAATGCAGTGGTAAAGTGACGTTGTGGTACCGTGGAGATGAAGTAATCCGCGTTACTGCGCGCAAAAACGAATGGGGCGAAGTCAAAGAATTTATCTGTAATACCTGCCGTTTTGAACGTAAAAAAACCAGTGACTGGACCATCGAAGGCCCCATGAAAGTGGCACGTTACTCGGTGATTATGGCCAATAAATACCGCGCTGACTTGAAAAAACCAGAGTTTGGTTTGAAAGTAGCGGCCTCGCAATACAAGCAAATTGACGACTCTCGCCCGTTTGTCACTGACAACAGCACCATTCGGGAACTGAGTAAAGAAAATAACGCGAAAGCCAATCAACGTTCATTGGCCGAGAACAACTAAAAAACAGTCACTTCGATTATGGCTTTTTCAATAGACGCAGCTTTTATCATCAAGGCAATTATAATATTACTCATTTTTGCCATTACCCTGTTGATAGCAACTTACTCCACTTATGCAGAACGCAAGGTGGCAGCCTTTATTCAAGACCGTATTGGCCCTAACCGTGCAGGCCCGTTTGGGTTATTGCAACCCATCGCCGATGCCGTCAAAATGTTCTTTAAAGAGGACTTCATTCCATCACATGCCAGCAAATGGCTGTTTATTTTAGGCCCGTGTCTTTCCATGCTTACCGCCTTAATGACCAGCGCGGTTATTCCGTTTGGCGACAGCATCAAGTACGAAGCCGCCCCTGGTAAAGTTTGGGATGTGGCCGTACAAGCCATCGACGTTAACATTGGAATCCTATACGTGTTTGGCGTTGTTTCGCTTGGTGTGTATGGAATCATGGTGGGAGGTTGGGCTTCCAACAACAAATTCTCGCTTTTAGGCGCCATTCGTGCGGCTTCGCAGAACATCAGTTACGAAATCTCAATGGGTTTGGCTATTGTTGCCATTTTGATGATGACTGGGTCACTTTCTATCCGTCATATCGTGGAGCAACAGCACGGCGGCAACTGGAATATATTTTATCAACCGTTGGGTTTTGTTATTTTCATTACCTGTGCGTTTGCCGAGTGTAACCGTACTCCTTTTGACCTTCCTGAGTGTGAAACAGAGCTCATTGGTGGGTATCATACGGAGTATAGCTCGATGAAACTTGGTTTCTATCTCTTTGCTGAATACATCAACATGTTTGTTTCATCCGCAATGATTGCCAGTCTTTACTTTGGTGGGTACAACTACCCAGGCATGGATTGGGTACAAGCCAAATTGATTGCTGCAACGGGAGAAATTACGGGCCACAACCTTGCTACATTAGTAGGTACGTTGGCTTTCTTTGGTAAGTCATTGTTCTTTGTATTCTTCTACATGTGGGTACGTTGGACATTGCCTCGTTTCCGTTACGACCAATTAATGAACCTCGGCTGGAAAGGACTTATTCCATTGGCCATTGTCAATGTTATCTTGACGGGGGGCGCCATTTTGTACTTGAAACCCTTAGTAGTTTCACTTTTGAAATAGCTTACAAGTGTTACAGCTTACTAATTATCGCCCTGTAAACTGTAAACTAGGAACTGTAAACCTTTGAGTTATGCAACTTACGAATCGTTCAAAACAAGTTAGTAATAAAGAAATGACCTTTGCAGAGAAGATTTATCTTCCTGCCATCGTCACAGGTCTAGGGATTACGATTAAGCACTTTTTTCAGAAAAAAGTGACCATCAGTTATCCTGAAGTTAAAAAGAACCTAGGCCCCGTATTTCGCGGGCGCCACGTCCTCAAACGCGACGACCAAGGCCGCGAACGCTGTACTGCCTGCGGTTTGTGTGCCGTAGCTTGTCCTGCTGAGGCGATTTCAATGGTGGCTTCAGAACGCCAAAAAGGAGAAGAAAATCTTTATCGGGAAGAGAAATACGCTGCCGTGTATGAAATCAACATGCTACGTTGTATTTTCTGCGGGCTGTGTGAGGAAGCTTGTCCAAAACAAGCCATTTACCTTCGTCACGATGAGTTTCTGCCCGTATTTACTGAACGTGATCAAGTAATTTGGGGTAAAGACAAGTTGGCCGAAAATATGAACAACCGCTATTTACGCACCGCTTGGACCAGAGAAGAAGCGCACGAACAAGATTTGAAAGGTATCGTAGCACAACCAAGAACACAACTGTAAACTACCTTAAAGATGGACTTTTCAACTTTTATTAATAACCTTACCCCCGCCGCTATCTTTTTCTACGTACTTTCGTTTTTGACGATTTTGTGCGGGCTAATGGTCGTTTTAGCAAGAAACCCGATTCACAGCGTACTTTTTTTGATTGGCACTTTCTTTTGTTTATCAGGACATTATGTGCTTCTAAACGCCCAATTCCTAGCTGCTGTTAATATCATCGTTTATGCAGGGGCTATCATGGTACTTTTCTTATTTGTCATTATGTTCTTGAACTTGCGTCAAGAAGACGAAGAATCGAAAACCAATTTAGTCAAAATCGCGGCAACTATTGTGGGTGGAACCCTCGGGGTTATCATGGTCGGTGTGTTGCGTAAATCACAATTTGGCTCTTACAACCCTTACGAATTTGATTCACAAGTAGGGATGGTCGAAAGCCTCGGCAATGTACTTTACAACGATTATTTACTTCCTTTTGAATTAGCGTCGGTATTGTTCCTAATTGCCATGGTAGGTGCCGTGATGTTGGGACGCCGCGAAGCTGGTGATAGACATTTTTAATCGACAGGCGAATGAATGCAAACCTCAGTAAATTAGTTGAGATTGCACAAAAGCCAACGCGACGAATCATAGGGCTCATGTCTGGGACATCCATGGATGGTTTAGACATAGCCCTATGTCGTTTTAGTGGGCATGGTGCAAAGACAACGCTTACCCTCGAAAAATTCGATACCATTGCCTTTGGTGATGACATCAAAGATGAAATTCGTCGGGTTTTTGCCAAAAAAGAAATTGATTTCCAACACCTTTGTCTCCTCAACCCGTGGGTCGGAAATTTGCACGGAAAACTCGTGCTGGATTGTTTGAAGAAATGGCAAATTGACCCGCAAGACATTGATGTTGTCGCTAGTCATGGGCAAACGGTTTTTCATGCTCCCAAAATTTTGCATCGGCTAGATAAATACCCCAACGCTACCCTTCAAATTGGCGATGGCGACCATATCGCCGTAACGACGGGCATTATTACCCTGAGTGATTTTCGGCAAAAACACTGCGCGGCGGGTGGTGAAGGTGCGCCCCTTGCTGTCTATGGCGACTATTTTATTTTTTCCAAAAAAGATGAAAACCGCATCATGCTCAACATGGGCGGAATAGCCAATTTTACGTATCTGCCAGGGTCGCTCAATGCCCAAGAGGTGTTCGTCACCGATACTGGGCCAGGCAATACCCTCATCGACGCTTTTATGCGTAAGTTTTTTAACTTGCCCTACGACCAAGATGGAAAAGTGGCTCTAAGTGGCCATGTCAATCAATCTTTGTTGGACGCGTTAAAAAAAGATGCCTTTTTTAAAGGGCCCTTTCCCAAGACAACGGGCCCCGAATTATTCAGTTTGGAGTACGTGCGAATTGCCCAGCAACGCAGCAATACCACCTCCTTATCCCCCGAAGATTTGGTCGCTACCCTTACTCAGTTTTCGGCAGAAACCATCGCTGAGGCCATTTTAAAAGTGTGCCAAAAAGACCAAGAATATCATTTGTATTTGAGCGGGGGGGGAATGCACAACCCTGCCCTCATTGAGGCACTTCGCAAATTACTTCCCGACTTTCCGATGGATGCCACCGATTCCTTAGGGATATCAGGAGATGCCAAAGAAGCGGTTTTGTTTGCCATTTTGGCCAACGAAACGCTTTGTGGAAATAACCTTGACTTTGGCACAAGAGAGGGAGTCCCCAGTGTTTCGATGGGAAAAATTTCATTCCCAAATTAAGCCTTGGTATTTTGTGGGTGTACAAATAAATGCAGGATTTAGTAACATTCCCTTCCCTTTAAAACACATAGAGCACAATTAGAATAAACACATAGTAAACAAAGAAATCGGTCAGACGCATCGACCTTTAGATTTGTGTACTATGTGTTTAATTTTGCTAATCACCTATAAAGTTTCGTAAACCCTCCTTTGTTTAAGTCTTGAACTTTGACAAAGACCAAGGCTTAAATTAAGTACGTTGTTTATTAAGTTTCTTTATAATTTACCCGCAGATTTACGCTGATTCTAAAACCGCAGATAACCGCAGAT
>NZ_JBYFCH010000029.1:0-79735 GCF_057652295.1 Runella sp. R5_40 | reverse complement strand
TCTGTTCAAATTCTGTCTTTTCCATTGTTCTGTCGTAAAGTTAAAAAACCTTTAGACAGAGTTTAATTTACAGTCTCTCCTAGTCTTCTTTCACGGGTCAGAACAAATTCTTCAATGCCCATAGTTGGTTGTAGTTTATTTGTGAGCGTATCTAATTCATTGTCAAATTTAGTGATTAACTCTTCCAATTTAGTAGAAAACTTGCTTTTTCTCAAGTAAACTCAACTTCCAACCCAATAGCCTCTTCCCAGATTTTCAAGTAACATTAATGAAAGTAAAAAGGTACAGTGATTGCCTTAATACCATGACCGTTAACCAATGCCACTTATGAAAAAGAGAGACTTCATCAAACTCGTCGGGCTCGGCGTCACTGGGAGTACATTGACCCAAGAAGCCACCGCAGCCGAACCTCCACCGCTTCAGCTTCCTCCCCCTCAAACCTTCAATATGTGCGGGTACGGCGCTCCCAAAATCGATACCGTACGGATTGGCTACATTGGGCTGGGTAACCGTGGCTTGGGCGCGCTCGACCGAATTGTGTACATTGACAACGTAGAAATCAAAGCTCTCTGCGATATTCGGACGGAGCGGACCGATTTGGCCAAGAAAAAACTCCAAGGAACTTCCCACGCCCCTCAAGTCTATGCGGGGAAGACCGATGACTGGAAAAAACTCTGCGAACGCCCCGACCTCGACCTTATTTACATTTGTACCCCGTGGAATCTTCATGCTCCGATGGCGCTGTATGCCATGGAACAGGGCAAACACGTAGCGGTAGAAATCCCCGCCGCTACGACGGTGGATGAGTGCTGGAAGCTGGTCGAAACGTCCGAACGAACGCAGAAACATTGTATGATGCTCGAAAACTGCTGCTATGATTTCTTTGAATTGCTCACGCTCAACATGGCGCGTCAAGGCTTTTTTGGGGAAGTAGTGCACGTCGAAGGGGCGTATATTCACGATATTTTTGACTCTTTTTTTGACAAAGGAAAACGCTACGATATGTGGCGCTTAAAGGAAAATACCCGAAACGGGAACCTGTACCCGACGCACGGTTTGGGGCCTATCTGCCAAGTGTTGGACATCAATCGCGGCGATAAAATGGATTATTTGGTGTCGATGTCGAGCAACGATTTTATGTTGGAAGCTAAGGTGAAAGAATTGGCCAAAACCGACGCGACGTTCCAGCCGTTGGCCAAGAAAACTTTTCGCGGGAACATGAACACTACGACAATTCGGACGAACAAAGGCAAAACGATTATGTTGCAACACGACGTAAGCTCACCGCGTCCGTACTCACGCATACATCTCGTAAGCGGTACCAAAGCAACGGCCCTCAAATACCCCCTACCAGGGAAGATTTCGACGGGACACGATTGGGTATCGGAGACTGAAATGAAGGCGTTGGAGGAAAAATACCAGCCCGCGCTTGTCAAAAAAATTGGCGAATTGGCCAAGCAAGTAGGCGGCCACGGGGGCATGGATTTCTTGATGGATTGGCGTTTGATTGATTGCCTTCGCAATGGTCTCCCGCTCGATCAAGACGTTTATGATGCAGCTTCATGGAGTGTGATTGGGCCGTTGAGTGAAAAATCGGTAGCCAATCGCTCCAATTCCATTGATATTCCTGATTTTACGGCGGGTGCATGGAAAAACAACCGCCCCGTTGACATTTCCCTTACCCAAGGAGGAAATACCCCCGTTAAACCCAAATAAAGACATTCCAAGTTTGATTGCTACAAAAGTAAAACTTGGAAAGTCTGTCAAACCCAACTAGCGATACAACCCGATGTTTATTCATATTTCCGAAAACCCCAAAGCCCTTGGCCAAGTAGCAGGCGCCGCCGCTGCTGACTACATCCGTAAAGCTATCACCGAACGAGGTGAAGCAAACGTAATTTTAGCGACAGGAACCAGCCAATTTGAAACCTTAAATCAATTGCTTCACGAACCTGACATCGACTGGACGAAGGTAACGATGTTTCATTTGGACGAATACATCGCTTTGTCAGAATCACACCCCGCTAGTTTTCGTAAGTATTTGAAAGAAAGAGTATTGACGAAAGTAACAATGAAAATAAGCCATCTTATTGACGGAGAAACGCAACCCGAAGCAGAATGTGAACGATTGGGACGGCTTATTTTACAACACCCCATTGACGTGGCTTTGGTCGGAATCGGTGAAAATGGTCACTTGGCCTTTAATGACCCTCCTGCTGATTTTGAAACCGAAAGCCCCTACCTCGTCGTGAATCTCGACGAAGCCTGCCGTCGTCAACAGTTAGGAGAAGGCTGGTTTGCCACCTTAGATGACGTACCCAAACAGGCGATTAGTATGTCGATTCGTCAAATTATGAAATCGGCAGCCCTTATTTGTTCGGTGCCCGATGAGCGTAAAGCCGAAGCCGTAAAAAACTGCTTGAAAGGCGAAGTCAGCCCGCTTTTTCCCGCTAGTATTTTGCAAAACCACCCCCATTGTGGGATGTATTTGGACCAAGCATCGAGCAAGTATTTATCTTAAAACAAATTATTAACCCCTATGCCAAGCCGTCGTAAGTTTCTTAAAAAGAGCAGTGTAGCAAGCATTGGAATGGCGGGACTGGACTTGCTCAATCCGTTTGTAAACGATATTTTTTCCCCACTAACCCTCATGAATTTCAACGAAACTACGGAGAACCTCATCGGACTATACGGACCTTGGGCGGTATCGCTCATTGAGAGCAAACTTCCATCGCTTTCTTTTCGGCGCAAGGAGTGGACGAATCTCGCTCAATGGCGTGAGATGGCTAAACAGCGTTTGGTTGAGCGTTTGGGAGTCCCTGACATTGGAGGAATGCCCCAAGTGACGCTAAAAAAACAGTATGAATACGACGGGCTTCATATCGAGGAACTTACGTGGCAGCTTCCCTACGGACGCCCCACGGAAGGTATTTTGCTAAAACCAGCCAATGCAAAAGGGCCTCTGCCTGCTATTTTGGCTTTCCATGACCACGGCGGAAATAAGTATTTTGGGACTCGAAAAATTACCAAGACATCGAACCAACAGCATCCGTTGATGAAAGAACATCAACAGGAATACTACGAAGGAATGGCTTGGGCAAACGAAATCGCCAAGCGCGGTTACGTGGTGCTAGTGTCGGATGCGTTTCCATTTGCCAGCCGACGCGTATGGATGCAGGATGTTCCTGTGCACCTTCGTCGCGGATTGAACGACAACGACCCCGAAAATTCGGAGAATATTCGTAAGTATAACGAATGGGCAGGGGAACACGAGCACGTAATGTCTAAGTCGCTTTTAAGTGCAGGTACGACTTGGGCGGGGGTATTTTATGCGGAAGATAAAAAGGCGTTGGATGTTCTTTGTGCCCGTCAGGATGTGGACGCTACGCGGGTGGGCTGTGCGGGATTATCGGGCGGTGGTATGCGTACGGTGTTTATGGGTGGACTGGACGAACGTATCAAATGCGCCGTTTGCGTTGGTTTTATGACTACTTGGAAAGACCTCATACTCCATAAATCGTACACGCACACGTGGATGACCTACGTGCCTATTTTGCCCAACGAGCTTGATTTTCCAGAAATCTTTGCATTGCGAGCTCCCCTTCCAACAATGGTACTCAACGACGAAGACGATGATTTATATACGCTTCCCGAAATGAAACGCGCCGACAAAATTGTGGGCGATGTCTATGCCAAAGCAGGGGCTTCTGAGCGCTACAAGTGCTCATTTTACCCTGGCCCACATAAGTTCGATAAAAAGATGCAAGCAGAAGCGTTTGCGTGGTTTGATAAGTGGCTGAAGTAGGGGTCAGACGGCAGTCAGACCCTTACTACTTGAAGTTATTATCGCCTTAGAGGTTATGAAAAAGCCGTCAGACTATCGTCTGACGGCTTTTGGTTACTTGCTATAATTTTTAAGTCTGACTATCGTCTGACTTAGGAATAAACAACGGCATGTACCATTTCGCGAGCCGTTTTTGCAATTCCTTCGGGGTCAAAACCGCATTCGCGATGAAGCTCTATTTGTTCGCCGTGTTCTACAATTCGGTCAGGAATACCCAAACGTTTGAGTTTGGCAGTGTAGCCGTGGTCGGCCATAAATTCCAATACTGCACTTCCCATTCCACCTTGTAAGCAACCGTCTTCCACAGTAATCACTTTGTCGAATTTCTGGAATACCTCGTGCAACAGTTCTTCATCCAGCGGTTTTACAAACCGTAAATCATAATGCGCGGCGCTAATGCCTGCGTTTTCGAGCAATTGGCAACTTTTAACGGCGTAATTTCCGATGTGGCCAATGGTCAGAATCGCCACATCTTCCCCGTCTTTTACTTTTCTTCCTTTGCCAATTTCCAGCTTTTCAAACGGAGTGCGCCACTGCGGCATCATGCCTTCGCCACGTGGGTAGCGAATCGTAAAAGCTTGTTTGCCGTTTTGAGTTTCGTCGAGCTGTGCCGTGTACATCATGTTGCGAAGCTCCTGCTCATTCATCGGCGAGGCCACAATCATGTTAGGAATACAACGCATATAAGCAATGTCATACGCGCCGTGGTGCGTAGGGCCATCGGCGCCCGCAAAACCTGCACGGTCGAGGCAAAATACCACTGGCAGCTCTTGAATACACACATCATGCACCACTTGGTCGTAGGCGCGCTGCATAAACGTACTGTAAATGTTGCAGAACACTACCGACCCTTGCGTAGCCATCCCTGCTGAGAACGTGACGGCGTGCTGTTCGGCAATACCAACGTCGAAAGCACGTTCAGGCATGGCTTTCATCAACAGGTTCATGGACGAACCCGACGGCATCGCAGGGGTTACACCCACTACTTTGGGGTTTTGTTCGGCCAATTCTACCAATGTATGACCAAATACCTCTTGGTATCTAGGTGGCTGTGGCGTATCGGGGATTTTCTTGAAAATTTCGCCCGTTATTTTATCAAATTTTCCAGGAGCGTGCCATTTCGTTTGGTCTTTTTCGGCAGGTGCAAAGCCTTTTCCTTTGACCGTTACGCAGTGGAGCAATTTAGGCCCAGGAATATCTTTAAGATCGTTGAGAACGTGTACAAGATGATCAACATCATGCCCGTCGATAGGGCCAAAATAACGCAAATTGAGCGATTCAAATAAGTTACTTTGGCGCAACAAGGTGGCTTTGAGCCCATCTTCCACTCTTGAGACAATCTCGCGAGCGCTTTTCCCAAATTGGCTCATTTTACCCAACAAATTCCACACTTCTTCTTTGACACGGTTGTAGGTATGAGAAGTAGTGATGTCGGTCAAATATTCTTTCAATGCCCCTACGTTGGGGTCGATACTCATGCAATTGTCATTGAGGATAATCAGCATATTGGTATTTGCCAATGACCCTGCGTGGTTCATTGCTTCAAACGCCATACCGCCCGTCATGGCACCGTCGCCGATTACCGCAATCGAATGTTGGTTTTTGAGCCCTTTTAGCTGAGCGCCCACCGCCATACCCAATGCCCCAGAAATAGACGTAGAAGAGTGTCCAACGCCAAAGGCATCATACGGACTTTCTTTACGTTTAGGAAATCCAGAAATCCCACCGTAGAGTCGATTTGTATGAAATACTTCCCGACGTCCCGTCAAGATTTTATGACCATAGGCTTGGTGACCTACGTCCCATATAAGCTGGTCGGTAGGCGTGTTAAACACATAGTGTAGCGCAACAGTCAGTTCTACTACACCCAGACTCGCGCCAAAATGTCCTCCATACACCGAAACTAAATCAATGATATACTGCCGAAGTTCTTGAGAAACTTGGGGGAGGTCTGCTGAGTCAAATTTTCGCAAGTCATCGGGCGTGTTGATTTGCGAAAGTAATTTACCGGGAGTTATGAGCATCGTTTAACGGCTTGAAACTAAACGTAGAAATATAACTTGCTTGCTGATAAAAGTGTTTTGCAAAGTTATGAAAAATGCCAATCGCTACCCACACTTTGTGCGGTGCATTGGTGGTAAAGCAACATAGATAATGGCTTATTGTTGGCTTGCTTTGTAGAGTTTTTGCTTCTCTTCTCGGGTGAGGCTTTCGTAGCCAGATTTTGAAATTTTATCCAGAATCGCGTCAATTTCGTCCTGATTAGGGATTATTACCGAAGCATTCTCACTTTTTTGACTAAAATGACGAGCAGTAGTGGAGGTGGTAGCACGCGCTCGCTGAGGCACTTGAATGCGTGGTTTTGAGGTGAAAATTTTCTGAAAAAATTCTCCAATAGTGTAGATAGGTTTTCCCCAATCGTACCCATTTTGGAGTGATTTAATAAATCCAAACCCAACCATCGCTCCCGCTAAGTGGGCCAAATTCCCGCCTGCATTGGGGCCTACCAACTGGGCCATCGTGATGATAATACACAGGGCTGCAATATATTTGAGGCGAACGGGGCCAATGAGAAACACAAAAAAGGTGTGTTCGGGCAGTAACGTGGCTGCTCCTAAAATCACGGCAAATACCGCGCCCGAAGCCCCAATTAAACTGGTATTGGCAAGTTCAGGTTGGAAATAGGGCACTAGGTTGTACATGGTCAAAAACAAGACACCGCCTGCCAAACCGCCCAGTAAAAAAATCGCAATCAAACGTCGGCTACCGAGGTATTCTTCCAATACTTGCCCAAACCAATAGAGCGATAGCATGTTAAAGAAAACATGAAAAGGTCCTTGATGAACAAAAAAGTTGGTCAAAAGCGTCCAAGGCTTGTATAAAAAAGCGCCGAAGCTCGCGGGTAAACTAAGCTGATCCATTACCCACTGGTAATAATGGGGGTATTGAGCAATCGTGAAAACGATGTACAAAATGATAATCGCCACAAAGACGATGACATTGGTCAAAATAAGCTTGATGACCGCGTTGTTCGTCTTTGAAAATTCGCCTCTAACATCATCAAAAATGCTGCTCATCGCTCTCTTCAGTTCAAGTAGGTTTTACAAAATAACCCGTTTATTGACAAACTAGTTTTGGTTTGTGACTGAAAATTAGAGAAAAAGATACAAAAAGCCAAATTAATACATTCGTCTAATTTTCCAGATTTTCAATAGTATATACGCAAAAATCATGCCTCCGAGATGGGCAAAGTGAGCAACGCCCGAATCTTGGATGTTAATTCCTGCATAAAGTTCGTACAAGGCGTAAAAAGTAACAAAATATTTGGCTTTGATAGGAATGGGAAAAAACAACAACATCATTTCCATGTTTGGGAAAATGAGTCCAAAAGCGGCAATAATACCAAAGATAGCACCCGATGCTCCTAACATTGGGATATTGACTCGGTTGTCAATGGTACTTTTTACAAAAGCAATACTGTCGTTGATGTACGAAATATTCTTAGGCTGATCTTCAAAACTATTGAGAAAATCAAGGGCTGAGTGCTTCACATTGGGTGCAAAACGAGTCAAAAAATCCAAGAATGCTTCGGGAGAAGGATATTGGCTGTACAAATCCACCGCTTGTTTTAACTCATACATCTCATAAAAATTAATCGCTGAGTAAAGAAAACCTGCGCCAATACCCGTAATAAAGTAAAACATCACAAAGCGTTTGGGGCCAAGAACGTGTTGTTCGAGTAATGGACCAAAGAAAAACAACCCAAGCATGTTGCTAAACAAGTGCCCCACGTTTCCGTGCAAAAACATGTATGTGACAAATTGGTGCGGCTTAAAACTAGGCCCAGTGACGGGGTAAAGCGCAAACAAATTCTCAATGAGGGGATTAAGGCTTTGTAAGAAATAAATGAGTACGTTTAGAATAAGTAAATTTCTAACGGTAGGGGTGATGTTAAACATGGCTTTCTGGGCTTATTTTAATAAATTAGCTATTTTATCTAACGCCAAAATGGAGAAAATCGGTTCGCCAGTTGGGGTATAATTAGGATTAGATGAGACAAAAAGTTGGTTGATAAGTCGCTCCATTTCATCGGAAGAAAGGCGAACCAAATGCCGCGACGCAAAGCGTTTGGCCAAACTTCGAGCGGTTGTTTCGGCGCGGTTGAGCTGAAGGTCAGCGTAGCTTTGGCGGAGTTGCTCGGTCAGTTCTTCAAAAATCTTTTGCGCATCTTCGGCAGGAAAATCGGTTGGCATACTTCTCACCACGAGCGTATCGGGGCCTAAGGAGTCAAAATCAAACCCAAGGGCTAAAATTTCGGCACGCATTTCGAGGACAAGCGGCACGTCGGCCAGCGGTAAACGAACCGTAATCGGGAACAAAAGTTGTTGCGAAACGGCTGTTTGCGATTCTAGTTGTTTCAAATAGCGGTCGTAAAGCACTCGCTCGTAAGCCGCGCGTTGGTCGATGAGCATCATGCCCGATTTGACCGATGACACAATGTAACGATTCTGGATTTGAACGGCCAAACGACGATTTTGGAGTTCTTCGTCTTCTTTGATTTGGACGTCGTTGGCGCGGCTGCCCAGCGTTGGGCTTGACGCAGACGGCGCCGTTGGGATAAATTCGTCTTCTTCTCCCAAATCGAGCGTGGCCTGCACTGGCGTGGGGTCTGTTTTCTGAAATCCTTCAAACAATTTATCCCAATTGGCTAGGTTTGACTCTTCCCTCGGCGTTTTGCTCGGAGGTGAGTAAGAAGAAGCGAAAGAACTACCACCATTGTCGCTACCAACGCTTGGATTACTCTCTCGGGAAGAGGGCATAGACAGCGGTTTGGTAGGAGTAGTCCGCGATGGCAACGGACTCAAGAAATTGACGTTTGAGTCAAAATCAATGGAGTGAGAAAGGTGATTGACGCTGATTGCTTTTCGGACTGCGGCCATCAACAGGGCATAGACCGACCGCTCATCGTCAAATTTTATTTCGGTTTTGGTTGGGTGAATGTTGATGTCAATGTGCGACGGGTCGAGGTCGAGGTGAAGTACATAAAAAGGGTGACTGCCCTCATTGATGGTACCTTCGTAGGCCGACAACACCGCGTGGTGCAAATAATTATGTTTTACATATCGGTCGTTGACAAAAAAGAACTGCTCGCCCCGCGTTTTTCGGGCAAATTCGGGTTTCCCAATATAACCTTTTACGGTCACAAAAGGGGTTTCTTCTTGGCAATTAATGATATTCTCACGGTAGTTTTTCCCGAACATATCCACGATACGGCGGCTAATTTTACCCGAATATAAGTTATAAATCTCGGTGTCGTTGTGGTAGAGCGACAAGCTTACTTCTGGGTGAGCAAGGGAAACTCGCTGAAACTCGTCGAGGATATGACGCATTTCTACCGAGTTGGTTTTGAGGAAGTTGCGGCGAGCTGGTACGTTGAAAAATAGGTTTTTAACCAAAATATTTGTTCCTGGCAAACACGCCACCGACTCTTGCGATTTTAAGTCAGACCCCTCGATACGCAATAGCACCCCTACTTCATCGGCAGCACGGCGTGTACGCATTTCCACTTGAGCTACCGCCGCAATAGACGCCAACGCTTCTCCGCGAAACCCCATCGTCCGAATACGGAACAGGTCGTCGGCAGTGCGAATTTTGGAAGTAGCATGTCGTTCAAAACTCATGCGGGCGTCGGTTTCAGACATGCCAACCCCATCGTCGATGATTTGAATGAGCGTACGGCCCGCATCACGAATAATTACCTGTATATTTTTAGCCTGTGCATCGATGGCATTTTCCAACAATTCTTTTACCACAGAAGCAGGCCGTTGAACTACCTCTCCCGCAGCAATTTGGTTGGCGATGGCATCAGGAAGCAGGCGAATTATATCTTGCATATCGAGCGTTGACTTTCAAGAATAGATAACAAAATAACACAAGAAAAACGTTTACCAGATGTCATTTTGTTGAAAAAAAATATATCCTAAAAACAAATCGAAAAAAAACTGGTTTTTATCATTAAAAAAACAAATATTTGAACTTTGCATAGATAACAACCTGTGAATTTACCGTACTTTAACAAAAAAACACCCCGTAAAAAAAGTTTGGCACGCTGTTTGTGAGAGGGCTTAAATAGACGCCTAATGACCTCTACGTTAAACAGTTGTTAAACATTAATAACCCTTCGAAATGAAAAAGCCTAACCTACACTTAGTTTTTCAATGGCTTATTTTTCTGCCAGTTATCTTGCCTTTGTGCATTGTGTTTGGAGCTATCCAAGGAGTTGTCAACACGGTTGAGCAGATGGCCCACCAAATGTGGACTGATGTATCGACCACTGATAAAGTTGAAACGTCCGATTTATGATTTTTTTTGAGAAAATAAGCTTCCAATCCTTTGGAACATTTTTTTCTCGAATTGTAAAAAAAATAGATACTGACCAAATACCCAGCCGTATATCAATAAGATAATTTGGTATAAAGGCAAAATAACAAAAATGTTGAAGCACCAGACCGCCCATGTTGCTTCAATCCCTAACCATTTGACCATCCAACGCTTGGTGTACATGACCGTAAAGCCAGTACATGCAAATACAAGCAGGATGATCATCACTTGCCATCCACTTTTAACATTCCACCGTTTCTTTAGTTTTTCTATCCAATTCATTGAACGCCCACGTATTGGGTGATGGAGGGTTGTGACTTGTTTTTGGTTTTTGGGCAAAAAGACCCAGAGTAACTACTCGTACAAAAACGGTAGGTGCTCAAGGCCAATTTCCTCAGGGTCAAGCGATAAAAACTCTTCCCAGAATGGATCATTGGGCAGAGCAGCTCGGCAAAGAATTGACTCCTTTTTGACGGGATGAACAAAAAACAACCGACGGGCGTGTAGGTTGATGCTACCGTCGTTGTTGGCGCGGGCATAGCCGTATTTCAAATCTCCACGAATCGGACATCCAATTGCGGCTAATTGTACCCTAATTTGATGCGGTCGGCCCGTGATGGGCGTTACTTCCAACAAAAAGTGCTTATTAATTTCGCCCAAAACACGGTAATGAAGCTCGGCTTTTTGCGCGTTGGGTACGGGCATGTCGTGGGCTGTGACAAAATTTTTGGCTTCGTCTTTCACCAACCAATTGGTCAATTTATCCTGGTTTTTGGGAGGGCGACGACGAACTACAGCCCAATAGGTTTTTTGAACTTCGCGCTTACGGAAAATTTCGTTCATGCGCTCAAGCCCTTTGGAAGTGCGCGCAAAAACAACTAACCCGCTCACGGGGCGATCGAGCCGATGAACGGTTCCTAAAAATACTTCACCAGGTTTTTCGTACTTTTCCTTGATGTAGTCTTTCACTAATTCTAATAGAGGTATATCGCCCGTGGCGTCGCCTTGGACAAGGATACCTGGGGCTTTGTTGACAACAATGAGGTGGTTGTCTTCGTATATGACATGAAATGGCTTGGCCATTGAGATAAAGCGTTTGTGTTAATTAACGGTAACGGATACGAGCGGGGGATAGTTTCAATACGATTCCTTTTCGTTGGGGAAATCGTTGGATTTGACGTCCTTCACGTAGTTCTGAACGGCGTCGGTCATGATACCGTGCAAATCGGCGTATCGGCGCAAAAAACGCGGTTTAAACTCCTTTGTAATCCCCAGCAAATCGTGCAAAACGAGGATTTGGCCGTCGGCATGAGGCCCTGCTCCAATCCCGATGGTGGGGATACTCACGCTTTGCGACACTTTTTGGGTCAGCGACGCGGGAATTTTTTCCAACACCATGCCAAAACACCCAATTTCATCAAGCATTTGGGCATCTTGCAAAAGCTTTTCGGCTTCGGCCTCTTCTTTGGCCCGCACGGTATAGGTTCCAAACTTATAAATAGACTGCGGTGTAAGTCCCAAATGCCCCATCACAGGCACCCCCGCACTGAGGATACGCGTAATAGAATCTTTGATTTCGATCCCTCCTTCAACCTTAACGGCATGGGCACCCGACTCTTTCATAATTCGAATGGCGGAGTCAAGCGCGGCGCGAGAATTTCCTTGGTAGGAGCCAAAAGGCAAATCGACAACGACAAAAGCCCGTTTTACGGCCCTGACTACGGCTTGGGCGTGGTAAATCATTTGGTCGAGGGTAATCGGCAAGGTCGTTTCGTGGCCTGCGATGACATTGGAGGCTGAGTCACCCACCAAAATAATGTCAATACCAGCGGCGTCAACGATTCGAGCCATCGAATAATCGTACGCAGTAAGGGCCGATATTTTCTCGCCCCGGTGCTTCATTTCCTGAATGATGTGGGTCGTTATTCGTTTTACTTCGACAGAAGATAACTGTGTTGACATAGCAAATTATTATACGATTTTTGGGAGTACTACTAACGAGGACGAAGCCACGGTTCGGGGTTGAGGCGATTGGCTTTGTTGTTATTTAATTTCCAAATCTGAAAGTTAACTTCTGAAATTCCTTCACCATCCGTGGCGACCACCCCAATAACGTCACGCGCTTTTAAACGTTGACCAGGTTGAACGTTGACACTTTTCAGCTTTGCATAAACGGTGTAAAAGTCGCCGTGTTGAACGAGCACCACGTTTTTCATCAAATATTGGTTCTCAATTCCTAAAACGACCCCATCAAATACGGATTTAACGGCCTCCCCTGCTTTTGTTTGAATGTCGATTCCGTGGTTTTCTTGGTTGACATTTTTCATTACTTCTTTGGTCCCAAAACCATCAGAAATAAACCCTGGCACGGGCCAAGGTAGGCGACCGCGGTTGGCAGCAAACGAGGAAGCAAGTTTTACTTCGGCTTCATTCATCCCGCTTTCATTCACTTCTTCAACCTCTCTCTCTTTTTTCGGCTCGGGTTTGCTTTCTGGTTCGGCTTTGGCTACCTCGTTGTTTTCGCGGGGTTTTTCAGTAGGTTTATTACGAGCGGCTTCTCGTTCGGCCCGTTCGCGCTCAGTGCGTTCGGCTTTTTCGCGGTTTGCCCGTTCGCGCGCAGCAACACGGGCGCGCTCGCGGCGTTCTTCGATTTCGCGCTGAATGATGCGGGTTAAGGCATTTTCAAGTTGTTTGTTGGCTTTCCGAACTTCCGATACTTCGGCAATAATTTCTTTTTCGCGACCGCTCAATTCTTTTACAACTTTGTCTTGCTCGCCTTTTAATTGTTCCAAATTTTTACCTTCTGCAATTCGTGATTGGAGGGCGTTTTCTTGGTCTTTCTTTTTATTAGAAATGCTCGTTGATTTAGAAATCATCAACGCTTGCACTTTTTTCATTTCATTGACCTGCTTTTCCCGCTCGTCAGTGTATTGTTTTAAGTATTTATAACGAATCAAAAACTGATTAAAAGTAGGTGCCGAAAACAAGAAACTAAGCTCACTGAGGCTATTGTTGCGTTTGGCGGCGTTATAAATCATCTTTGCATACTCTTCACGAAGTTTTGAGAGGTCTTTATCAAGCTCCAATTTTGCTTTTTGCAACTCGCTCAATTCATTGTCCATCAATTTGAGGTCTTCGTTGATGAGTTCTACCTTGCGATTTTGGGCATTGATTTGCTGCTTGATGGCCTTGAGCTGCCCCAAACTAGCACGTTTTTGCTCCGTTGTTTTTTTCAATACCCCCTGAAGTTCTTGCAAGCGTTCGAGGTTTTCGCGTTTTTCTTTCTCTAGTTGTTGACGGCTTTTTTGGGCAAATCCCTGAAGACTTGCTGTGAGTAACCCAACAATCAAAAAAGAAATAAAGCGTATTCGATAAATGGCATTCATACAGTAATTTTAGGATTAGTTTCGTTCGTATTTGGCAGGAATACTGAACGGAAAGCTCAAGGGTTTTTCGCTCAACTCAACTTTTTGGTGCTTGATTCGAAACACCGTTTGGTAGCGTTGTTGGTCTTTTTTTGACTCGTAATCTAACTCAATCAAGCTGGTGTAAGGAAATAAATAATTGTTGAGCTGGGTAAAATCTTCGTAGTCGAGCGTCAGTGAGTTTTTAGTGGGCTGCTCAGTCACCAACAGCTTTTTCAAGCGGCGGTTTTGCTCACCAATGTAATTTTCAAGGGAAATTTTACCTTCGTCTTGGCGAAGCATAAAATAGTCTTTTTCTTTTTTGAAGCGCTGGCCTGGTTTCTTCGGAATGGGCATATTTCCCACCAAAATCGACTGAATGAGGTCAAAACTTAGCTGAAAATTAAACTGCTGACTCAGTCCTGCAAAGTCATACAAATACACTTTTTTGTTGTAACGATCCACAATTTTGATGGAGTCTCTAGTAATGATGCCCCGTACAACTTCAATGGGGCCTTTAGAAACCTGCAACCAAAGCAAACTGTCTTTGCGCATCCGCATGGTCACGCTGGCATCGTCAATTTCTTGGTCTTTACTCTTAAACGAGATTTTCGATTTGGCACTCAAATAACGAAAATCAACATTTTCGATGCTGACTTTAATGTCTTCATGTTCAACGACTGGCTTAACGGCAATTGCAGTATCCTTCTTAGGTTGAACGATGGTATCTACTTTTACGACAGCCATGCTGTCGGTGGGGACACGTTGCTGGCTTTTTTGTCGTTGGCGATGGCACGACGACAAGCCTGCAAAGAGCGTAATTCCCACAAAAAACAACCAATTGAGCTTCATTCCTTTGTTTTTATTCTATCAACTGTCCTGTTGCAATTTTTTTATCTATTTGTTGGCTGTTTTCTCCCATGCTTTTGGCCTTTTTCCATTGCTCTACGGCCTTTTCTTTTTCCCCGAGTTGGTACAACACATCCCCATAATGCTCTACAATGGTACCGCTTACCTTGTTGTTGCTTTCAATGGCTTTTTCGAGGTAAGTACGGGCATTTTTGTAATCTTTCATCACGTAGAGTACCCAAGCATAGGTATCTAAGTAAGTAGCATTGGTGGGATGACGCTCCACTACGCTTGCGGCCATTTCTTTGGCGCGCCCGAGCTTATCTTTACGAAGCGATAAGAAATAGCTGTAATTATTGAGTACGTGGTCGTTTTTAGGGTCAATTTTTAGGGCAGCTTCGTACGAATCGTCCGATTTGGCGTACTCGCTAAGTCCGTGGTAAGCATCTCCAAGTTGGGCCAAAATAGCGCCTTGCAAGTCTTTATTTTCGCTCGTTAATTTTTGCGCTTCCTCCAAGGCATCCACAGCCTGTTGGTAGTGTTTTTTTACAAGATGTGCCGAGCCGTTGGAATACCAAAAAAGCCCTTGATTCGGGAACGTTTCGATGGCTTGTTCCGAATGCGCAATGAGGCTATCCAGTTGATTCAAATCACTATCAAGTTGCAATACGGCTCCCCACACTTCATACATTGATGGGTTGATACGGGCCGCTTTCATGTAAGCATTGCGCGCTTCGGCTTTGCGATCAGCTTTGGCTAGGAGGTCGGCATACACCACATACGCCCGCATGTCTTTGGGATGCGCTTTGACGATTTCGGCCGCACGATTGAGCACTTCTTGGCGCGTTGCCTCGTCTTTGGCTTCCCGCAGCAGTCCTACTAACGCCTGCATTTTGGTGTCGATGTCGGCATTGGGGTTGTTAAACATTTGCCCCATTTGCTGGTCGGCAGCCTTGTTATCACCATTTTGTCTAAAAAGTTCCGCCAACATGATGCGGGCATCGCCTTGGTCGGGGTTAATTTTGAGGGCTTTTTCAAGCTGTTCTTGGGCCTCTTTGGGGCGTTTGCCCATGATGAGCAACTGCGCCAATTCCACTACATATTGTGCTTCAGTAGGCTCGGCATTGATGAGTTTATTGGCCTCGTCAATGGCTTTGTTGGGCTTATCTAGTTTGAGATAAATCCGTTGTTTTTGGTGAATAAGGTCTTCGTCGATGCCCAGCGATTTTTCGACTTCGTCGTAAGCCTTGAGGGCTTCTTCGTACTTTTCATCCAAAATATACACCGCCGCAAGTTCGAGCCCGTATTCGGCATTTTCAGTATCTTTTCGGATAATGTCTTTGTACAGTTCGGCAGCCTTGCTGTATTTGCGTTGTTGACTGTAAATTTCGGCTAACTGTATGGTGTAAAACGTATTATCTGGTGACAGCTGGGTTGCTTTTTGGGCATAAATAGCGGCTTCGTCCAAGCGTTCGCGTTTGAGAAGAACACGCGCCAACTCGTAGTTAATGGCAGGGATGTTAGGGCTCATTTTGAGGGCAGTCCGAAGCACGCTATCAGCCCGCTGGTATTCCTCCATCGTAGCGTATTTCATGCCGTCGGCAAGCAAAGATTCTAACTCATATCTTTGCGATTTTTGGGCGTCGGTTTCACCGACAGGTTTATTTTTTTGAGCCATCACAAATTGACTCAAAAAAAGGACTACCCAGAGAATGGATGGATTTTTCATTGATTAAGAGAATCTCGTTGGCTGGTGCTGTTTAAGGCTCAATCTATCATAAAAAACGAGATAAACGAAGCAAAATTGGAAGAATTTAGCCGTTTTACCAAAATTTATGAAAAACCTACCCTAAAATAGGTGTTTTAGGGGTAAGCGATTTCTAACCAAACGGGACAATGGTCAGAGTGTACTGCATCAGCCAATTGGCGACAGGCTACGATTTTGTCTTTTAGGTCGCTACTAATGGACTGATAGTCAATGCGCCACCCTTTGTTGTTGCCCCGTGCTCCTGCCCGATAACTCCACCAACTGTATTCGACCAAGTCGGGGTTGGCGTAGCGGAAGGCATCCGTAAAACCACTTTCAAACCATTTGGTCATCCAAGCACGCTCTTCGGGTAAGAACCCTGTGGTGTTTTTGTTGCGAACAGGGTCATGAATGTCGATTTCTTGGTGAGCAATGTTATAATCTCCCACAATAACTAGGTGCTGACCTGTTTCTCGGATGGTGTGTATCCACTCGTAAAAATCCTCTAAAAAACGCATTTTGACATCTTGCCGCTCATCGCCGCTTGTTCCCGATGGGAAATAAGCATTAACGACGGTCAGACCGCCAAAATCAGCCCGAACGACGCGTCCTTCGTAATCGTACAGCTCCATTCCGCAGCCATGTACGCAGCGGTCGGCGGGAGTTTTAGCAAAAATAGCCACTCCGCTGTAGCCTTTTTTTTGAGCGGCGTTCCAGCCTACGAGCTGATAACCAAGGGCTTCAAACTCAAGTAGGCTCACTTGGTCGAGGGTAGCTTTTACTTCTTGAAAACAAAGAATGTCAAACGATTTGTCGGCGAGCCATTCGGTAAGGCCATTACGCATGGCAGCACGAATGCCATTGACGTTGTAGGTAAGAATTTGCATAAGAGGGATAAAAATTGGTCGCAAATATAAAGAGCGCACCTCAACGAGATGCGCTCTTTACTAGATTCTTTTGGGGAAATGAGCTATCCCTCGTCGTTTATTTAGTGAGTGATGGCAGCTTTCTTGTCGGTTTTGTCACTAAAGAAAATTAGGAACAACACAAGTACGCCTGCTGCGATACCCGCAGGAACCGTCCAGACACTCAGCCAGTTGGTGATATTTTCGGCATTGGTATTGTTGGCAAGTACTTGTCCACCCAACCATGAGCCAATACCCATCCCGATGCCGTAGGTCGCCAAGGTGATAAGCCCCTGTGCCTGTGATTTGATACGCTCACCTGCTTTGGTATCGGTATAAATTTGGCCTGTCACAAAGAAAAAGTCGAAACAAACGCCGTGGAGCAAAATAGCCGCGTAGAGCATCCATTCGCTGGTAGAAGCGTCGCCATAGCCAAAGCAAAGGAAGCGAATAATCCAAGAAATAAGTCCAACGGCAAGCATCCATTTTACGCCCAAACGGCTAAATGCCAACGGAATAAGAAGCATAAAACCTACTTCCGATACTTGACCCAATGACATTTTGTTTTCGACAAACTCCATGCCCGATGCCCGCAGCGAGGGGTTGGCAAATGCGTAGTAAAACGACAATGGAATACAGATAGCAACCGAGGAAATAAAGAAAATGGTAAACGAACGGTCTTTGAACAATGAAAAGGCATCTGCACCGATGATTTGACCAATGTTAACAGGCCCTGTAGCACGTGGTGGAGTGTTAGGAAGCGTAAAGGCCAATAGACCAAGCACCAACGACGTTCCCATCGAAATTTGGAAAATAGTAGCTTTATCGCCCACGTTCAAAAAACCGATGAGGTTAGTAACCGCAATCCAAGCCACGGTTCCCATCACTCGAATGGTAGGAAAATCTCTTTCGGGCGATTCGATTTGACGCATCGAAATGGACGTGGTAAGCGCAATGCAGGGCGCAAAACACAAGCAGTACAACAAAATATACCAGAAAAAATTACTTGCGTCAGTCACTTGCGAAAGCACAAATAGCAACCCAGCGCCGATAAGGTTGAGCACGCCAAGTACTTTTTGAGCCGCGAAATATCGGTCGGCTACAGCACCAATAAAAGGCGAAATAATCATAGCAATAGAGAATGCAGTGTAGGCATTCCCGATTTGGTCGCCCGTGGCATTGAGCTGTTTACCAAGATAAACGCTCATTTGTCCGTACCAAGATCCCCACGTAAAGAATTGGAGGAACATCATGAGCATCAGTTGTATCCGAACCGAAGATTTCATAGTTAGTTTTTTAGGGTTTTACTATTGAAGTGGCGAAAATGGCGTTTTTTACGGTAAATTTCAAAAAAAGAGGGTTTGTTGCCGATACTACTCTTTGATTTGGGGAACATACTAGCGGCCTTTGCCACCCAACGCGATTTTGTGCGCAATTCGGCGCTTTTTGTGAGGAGTATTTGTAATATTGCAAGAAAACGAACGTGTTATGCTCACCAAACTTCATATCCAAAACTTTAAAAGCCTAAAGGAGGTTACGCTGGACTTGCAGCCTGTGAATCTGTTGATAGGGCCTAATAATTCTGGGAAGACTAATCTGTTGAAGGCAGTGGAGTTTTTTAAAAACTTTTCGGTTGGAAAGGATATTGATTACCTAGAATATACATTTCAGCATAATTTTGATACAGTTATATTTGAGATAGAAGGATTGGGGGTTCATTTTATAAGTGAATTACATGCTTCGATCAACGGGCAATTTCAGATAACACAAAATAAGTTTTTTAATGGAGAGAATGTATCTATTAAATCGTTTGAGGAAATTATCAGCAATGCCGATTTTAAACAGTACTTGAGTTTTTTGAGAAGTTTTGACAAATCTAAAATTTACCAACCTAACCCTCTGACCTACAAAAAACCAGGCTCTATAAGATTTTCACCTACTGTTGAATCAGATGCATCAAATCTTGTCTCTTTTTTAGAAACACTCAGAGATGAATATCGAGAGCATTTTGCACAAATTGAATCGGATATAAAAAAATGTATATCTGAGTTTAATGATATTCGTTTTAGAACGCTTGAGGAATCCCCAAGCCGTGAAGGCACCTTCAAAAAATGGGGTTTGTTCAGCGAGGTCAGTAAAATGACTTACTGGGCCGAAGAGCTTTCGGAAGGGGTTTTGTACTTTGTTGCGTTGCTCTGCATCATTCATCAGCCAAACCCGCCTAAACTGCTTTTATTGGAAGAACCTGAGCGAGGAATACACCCACGTCGGATTAAAGAGGTCATGGATTTTATTTTTAACCTCTCACAATCCAAAGGTATTCAGGTCATTATGACATCGCACCATCCGTACGTGTTGAATGAATTTGAAGACATCCCAGAAGCTGTTTTTGTCTTTGACAAAGATGAAGATGGGGCTACCCAAGTTCGAAATTTGCAAAAAGACATCATCGCTCCTTCCAATGAAAAAAACGACAAGCAGGGGCTGCCCAGAATTAAGTTTACCCAAGATTTAGCTGAGCATTGGTTCTCAGGCTTTTTAGGAGGAGTGCCCGCATGAAAATACTAAAATATGGGTTCTTTGGAGAAGATATTGCCCAACAGCTTTTCCTTGAGAACTACCTCAAACAGCTTGTCATCTATCTTGGCGTTGCAGATACGATAGGTTTTGAGCGAGACCCTATATTTCCCTTAAAAGGGGGCCATCGAAGTGGTGTTTTGAAGATGTTTGAGGAAGCCGTACAGCAAGGATTGGCCTATTACAGTCAGGAGGTGTTTTTTGTGGGAATTGACTTGGATAGTGAGAAAATGGAAGAACATTCAAAACTGTTTCAAGATATGAATGGTCGTGAAGTAATCAAGAAGTACCAAAATCAAGCGTTTATTTTCATCCCAGTTCAATGTATTGAGCACTGGCTTTTGTACTTAAAATTCAAAAAAGAGCATCCCAATTCCAATAAAAATGAGAAGTACGAACAAATAGCACGGTCGGATGCCAAGAAAAAAATGTACGGGTTTGCGCGGCCTGTCATGGATAAACAGATCGAGGTAGTGGCCCAATATACCGAAAATATGGATATTGAATGGCTGTTTGAACGCTCCGAAAGCTTTCATCATTTTCATTGTCAATTAATTGATTTTCTTACTGATAAAGATACCAAGACAAGCAGATAGTTTGGCTTGTTTTATAGTTTCATGAAGCAACTAATTCAAAACCTCCAAAACGGACAGACGATTTTGGAGGAAGTGCCCGCCCCTCAGGTGAAACGCGGTGCGGTATTGATTCACACCCGACGGAGCCTTGTATCGTTGGGAACCGAACGGATGTTGGTCGAATTTGGCAAAGCCAACCTGATTGAAAAAGCCCGCCAACAACCCGAGCGCGTTAAAATGGTGTTGGACAAAATTAAGTCGGATGGCTTAATACCGACACTTGAAGCTGTTTTTAACAAATTGGGGCAGCCTTTGCCGTTGGGATACTGCAACGTAGGAGAAATCATTGCCGTTGGAGAAGGAGTGACCGACTTGCGCGTGGGCGACCGCGTGGCGTCCAATGGCTCTCATGCCGAAATTGTGTGCGTACCGAGGCATTTGGTAGCCAAAGTTCCCGACAATGTCACCGACGATGAAGCGGCGTTTACGGTCATTGGTTCGATTGGTCTTCAAGGAGTTCGGTTGCTGAATCCTACTCTGGGTGAAACGGTGGTGGTGATTGGGCTGGGGCTGATTGGGTTGCTCACGGCCGAACTGCTGCGCCTGAATGGTTGTCGGGTAATTGGGGTGGATTTGGATGAACAAAAGTTAAAGATAGCGGCGAGCAAAGGCATCATTCCGTGCAATCCACGCTTGGGCGACGACCCCGTGAAGTTTGTGGAAAGCTATACCCACGGCATCGGAGCAGATGGCGTAATTATAACGGCTTCTGCCAAAACCGACGAGATTATTTCGCAGGCCGCGCGTATGTCGCGGAAGCGGGGGCGAATTGTGTTGGTAGGGGTTATTGGACTTCAACTGAGCCGAGCCGAATTTTACGAAAAAGAATTGACGTTTCAGGTTTCCTGCTCGTACGGGCCAGGACGCTACGATGATGATTATGAACAAAAAGGCGTTGATTATCCGCTGCCGTTTGTTCGTTGGACTGAAAATCGAAACTTTCAAACCCTCCTTCAATTGCTAGAATCGGGGCAGCTGGACGTAAAACCACTTATCACAGAGGTAGTTCCGTTGGAAAATTATGCCACTATTTACGGTGATATGAGCAAAGGTGGCACGATTGCTTCGCTACTGGCGTATCCCGAAAAGCCTTCGCTTTCCCGAACCGTTCGTTATAATGACACGGTTTTTGAAGCTAAAAAAGGAGTTGTTGGGATTATCGGGGCGGGCAATTTTACTAAAATGACCTTGCTTCCTGCCCTAAAAGGTGGAGCGGGTCAATCAAACATCAAATACATTGCGAGTGCGAATGGACTTTCGGGGACAGCGTTGGCCCAAAAACACGGTATTGCCCTCAGTACCACCGACTACCGCGAAATGTTGGCCGACGATGAGGTGGACTTGGTACTTATCACCACCCGCCACCACCAACACGCACGCCTGACGATTGAGGCTTTGCAGGCGGGAAAACACGTGTTTGTAGAAAAACCGCTGGCGATTTTTGAGGATGAATTGAACGAATTACTCACGATAAAAACATCGGTTGCACCTGCTGCGAGTGTAACAGTGGGATTCAACCGCCGCTTTTCGCCTCATGCTCAAAAAATGAAGTCGCTGCTAGGCAATGCCCCGATGAACGTGATTGCGACCATGAACGCAGGCTTTATTCCTTCCTCGTCGTGGGTGCATGACCGCGCCGTGGGCGGAGGACGGATTTTAGGAGAAGCCTGTCATTTTATTGACCTGATTACGTTCTTAACAGGTAGTCGAGTTACAGCTGTATGTATGAACGCGATGGGAACAAACCCAACTGAAACAACTGATAGCGCCAGTATTTTATTGAGGTACGAAAATGGCTCAACGGGCGTCATCAATTATTTTTCCAATGGTAACAAAGCCTACTCTAAAGAGCGAGTAGAGGTGTATTCGCAGGAACGGACGCTGGTTTTGGACAACTTTCGTACGTTGGAAGGATACGGCTTTAAAGGCTTTTCAAAACTCAAAACTACGCAAGACAAAGGGCACAAAGCGCAGTTTCAAGCATTGATGGAACGAATTCAGAGCGGCGGTGCCCCCCTGATTCCTTTCGACGAAATTGTCAATACTACCCAAGCCTCTTTTGCCGCCCTTCGGAGCTTGAAAGAAGGCCGTTGGGTGGAATGCTGAGGGGATAGCCTAGCCTAAACTGGCTCAGGCTTCCCTCCTAAAGCGTTAGCCAATAATTAAGCTTAAACACAATGGCTCGGCTCTTATTTTTGAAAAGCGGGTCGGTGTAGTAGTTGTCGGTGTAAACCAAGAAAAAGTCGGACATGGGTTTGTAGCGCCACTGCAAACGACTGTTGACGTTGAAGTTGTTGCGTTGGGTGTTAAACTGTAAAAACGTTGTCCAAAACAGTTTCGTAGAGAAATTGATTTCCACCCTTGGGCTAACCAATAACAAACGGTCGCTACCGTATAACGTGGGCAATTTGATGTCGTTTTGCTCAAAATTCATCGAAAAATTCCCCCAAGGCTGGGCGCGGTACGTCATTTCGAGCGAATACTGCTGGAGCGTGCCGTTGTAAAACCCTCCCGCGCGTACCGCCGCCGTAAAGTAGAACTTCTTCCGATAATCGGAGCTGTAGGTGGCATTGACCTGATTAAATACGTACCTACTCGACGGCAGCGCGTGGTCGCTGTCGGTAAATGAAAACGGGAAAAGCGCCCGTACGTCGTTGTGGTCAAAACGTAAACCAAACGAACTCGCATTCTGAAACTGAACGTCGTAAGTTAAGCCCAAAGTGTATTCGTTGAGCGTTCCGTTGGGGTTCCACACAAAGAAATTTTCAGCCCCAAATGCGTGATTATTGACTTTGCTGTCTTTGGGACGAATATTAAACTGCGTTTCGCTATACACTTGGTGAAACCCTAAACGAATGGTCGTGTCTGACTGGATTTTTCCAAAGCGGTCAACAATATAAGTCGGGTTTTCGAGGCGATTGATAAAACCCATGTCGGCGTAGTAATTGCTCCCAATGCCAAAATAATCGACAAAAAAACTAACCGTACGCCCAAAATATCCTGCCCCAAATTGCTTGGCCGTGTTGTCGTTCGTAACGGTGGGTTTCTGCGACCAATGGTAGCCCGTCCACACGTTCAAATCACCTTTGGTATTGGAGTAATTAAATTCCAACCCTTGATTTCGCCCATACTCCCCCATCGGGTTTTGCAAGCGCTCGTTTTCGGTCATAAAACCCTGACGGTTCAACACGTAGCCCTTGACCAGTGAGCGTTTTAGTACTTTTCGGTTGAACGAAAAAGCCGTGAAATTTTGGGCGGGGTCTTCCCCTTTAGCCGCCGTTTGCATCGACATAAGGCCAACGCGCCAGTTTTTATCCAAATTGCCACTCAAACGCGCTCCAGCCAATATCGGCAATGGCTGGGCGTTGCGGTCGAGCCCGATGGCACGCGAAAAAAAAGGCCGAAAGGGAGGAATACCGTAGTTGCCAAAAAGGTCGGCATTTTCGAGAAAAAACGTCCGTCGTTCGGGAAAGAAAATGTTGAAACGCGTCAAATTTGTGACTTGGCGATCGACTTCTACTTGCGAAAAATCAGGATTGACCGTCAAATCAAGATTGAGCGAAGGCGTCACCGACAACTTGGCATCCAAACCGCCGTTGAAAGTACATTTGGTGGGCGTGCCTGCCACGTGGTCGTGGGAAGTACCACCCGTAATGTAGGGCACAATCGACGCATTACCTTTGACCGCAGGCGGAGGTGTTTCCCAATTAAGCGCCGCCGTATAGCCTAAATCGTATCCGTTGAAATTGACGGGAATAAACGTCCAAGTCGAAAATTGGTTGTTTTTAAGGTCATTACGCTCAAAATTGACGCCCCATTTGGTCTTTTTAGGGTCGTAGCGAAGGGTTTTGAAAGGAATCGCCATTTCGACCGTCCAGTAGGTAGGATAGACTTTGGTTTGCGAATACCATTTATTGTCCCAGCTTCCCGTCATTTCATCCGTTTGAAACGCCAATAAGTCTTCAAACTGCGCATTGGCTACACTTACCCCAAAAAAGAACCCGTTGGTGCGCTCATTGATGGGATCTAAAATGATACCAAAAGCATCGGAGCTCCAGTAGTCACCGTCGCGTTTGAGGGTTTGAATGACGTGCTTATTGGTATCGCGACAGACGGCCGCCACGTACAAAAACTTGTCATCAAAAGTCATTCGTACCTCGGTGTCGCGCTTGATAGGGACGTTGTCTTGGGGCCAATGAGGGGCAAAATTTTTGGAAATTTCTAGCCCTTGCCACGCAGGATCTGATAAATCACCGTCGATTTTTATTTCCCCTTTGGCTTTACGGATGACGTGCTGGTATTTTTCTTGATACGCAGCACCGCCGATGGCCGTGGATTTTTCTTGGGCATTACTAGCAAAACTTGAAAGAAGAATAGCTGCGAGATAAAGAGTAGATTTTTGGAAATACATAGATAGAGATAACGGCTGTTGAAACAAAACACAAAGGTATCTTATCTAATTGGGTAAACAGACTAACTACTACGTAAATGGTAAAAAAACAGTTACCAACCGTCGTTTTTGTCGAATGATAGTTTAATTTACGTTTTTGGTTTTGTGCGACTTATGAAGTAAGTTTGAGTAAATATAAATACTTTCTCTACCAGCTTTATGATACGTATTTTTACCACGGGTGTCGCTACGCTTGGCCTCATTGTGGGGCTTTTAGTTCAGACTTCCGCCCAAAGTCTTCCGAGTCCTTCTACTTTGTTTAAACGTCAGGTAACGTTTGGGACAGGGGGCGGATTTGCGGGAACAACGCGCAGCTTCGTCCTGCACGAAAACGGAGATTTATGGGTGCGTGAACGGGCCACTGATTCGCTCAAATTGCACAAGACCCTCAGCGACAAACAAACAAAACAATTTTTCCAGTCGGCTGACCAGCTCCAGTTGGACAAGTATAAGTTCAATAGCCCTGGCAATGTTTACTACTTTATTGAGTACAATAACCCCAAAAAGAGGTTGAAAGAAAAAGTGACGTGGGGAGATTCCAAACGCAAAGTTTCAACCTATGTACAACGCTTCTATAATCAGCTCATAAAAACGACCTAAACTTCGTACCCCATGAAAAAATATCTATGCACGTTCGCTTGTTTGGGAGGGCTGATTTTTTCGGCAAGCGCCCAAACGAACTTAAAACAACCGTCACGAACTTCTGTGACAACCACCGACGAGCTGGCGCGTAAGCTAGGTGCCCAAGATGTGGACAATTCGATGTATTTACGAAATACTAACCCCATCGAAAAGGCGGTCATCGACGGTAGTGCAAGCCAATTAAATGAGTTCACGGCACTACGTGAAGGAATTCGGGTAGTCAAAGACCCTGCAACGGGTTTGCCCATTTATATCGAAGGCCGCCCGAAAACGATGCTGAAATCGGCTCGAAAGGCAAGCACATCGGCCGAAGCCAAAGCGTTTGATTATTTGTCGTCGGTCAAAGGATTATTGCGCATAGAAAATCCTGACCAACAATTTGAATTAAAACAAATTGATACCGATGAGTTGGGACAAAGCCACCTTCGTTTACAACAATTTCACAAAGGCGTGCCTGTATATGGCGGCGAGGTAGTGCTTCATACCAACCGCGACGAAGTAACGACGCTCAACGGTAAGTTTTTTCCAACACCTACCTTGGCAAATACCGTGGCAAACCTAACCCTGCAAGCCGCCGAAAAAGTGGCTTTGGACGAACTAGCCAAAACAACGGTAGTGCGCACCATGACCTTTGGCGAGAAAAAGCTATTGCAGTACGACAAGCCCAAAACTGAGCTTTTTGTCTATCATCATTCGGACCAAACAACACACCTCACCTACCGCATTGAAATCCACCCCAACTTCTTAGAACATTGGGTGTGTTTTGTAGATGCGCACACGGGAGAAGTCTTGAAAAAATACAATAACCTGTGCTCGCTTGATGGCCCCGTAAAAGCGACTGCTTCTGACCTTAATAACGTCAGTCGGTCGATTGATGCATATTTGCACCAAAACCGTTATTATTTATTGGATGCAAGTCGGATTAGTCCCGACGGTAAAGCCATGTTTAAAGCCTCACTTTCGTCCTTGCCCGACAGTCCGATTGGAGGTATATTGACCATCGACGCGCAAAACTCATCCATCGATAATGAAAACCTCAACTTAGCTCACATTACTTCTTCCAACAATTCGTGGAATAATAAAACGGCAATATCGGCGCATTTCAATGCCGCTACGGCGTTTGAGTATTTTAAGACGGTTCATAAACGAAATTCTATTGACGGAAAAGGCGGGACGATTATTTCTATCATCAACATGAACGACGAAAAAGGCGCCATGGACAATGCCTTTTGGAGTGATAAACTGATGGTGTACGGAAATGGAAAATCGGCGTTTAAACCATTGGCGGGCGGACTTGACGTAGCGGCGCACGAAATGACGCACGGCGTGATTCAAAACTCAGCCAATTTGGAATACGAGTCGCAATCAGGAGCAATCAATGAGTCGATGGCCGATGTATTTGCCACGATGGTGGATCGCCGCAACTGGACGATTGGGGAGGACGTAGTGCGGACAACCGTTTATACCTCAGGTGCTTTACGCGATTTGGCCAACCCCAACCAAGGCGGAACGCGTGACAACGGCTACCAGCCCAAAAACATGAACGAGTACTACACAGGCACGGAAGACAACGGCGGCGTACACATCAACTCGGGGATTCCCAACTGGGCCTTTTTCAAATTTGCCTCCGCTACCTCACGCGAAAAAGCTGAACAGGTTTATTACCGTGCCCTCACGCTCTACCTGACTCGTTTGTCACGTTTTATTGATTTACGTCTGGCGGTGGTCAAGGCGGCTACCGATTTGTACGGCGCCTCTAGCGCGGAAGTCTCGGCCGCCAAAGCTGCGTTTGATGCAGTAGGAATTATCGATGCTGGTAGTAATTCATCGACGCCAACCAACCAAACGCTTCCCACCAACCCAGGGGAAGACTTTTTGTTGATGTATGCTACGGGCGATAAAAAACTGTACAACGCACCCGTCAATTTATCGAAATTTACTCCTTTGGTAACAGCAGCCATTGCCCACAAACCAAGCGTAACCGACGATGGGAAGTTTGCTTACTACGTAACCACCAACGATAAGTTTATTAAAGCCATTAATTTACAGGGAACCGTAACAGAAACGGTGATTTCGAACGAGGCAATTTGGGAAAACGTAGCCGTTTCCAAAAATGGAGAAGCATTGGCCGCCATTACGGTCAACCAAGACAAATCCCTTTGGATATACAGCTATACCAAAAAAGCGTGGAAGAAATTCACTCTTTACAACCCCACTTCCGCCCAAAACGTCCAAAGTTCACAAGTAAAATACGCTGATTCGTTTGAGTGGGACGCCACGGGCGAATACATCATTTACGATGCCTACAACGAACTCGCCACGGCGGGTATCGCGGCGGGCACCAACAGCGGAAAAATTGGCTATTGGGACGTAGGAATTATCAAAGTGTGGGACAATGCCAAAAGCGATTTTGGCCCAGGAACCATCAATAAGCTTATTTCTAACCTCGAGAAAGGGGAAAGCATCGGCAATCCGACGTTTGCTAAAAATAGCCCAAACATTGTCGCGTTTGACTACATTGACCCCGACGGCAATAATTACATCATTGGAGCGAACATCGACCGTGGTGAACTTGCGGGTATCGTCGAAAATAATACCATTGGGTATCCTGAATACTCTAAAACCGACGTCAAAATGATATTTAATACCCTCACTAGCGGGCGCGACGATGTGGGAATTATTGACTTAAATACCGACAAAATTAGCCCAAAAGGAAGTTCTACCTCCTTTGTCAGAAATGCCAAATGGATGGTGTGGTATGGCGTAGGAACGCGTACTTTACCGAAAAAACAAAACCAGACAATCAATGTTTCGTCGGTAGCTGATAGGACGACCAAAGATACGCCGTTTGGTATCAGCGCGACGGCGACCTCTCAACTACCCGTCGGGTTTAGCTTGGTGTCGGGGCCTGCGGAGCTTTCGGGAAGTACGGTGACATTGACAGGAACAACGGGAACCGTGCAGATTGTGGCCTACCAAACGGGAAATTCGGCATTTTATGCAGCGCCCAATATCACTATTTCGTTCCGCGTAAACCCCGCCCCCGTAATTTTATCGGTACCTACGACCACAACACAAGTCATAGCATATCCGAACCCAACGATGAATTTGTTGACGATAAAAGTGCCTAGCAATGTCGTCATTGAGGACATTCGGATGACAACCACCAACGGAATGACCCTGCTCAATCAAACACCGCGTAGCAATAATGCTCAGGTGGACATGAGTCAATTCTCACAAGGCACGTATTTGTTGCACATCAAAACCAACGAAGGCACTGAAACACAAAAAGTGATTAAACAGAACTAAGAAAACTCTGTTCAACTGAGGTTGTGAGCAACCTCAGGCACTTGTGCTTCTGGTTGCTCACAACCAGAAGAAAACCACGACACCCCGCTTCAAAAATAATTTTTGGGGCGGGGTTTTTCTTGAGCACAACTTTTTGAATTAGAAATTTGTTGCCTCCCTATAACACCCACATTAACAAGCTTCATACAATGAAAAAAACAGTAGTTGGCCTTTTTGCCTTTTTTCTCGCACTTTCCAGCTTTTCACAAACCTCCATTCCTAAAAGTACGTGGCGGGCAGCGCTACTTCGAGGACACAACGAAGTGGTATTTGGCCTAGAAATCACGCCCAAATCCAATGGCCGCTACGAGGCCGTTGTTATCAACGGAGCCGAACGCCTACCAATGGACGAAGCCTATTTAGAAGGCGATTCGTTGCACATTCCGATGCTCATCTTTGATTCGGATTTGGTGGTAAAAGTGGCTGGTAATCAAATGAAAGGTTCGTGGAAGAAAAACCGAAATGGCGTGTGGGTGTCGGTGTTGCCTTTCAAAGCCGATAAAGGAGAAATGTATCATTTTGCCAAAAAACCACAAGCGACTTCGCACAACGTATCGGGCAAATACGCTACTTATTTCCAACGCCCTGAACGCAAGGATTCATCATTTGCGGTAGGAATTTTAGAACAAAAAGGGAGCAAATTAGCGGGAACGTTTTTGACCCCTACTGGTGATTATCGCTATTTGGCGGGCGACATTGTGGGCGATAGCTTGTTTATGTCGTGCTACGATGGTTCGCACGCTTTCTTGTTTCGGGCAGCCATTTTGCCTAATGGTAAAATCCGTGGTGGAATGTGGTCGGGTATTTCGGGGTATCAGCCGTTTACCTCTACCCGCGACGACAAGGCGGCTTTGCCTCCCCCAACGGCACTTACGTACCTAAAACCTGGGTACGAAACCCTCGATTTTTCATTTCCTGATACCAAAGGGAATAAAATCTCCCTCAAAGACGAGAAATACAAAGGCAAAGTAGTGGTACTGCAACTGTCGGGAACGTGGTGCCCCAACTGCATGGACGAAACGAAGTTTATGGTACCTTGGTACAAAAAGAACGCCTCGCGCGGGGTCGAAATTTTAGGATTGATGTTTGAACGCTCCCCCGACATGAAAGTGTCAGGCCCCAAAATCGACTTTATGGCCAAGCGTTTTGGCGTACCCTATCCGCTCGTATTGGCAGGGACCAACGATGCCAACGCGGGACAAGCATTGCCAGCACTTAACAAAGTGGCTGGGTATCCAACCACCATTTTTATTGATAAAAAAGGCCGCGTTCGTGAAATCCATACGGGTTTCTCAGGGCCTGGGACTGGCAAGTACTACGACCAATTTATCGAAGAGTTTAATGCACTGATTAGCAAACTATTGGCCGAATAATTATAAAGCACAGATTGCTAAAGTGTATCCACCCTCAAACCCCATGCCGCATCGGCGAACCGACTTTGGGCGTGGGGTTAAATTGAATTTCGCCAGTAAATAGCTACCAGTATAATTAACGGTTAACAAATTAACAAATAACGATTAACTGTGCCTAAGCACGTAACAGCCTAGTGTCTCAAAAAGAAAAATTGCTCCTGTTTGTGTTGGCGTGTTTGAATTTCACGCACATCATGGACTTTATGATAATGATGCCGCTTGGCCCACAGCTCATGCGGTATTTTTCCATCTCACCGCAAGAGTTTGCGCTGTTGGTATCTGCGTATAGTTTTAGCGCGGGCTTATCGGGTTTTATGGTAGCATTCATTGCCGACCGTTTCCCGCGCAAGCAAATCATGCTTACGGCCTACATCGGGTTTGTCGTCGGGACGCTGGCTTGTGCCATGGCGCCCACGTTTTGGCTATTAATAGCCGCCCGAACGCTGGCAGGCGTATTTGGAGGCGTACTTGGCGCACAAGTGATGTCCATTGTCGGCGATGTGTTTGAGTACGAACGCCGTGCGAGTGCGATGGGCGTCGTGATGACGGCTTTTTCGGTCGCATCAGTCGTGGGAGTTCCGTTGGGATTATACCTAGCGACGGAGTTTAGCTGGCATGCCCCTTTTTGGTTTGTGGGAATACTTGGAGTAGCCGTAATTGGATTGATATGGATGTACGTACCACAACTGGATGGCCATTTGAAAGAACGTACCCAAACGAAGCACCACCCGTTGGAAGCGGTAACGCATATTTTACAGGATTCCAATCAGTTACGCGCGTTGTTGCTAACGAGCGTGATTATGCTGGGGCACTTCAGCATCATACCGTTTATTTCACCCTATTTGACCATCAATGCGGGTTTTGGTGAAAACCAACTGTACTTGATTTACGCAGTAGGCGGAGCATTGACGCTCTTTACTTCTCCCCAAGTGGGAAAACTTGCTGACCGCAAAGGGAAATACCCCGTTTTTGTGGTGTTTGCGCTGTTATCGACCTTACCAATGTGGCTCATTACCAACATGTGGACCAATAGCCTCGTGATTGTGTTGGGTACGGCCGCCATCTTCTTTGTTTTTTCAAACGGACGTTTAGTACCTACGCAAGCGATGACGTCGTCGGTGGTGTTACCGCAACATCGGGGGAGTTTTATGGCGATTAATTCTTCGTTGCAGCTATTGATGCAGGCCGTAGCGGTATATTTGGCTGGCATTGTCATTCAGAAAGCTCCCGACGGGAAACTACTGCATTACGACTGGGTAGGCTACGGGGCAATGATTCTCATCACGTTAAGTATCTTCATCGCTCGCAGGGTCAAGCCTGTGGAGACAGTGTAAGGGAGTGTCGAGGGGAGAATGTAGAGTGTCGAATAAGTGGATTCAATTCGACACTCTGCACTCTACCCTCGACATTAAACTCTTCATTCTGCACTCTCACCTCGACACTATTCCTATTTCCATCCTTCCCGATACTGACGTTTTACAAACGCGTTAGCAGGTTCGAAGTTGGTAATTTTCATGTTTTGACCATCCCAAAGTAGTTTTTTACGACCCGTAAACTTGCCATTTTCGCGGTAGAGGTAGCTACGAACGGCCAAATTTCCCATCAAAACAATTTCAGTAAGCGGGCCTGCCTCGGCAAACGATGAGCTGGTGTACGTACCATAGCCTGCTTTGCACGCTTTGACCCACTGTTGTTGGTGGCCTGCGGTATCTCCTTCCACAAGTGGGCGGGTCGGAGTAGGGAATTTCACGTCTTGTAGCTGTCCTTTGACAAACAATTTAGGGTTTTCGCCAAAGAGCTCACAAGCCAATACCCCTTTGGTTCCGATAAACATCACGCCACCGTCGTTGTCGGCAAATACTTTTTCGTAATCGCAGCCCTCGGGGAGTTTGGGTTTGATGCCCCCATCGTACCAAGAAAGGCTCAATTCTGAAAACTTCTTAGCGCTTGGATGCGGGAACTTGAGGTGAACCGAAGTGGCTTGCGGCCCAATGTCTTCAAAAAATGCTTCGCGGAAAAAGTCGCTATACACCGAGCTCGCCGAACATTCCACTGATGTCGGGTACCCTAATTTTAGGGTTCGGAACGGCACATCCATAAAGTGACAGCCCATATCGCCCAATGCCCCTGTACCAAAATCCCAGTAGCCGCGCCAACGGAACGGCATGTAGGCTTCGTGGTATTCGCGGTAGGGAGCAGTCCCGAGCCATAAATCCCAGTCAACTTCGGCAGGAATGGGCATCGTTTCTTTTTTGTCGCGTGGCGATTTTACTCCTTGGGGCCAAACGGGTCGGTCAGTCCACACTTCCACGGTATGTACTTCCCCAATCATCCCCGACTGTACAATCGCTTCGGTTTGGCGCGTGCCTTTGCCACTGCTTCCTTGGTTTCCCATTTGGGTCACGAGTTTTTTCTCTTGCGCAAGCTGTGTGAGCATCCGTGCCTCCCAAATGTCGTGGGTGAGGGGTTTTTCGAGGTAAATATGTTTGCCCAATTGCATCGCCGCACTACCAATGACGTAGTGCATGTGGTCGGGGGTTGTGACAATCACCGCGTCGATGTTTTTGGCTTCTTTGTCCAACATCTTGCGGTAATCTTTGTAATAAGGTGCACTGGGGAATTTCTCGCGGTATTTTTTGGCTTGACGGTCATCTACGTCGCAAAGCGCCACGATGTTGTCCGAGCCGTTGTTGTAGGCTTGTTGGATGTTGTAATCAGCTTTTCCACCACAGCCTATGGCCGCAATATTGAGCTTGTCGCTGGGGGCGGTGTACCCTTTGCCTAATACGTGCCGAGGCACAATCATGAAACTGGCGGCTGCTACTGCGCTACCTTTCAAAAACTCGCGGCGAGCGACGTTTTTGCTATCTTTTTGGTTCATAGGCTTGTAGTAGATGAATGTTTCTCATCAAAGCCTAACGGAGTGATTTTTTACTTTTTGGATACGTGCATGGGGTTTCTCAAAACCAAGCGCGGTAACTTTAACGAGGTTTTGAGAAACCTCTTCCGTGGATTTGAGAATCCACGGGCACGCTTTGTGTGGGTGTTTTTGTGCGGGTGGTTACTCCTAACCACCCCGCTTGGTTTCTCAAAACCAAGCGCGGTAACTTTAACGAGGTTTTGAGAAACCTCTTCCGTGGATTGCAGAATCCACGGGCACTTAGGACTTATAATCAGCCACGTTGATGACTTCGTCGCAAAAATCGTATTCAGCAGGAACGTTGGAGCAAATAAGCACTAGTTGATTGGACGAAAGCTGTTGTACTTGCTCCAAATACCAAGCCGACCAGCGCGCGTCAAGGTTAGAAGTGGGCTCGTCAAGCATGACCACGGGCACGTCCGAATAAAAGGCCAATGCAAGTTTCAGACGTTGCTTCATTCCCGACGAAAAATACTTGATGGCTTTGTCTTTCGACGCCGTCAGCTCCAGTTGCTCGATGATTTGGGCTTGCGAAATCGACGGTTTGAAGGGCTTAAACCCCGCGTGAAAGTTCAGGAGTTCGGTAAGCGTAAACTCTTCGATGAGTTCGAGGTAAGGCGCGGCAATGACCAACTGCTTGTACCACTTATCTTCTTCAATCGTTTGATTGTCAATAATGTAGTTTATTTTTCCTTCGCTAGAAGGAGTAGCGCCCGAAAGTACTTGGAGAAGTGTCGATTTTCCGCTGCCGTTGGGTCCCACAAACGTATAACTTTTGCCACTTTGAAGGGTGTGGCTGAAGTTTCTAAAAATCCATTCGCGGTTGAAACGCTTGCCAAGTTGGTCGATGAGAAGGTGCATGAAAAGTAAGATAAGCCAAAAACTTCGGCAAAGGTCTAAAACTTTACCGAAGTTAAAAAGCCAATGCCTAGACCTTTGCGACCCATTCTTTAAATAATACCAAGTCTTTCTTCATCGCACTGATGAGGTCTTGCGACGGAATGCTGAGTTTTTTTGCCCCATTTTCTGCTCCACCGAGCGGGTACTCGTAGTGCATCGTGATGGGTACTTGAAAGTTGTACTGCTTCCAAATTTCAAAATAGCGTTTCCAGTTGACCACTCCTTCGCCCAGCGGGCAACCGAGTTTACCCCATTTGTCATTGTTTTTTCTCCAGTAAAAATCCTTGATAGCCAACGATTTGATGTGGGGAGCAATCAAATGCAGCCCTGTTTCCCACGACCCACCCGCCTCGGCGGTCGCGTGGTTGATGTCGTACTGGCAACCAATAGCTTGGGATGTAATTCCCTGCAATTGTTGATGAAAATCCCATAACGACGCCCCAAAATAGTTGCCCGAGTGGTTTTGATAATGACCTACCACGCCGTATTTTTCGTTGAGCGCTGCCACGGCTTTGATTCGTTGGCCAATGGCGACGCTTTGGGAAGCAATGTCTTTTTTGAGGTCGTAAGGGTACCACCCCATGCGATAGTGCTTGATTCCAAGCGACTTGGCCGTTTTGAGGATACGTTCCGATTGCGCATCGGCGTCCAAAATCGTGGTCACCATCATCGGAATTTCAAGTTTATGCTTTTTGAACGCAGCGACTGCTTTGGGCAAATCTTCCTCTACGCGCTCGGGCAAGACGTGTCCCCCAGGGCGAACGGTAAGGTCGAGCCCGTCGAAGCCAATCCCCGCAATCGTTTCGGCCAGTTGGTTGTAGTCCTCAATCCATTGGAACATTTTGGAGAAAACAAAGATTTTGGGCGAAGCCACCACGGGCACTCCCACCGAACTAAAAGCCGACGGAGCAAGGGTACTTCCAACGAGCGTGGTTCCGATAAATTGACGACGATTCATGTTGATAGTAGTAATGTTTTATGAACGATTATGGTCTATTTTAGAGGTAAAAAAAGTTTTACCCAACAATCTTACGCGCATACTGCACATTTTGGGGATAGGCTTCGTCCAACGTTTTGCCTTGTGGCATTGCACCCTCAATGTGCGCCCATCCTTTGAAGCGAATCTGTCGGAGCAATTGACGAATCCTCGGCCAGTCAATCGAGCCCTGTCCAAGCAGCGCGCCATTTTCTTTGAGATGGACTTCGCAGATGAGTTTTTGTTGACCCAGTAAAGGAATTTCGGTGTAAGGGTCATGGCCTGCATCAGCGGCGTTGCGCGGGTCGTAATACACCTTTAGGTTGGGCGAACCCACAGCCTCAATGATGTCGAGGTGCTCTTGCGCACTTAGGTACGACTCAATGGCGAGCGTAATTCCCTCTTTTTCGGCTTTAGGAGCAAGGCTTTTGAGGCGTTCGATGACCACCTTTTTCCCTGCCTCGTCGTTTCGTAAATCACCCTGTGAAAAAAAAGCCAATAGCACCACCTTGACCTCCAGCGCTTTGGCGGCGTCGATACTCCCACTAATCCAGTCAACGGTACGTGCTTCTGATTTGAGCGGAACGCGATTGAGTTCGCCAATGGCTAAACTCGCCATCTTAACCCCTGCATTTTGGGAAGCCTCCCGCATGGCCTGTTGGTTTTCGGGGCGTAGAAGATAACTTTCGTCGGAGCGAGAATTATAACTGAGTTGTACACCATCCAGTCCTATCTTTTTGGCATACGCAAAAACGGCTGGATTACAGGCCCGTTGCAAAGACCAATCGCAAGCACCCAGCGGATAACCACGTCGGAGTTGGTCAGTAAGGTGGTCAAAAGGAGCCGTGAAATATGTGGCACTTAGGAGCGCCGTTTGGCGGAGGGCATCGCGACGATTCATAGAAAACGGAGGAGCTTGGACGTTAGTACCAAAAGCGAAGAATTGTTGGAAAAATACTCTTTAAAGGTTACTTTTACTAAAAAAACAAGACCATGACAGTCGTGAGATTAGAAATTCTGAGTAAAGAAGATGTGGAACTTGTCGTTCAGTTAGCCAAGAGGCTCCACGTCGAAAAAATTGAAATTTCGGAAGATGAATTTATTGGAGGGAATGCCATGTCTCCTCAAGAGCTAGAAGCGTACTTAGAAGATGCTCTGACAGATAAACGCATATCATTTGAGGATTTTAAAAAAGAAATGGTCGAATGGAAGTAAATCCTTATCCAGTTGAGGTAACAGAAAGGTTTCGCGACCATTTCAAAGAGATATATGAGTTCCTGAAAGCAAATTCATACCAAAGTAGTCAAAAGCTCCAAAAAGACATTGTGGATGTAGTTCAAGATATTTGTGAGCGACCTACTTATCATTCCGTAGCGAGAATAGCACAGACAAAGAAAATATTTCGGTACGCTAGAATAATGAAAAGCTACAAAGTATATTTTTATGTAGAAACTGAGCGTATTATTATTCTGGATATTCTTCATGAGCGGCGGAACCCAAGCTCTACTGACTACATGGAAGACCTTTAAAACGTGCGTTTGCACTTATGAGCCAACGAATCAATACCCAGTTTTTCGATACTAAAATTGAGTTTTTGAAGGGAGTCGGCCCCACTCGGGCGGTTACTCTCAACAAAGAACTGAAGCTATTTACCTTTGGTGATTTAGTACAATATTACCCGTTTCGCCACGAAGACAGAACGTCGTTTCAACGCATTAGCGAGCTGAATGACACGATGTCGGCGGCGCAGTTGAAAGGCCGCATTAGGAGCATGACCGTCATAGGCGAAGGCCACAAACGGCGGCTTACCGTGGAGTTTACCGACGGCACAGGCATCGTTGAGTTTGTCTTTTTCCAAAGCATTGACTGGCACCTCAAACACCTCAAAGAAGGCGGTGAGTACATTGCCTACGGCAAACCCCAACGGTTTGGGCAGCGCTTCAATTTTAGCCATCCCGACCTCGAAACCATCAATCCTGAAAACGAAGGAGGTGGCTATTTTCAACCCGTTTATAACCTAACGGAAACACTCCGTAAGAAATACCTCGACAGTCGGTTTTTGAGTAAAATCATGCGGAGTTTGTTGGAACAAGCGACGCCTCATTTTCGCGAAACGCTGCCGCAAGAGTTGGTACAAAAATACCGCCTTTTACCCAAAGCCGAGGCTATGTGGGGCATTCATTTGCCCGATAGCCAATACGCCCTCACGCAAGCCCTGCGTCGATTGAAATTTGAGGAGTTGTTTTACAACCAATTGCGGTTGCTCAAAAACAAACTCCTGCAAAAACGCGAGTACCCTGGGCAGGTTTTTGGCAACCTTGATATGCTAAAAACGTTTTACCAACAGCACTTGCCGTTTGGACTTACCAACGCCCAAAAACGCGTTTTGCGTGAAATCCACGACGATTTTAAGTCGGGCAAGCAAATGAATCGCCTTTTGCAAGGGGACGTGGGAAGCGGTAAAACGATTGTGGCGTTTATTTCGATGTTGATGGCCATCGACAACGGTGCGCAAGCCTGCCTCATGGCTCCCACCGAAATTTTGGCCGACCAGCATTACCGTGGCCTAAAGCCTTTTTGTGACGCGCTGGGGATAAACATTTCGCTTTTGACGGGTTCTACCACCAAAAAAGGCCGCAAAATCGTCTTACCAGGCTTGCAAGATGGCAGCATCCACATTGCAGTAGGTACGCACGCGCTCTTGGAAGATACGGTACAGTTCAAAAACTTGGGGCTGTGTATCATCGACGAGCAACACCGTTTTGGGGTGGCGCAGCGGGCCAAAATGTGGGCTAAAAACGAAACCATTCACCCGCATATTTTGGTGATGACCGCCACGCCGATTCCGCGCACGTTGGCCATGACCCTCTACGGGGATTTGGATTTGAGTATCATCGACGAGCTTCCCGCAGGCCGTAAGCCGATTGAGACGGTTCATTATTTTGAGACAAAACGCCTCGCGATGTTTGGGCGGGTAAAGGAGGAAATCCGCAAGGGTCGTCAGGTGTATATCGTGTATCCACTCATCGAAGAATCCGAAAAGCTGGATTACAACAACCTGATGGAAGGCTACGAAAGTATTCAGCGGACATTTCCTGAGTACCATATTAGCATGGTACACGGCAAGCTGTTTCCTTACGAGAAAGACTTTGAAATGCAGCGCTTTGTGAAAGGAGAAACGCAAATTATGGTGGCCACGACGGTGATTGAAGTAGGGGTAAACGTCCCGAATGCGTCGGTGATGGTCATCGAAAGTGCCGAGCGTTTTGGGTTATCACAGTTGCATCAGTTGCGTGGACGCGTGGGTCGTGGGGCCGAGCAGAGCTATTGCTATCTGATGACGGGCGTAAAACTCAGCAAAGATACCCGCATTCGGATTGATACGCTCTGCGCGACCAACAATGGTTTCGACATTGCCGACGTGGACTTAAAATTACGCGGCCCAGGCGACCTAACGGGTACGCAGCAAAGCGGTTTGATGGATTTGTTGTTGGCCGATTTGGCCAAAGACGGTGCTGTATTAAAAGCCGCCCGCGAAGCTGCCGACGAGATTTTGCAAGAAGACCCCGATTTGATACTCCCTAAAAACGAACCCATCCGCAGCCACATTGACTCACTTCGAAAGGAGGAAACTAACTGGAGTCGAATTAGTTAGGGGAGGTTGAGGCTCATGATGTTTATTTCTAGGTTTCTAGCAACTAGGTTCGAGGTCTAAAAATATCAGAACGAGCTGCGCGTGCTATCGAAGATAGTATTTGTTAAAAGGAATTTATAAATTGTAATTAGATATTTTTGTATTCATTTCTTCAATTAAATATTGTAAATTATATTTTATCTCTTCAAACGGCAAATCGTCTGTAAATATTTTTAAATCGTTTAATATTTCAATTGTTTCTTTAATTGAGATATATTTTTGAAATATATCGAATACATTTGATAAGTTATCTTTCTCTAAGATATATTTACAGAGAAACGACAAAAACCATTTCTTAGCATGTGGGTAAAAACAGATTCTATTTGTTACTATTACCTGTAGTTGTTCATTTATTGAATAGTTTTTTAGTATTCTTATTATGTAATTAAGTAAGGAATTTTGTATTTCATAATTTTCGGTATTATCATCGAATCCATGAAATAAAACTTCTACTAACCTGAGCGTGTTATAAGTATTTTCGAATTCAAAAACGTCTTCGTAAACTTCAAAATCACTGTCTTTTGATAATTTTCTCGAAACAATTAGCCGTTTTTTTAAAGAAATATATTTTATTGTACTCACTGTTGAATATTTTATGGTTGAAACTTATTAAAACGAGGAATGTTATTTTTTAAACCACTGATTATTAAATACCTATGCCGTTATTTTAAAGATTGATTTTATCAAATTTTTTCGAAATATCCAACTTGTATTAAAATTTTCATCTTCGTTTAAATCTTGTAAAATGCTATTCAAAATGGTTTTTTCTTGACAAATAGGTATTAGTGCTAGAAAATTTTCAATATTTTCCTGTGAAATAACAATTCCTATAATCCTTTTTAAATGTAATTTTGTATGTGGCATACAAGCGGTTATATTTGAAAGCACTATTAAAGACAATAGCTCAGAAACGGCACCTTTCTCTGACATACTGAATATAATTTCAATTAAGCTATTGGTACTTTCTAAGTCCTCGCTATTATCATCTAGTCTATACATTAAAATTTCTACATTTTTTTCATTGAAGAAACTACTATTATACAATCTATATATTTCTTCAACAACTTGATAATCACTTTCTTTTTCAAACTTCCTACTATTAATTAGTCGTTGTTTTAGGTCTAATGTCGACATTTTAATGATGATTTATATTTAAAAGTGGTTAAAAAACATTTTCTAAAAGTGCCTTGAGCACTCAGAAAGTATCAAAATTGCTTGATTTTGCCATTCTAATCAAGGGTTATTGTGACTTTTGATTTACATAACTGGGGGCGTATGCGTTAACAGTGAATTCAATTTTACCAAAATCTACCATATAATTGCTCGCTCAATCAAGAAAAAAACTTCTCCCAAAAAAATAAGCACAAAAAAACGCCAAAGCTCTGAGGAAAGTACCTTTTTTTGTGTTACCAAAGAAAGAATGGTTTTATCAATTTCTCGCGCGTATGGATGCTGTATTACTTTCGCGGATTCAATTCGCATTTACCGTCGCTTTTCATTACATCTATCCTCCGTTAAGTATTGGTTTGGGCGTGGTTTTGGTCATTATGGAAGGGCTTTACCTGCGTACAGGCGAGCGCATCTACGAACAAATGACCCGCTTTTGGATTCGTATTTTTGCGCTTATTTTCGGAATAGGCGTAGCTACGGGCATTGTGATGGAATTTGAATTTGGCACCAATTGGGCCGTTTATTCCCGTTATGTGGGCGATATTTTTGGGAGTGCGCTCGCCGCCGAAGGCATTTTCGCCTTTGCCTTAGAATCAGGGTTTTTAGGGATTTTATTGTTTGGATGGAATCGGGTTAGCCCCAAAGTCCACTTCTTTTCTACCATCATGGTGGCATTAGGCTCGATGTTTTCGGCCATCTGGATTGTAGTAGCCAACTCTTGGCAACAAACTCCCGCAGGGTTTAAGATCGAAGGAACGGGTCTGAACGCTCGTGCCGTCGTGACCGATTTTTGGGAGATGGTTTTTAACCCTTCGAGCATGGAGCGCCTGGCGCACGTTTTGGTGGGGTCGTTGCTGGCAGGTTCGTTTTTGGTGTTGAGCGTCAATGCCTATTATCTTCTCAAAAAACGCCACGAAGCCATCGCCAAAGCAGGTTTTAAAATAGCATTGGTGGTTGCAACCGTCGCTGGATTGATGCAATTATTTACGGGACACCGTTCGGCCGATGGCGTGGCCAAAAATCAACCTGCCAAACTAGCCGCTTTTGAAGGACATTACGATTCGTTGGCCGTCGCCGATATGTACTTATTGGGTTGGGTCGATGCGCGTAAAGAAACGATTTCGGGAGTCAGTATTCCCAAAGGACTTACGTATTTGATTCACGGTGACTTTACTACGCCCGTCAAAGGATTAAAATCTTTTGCGCCCAACGACCGCCCGAGTGCCGTTAATTTTGTGTTTCAGACGTACCACATCATGGTAAGCATCGGTATGGCGTTGATTGGCCTGACACTGTTGGCTTCTTTTTTATGGTGGCGCGGCAAACTCTTTGACCATCGGTGGTTGTTGCAGGTGTTTGCGTGGTCGGTGTTACTGCCCCAAATCGCCAACCAAATGGGCTGGTACGCGGCCGAGGTAGGGCGTCAACCGTGGGTGGTGTATGGGCTATTGCGTACTTCGGATGCGTTGTCGCAAGCATTACGCGCCGAGCAAGTGCTCTTTTCGCTCATTCTATTTACGGTGGTGTATGCGCTGTTGTTTGCACTATTTTTGTATTTGCTCAACAAAAAAATCAAACACGGCCCCGTTGACGACGCGCACCATGTAGAAGAAGTGCCATTGTACTCAAAACGTGATAATCCCATTCTCTAATCCTTACGCTTAAAATCATGGAAACAATTTTAGGAATCGACCTCCCAACTTGGTGGTTTTTGGTCGTTGGAGGTGTTTTTAGCGGTTACGCTATTTTAGATGGCTTTGATTTAGGAGCAGGGGCGTTGCATTTGTTTTTCAAGAAAGAAGAAAGCCGCCGAATCGCACTCAATGCCATTGGCCCCGTGTGGGATGGCAACGAAGTCTGGTTGGTGATTGGTGGTGGAGCCTTATTTGCGGGTTTTCCAGTGGTTTATGCCACCGTTTTCTCGGCTTTCTATGAGCTATTTATGGTGTTTTTGGTCATGCTTATTTTACGGGCCATTTCGATAGAATTTCGTTCTAAAGAACCCATGAAATGGTGGCGTCAGCTTTGGGATATTAGTTATAGTTTTGCGTCGATTGCCATTGCCTTGGCGCTGGGTTTGGTACTCGGCAACGTTATTCAGGGAATTGCTGTGGATCAAAGCTATGCCTATCGCGGAACGTTGCTCGACTTTTTCAACCCCTATTCGTTGCTAGTAGCGGTGACCACTTTGGCACTTTTTATGATGCACGGGGCGATTTACTTGGTCATGAAAACCGAAAATCGACTGTACGCCAAACTCACGATTTTGGTTAAAAATACCACCATTTTCTTCGTACTCATGTTTGCCCTTACGTCGGTGGTGACGCTACTATTTGTACCCCACATGGTAGCACGTTACAAAGAAATACCGTACATGTTCGGCGTTCCGTTGCTGGCGATAGTGGCTACGGCCAACATCACGCGCCAGATTTCGGCACGTCGCTATCGTTGGGCGTTTGTTTCCTCTACCTTGGTCACGGCATCGCTGATGTTACTGGTAGCCGTAGGTTTGTACCCAAACATCATGCTTTCGACGCTTGATGCCCGTTTTCATCTAACGGTTTTTAACGGTGCTTCTTCTCCCAAAACCTTGAAAACACTCCTGCTTATTGCCGCTATTGGAGTACCTTTGGTTGCGACTTATACCGCTTTTGTGTTTTGGACTTTTCGAGGAAAAGTGCGCTTGGACGACAGCAGTTATTGATTTGTACGCGACTCCCAAACTTTTCCTCTAACTTTGTGGTAGTGTAAAAAAATGACGTAAATGATTGATTATTTAAGTGGCCTCAACGAACCCCAAGCCCAAGCCGTAACGCACGGCCCAGGGCCGTTGATGATTATTGCGGGTGCGGGTTCGGGCAAGACACGAGTGCTGACCTTCAGAATTGCCCATTTGATTGAAAATGGCGTGGATCCATTTCGGATTTTATCGCTAACGTTTACCAACAAAGCCGCGGGCGAAATGCGCGCGCGTATCGAGAAAGTGGTCGGGTACGAAGCGCGGAACATCTGGATGGGAACGTTTCACGCGGTATTTGCCAAAATCCTCCGCATCGAAGCACGTTTTTTGGGCTATACTTCCGATTTTTCCATTTATGATACCGACGACTCTAAATCGCTGATTAAGAGCATTGTCAAAGAGCTTAACCTCGACGACAAAACCTACAAAGCCAACGTCGTTTTTAACCGTATTTCGGGGGCAAAGAATAACCTTATTTCGGCCGATGACTACTTGGCAAACCCGTTGTTTCGGGCCGACGACGAAGCCGCAAAATTGCCCGAAATCGGCCGTTTGTACAAAGCCTACACCACGCGCTGTTTTCAGGCCAATGCGATGGATTTTGACGATTTGTTGTTCAATACCAACGTGCTTTTTCGCGATTTTCCTGAAATTTTGAACAAATACCAGCACAAGTTTCAGTACGTGATGGTCGATGAGTTTCAGGATACCAACGTGGCGCAGTACCTGATTACCAAAAAGTTGTCGGCGGTACATCGGAACATTGCCGTGGTAGGCGACGATGCCCAAAGTATCTACGCCTTCCGTGGAGCTAACATTCAGAATATTCTCAATTTTGAACGCGATTTTCCCGAAGTACGGGTGGTGAAGTTGGAGCAAAATTACCGTTCGACCCAAACCATTGTGAACGCAGCCAACTCGGTGATTGCCAGAAACAAAGCGCAGTTCAAAAAGAACGTGTTTACCACCAACGAGGAAGGTGGATTGATTGACGTGGTGAAAGCGAGTTCGGACAACGAAGAAGGGCGATTGATTGCGACGGCGATTTTTGAAGAAAAAGTAAACAAAGGCTTACGCAACACCGATTTCGCGATTTTGTACCGCACCAATGCCCAATCACGGGCTTTTGAAGAAGCCCTCCGCCGACTCAATATCAAGTACCGAATCATTGGAGGATTGTCGTTCTACCAACGTAAAGAAATCAAGGACTTGTTGGCGTACTTGCGTTTTATCGTGAACCAAAACGACGAGGAAGCTTTTAAGCGGATTATCAACTTGCCCAAACGCGGCATTGGAGATACGACAGTGGCCAAAATTTCCGTCTCTGCCGCCGAACACCGCGTGCCGATTTGGGAAGTAGTTTCTAATATCTCGCGGTACGTGGCGGGGCGTGCTACCTTGCCCATTGAGAGCTTCGCTACCTTGATAAAGAGTTTCAAAATTTTGCTGGAAGAAGGCAAAGATGCTTACGCTGTTGCCTCTCACGTGGCCAAAGCCTCGGGAATTTTGCGGGAATTGTACGAAGACAAAACCGTGGAAGGCTTGAGCCGCTACGAAAACGTGCAAGAATTGCTGAACGCCATCAAAGAGTTTGTCGATAACCCCGACAATGAGGACAAAACCTTGAGTTCGTTTTTACAAACGGTATCACTGTTGACCACCGCCGACGAAACCGACGACGATGGCGATACCGACCGCGTAACTTTGATGACAATTCACGGTGCGAAGGGACTTGAATTTAAAAATGTATATGTCGTAGGGTTGGAAGAAGGGCTGTTCCCAAGCCAAATGATGCTCGAAAAGCGCGAGGATTTGGAAGAAGAACGGCGGCTATTTTACGTGGCCATCACCCGCGCCGAAACCAAACTCACGTTTTCGTACGCCGAAAGTCGCTACAACTGGGGCCGCCTCAATATGTGCGAACCTAGCCGCTTTTTGTTTGAAGTTGACCAGCGCTTTTTGATGATGACGAAAGGGCGTCGTTCGGGGGGCATGGACGACTACCGTAACAATGCGGAACCGTCGTCGATGAATTTGATTCGTCAGATAGCCAACCGTACTTCTCAAACTCCAAAAGGAGCGACCGAAACGGTTAAAAGTTCAGCTGGAGTATCCAGTCCCAAGGTGCCGACTCCTCCCCCAACGACCAACGGCGCCAATACATCGAGCGAGCCTTTTGTGGCAAGTGATACTTCAACTTTGGAAGAAGGCAATCGAGTAGAACACCCGAAATTTGGGAAAGGAACGGTGAAGAAAATGGACGTCAACGGCACCGACCGCAAAGCCATTATTCATTTTGATACAACAGGAGAAAAAACCCTACTACTGAGTTTTGCGAAGCTGAGAATTTTACGGTAGCAATACGTGATTTTTGTACATTTTGTGCATCAGGGTATGAGTACCCTGATGCACAAAATGTTTTTATTTGTGTCTCGTTTTTAATACGTCCACAATATCGTCCAAATCCAACCCACGTTGTTCGAGAAGAATCAGGTAATGGAATAACAAATCGGCTGCTTCCCCTTTAAACAAGTCATCGTTAGAATCTTTGGCTTCAATCACCAATTCCACGGCTTCTTCGCCCACTTTTTGGGCAATTTTATTGACTCCACGGGCAAAAAGTTTACTCGTATATGACGCGTCCGAGGGATTATTTTTACGGTCGCGAATGATTTGCTTTTGTAGGTAATTCAAAAACGAAGCTTTGCCTTCATTTTTCTCAAAAAAACAAGTATCCGCACCCGTATGGCAAGTAGGGCCAATTGGATGTGCTTTTACCAAAATCGTGTCTTGGTCGCAGTCCACCAAAACTGTTTTTACTTGTAAAAAATGACCTGATGTTTCACCTTTGGTCCAAAGTCTTTGCTTAGAACGGCTAAAAAACGTGACTACTTTTTCGGCTTCGGTTTTAGCCAATGCTTCCGCGTTCATATACCCAACCATGAGTACTTTCCCCGTTTCTTCATCTTGAACAACGGCAGGAACCAAACCGTCGGGAGATTTTGAAAAATTGATTTCCATTATCATGTGTGCCAAAGCACCAGTTACTAAAAAACGTTTAATAAGTTAGACTAACTCCCAAAGCTTGCATACAAACGGACGTCTTCGAGCAAGATTTCGTCGCCGCACATAATCACCAAACGCTCAATGACGTTGCGCAATTCACGGACGTTACCCGTCCATGGCAAGGATTTTAGGTGGGTCATGGCATCTTCCATAATTTCTTTGGGCACACCACCATATTCTTGCGAAATATCGTACAAGAATTTTTCGGCCAACAAAGGAATATCTTCGCGGCGTTCGGCCAACGGCGGTACGTGAATCGGGATAACGTTCAGTCGGTGGTATAAGTCTTCGCGGAAACCTCCTTCTGCAATCTCACGTTTGAGGTCTTTGTTGGTCGCCGCAATCACCCGAACATTAATTTTGATTTCTTTATCTCCACCCACGCGGGTTATTTTACTTTCCTGCAACGCTCTCAACACTTTGGCCTGCGCCGACAAGCTCATATCACCAATCTCGTCCAAAAAGAGTGTTCCACCATCGGCTTGTTCAAACTTTCCGATACGTTGTTTTACAGCCCCCGTAAACGCCCCTTTCTCATAGCCAAAAAGCTCACTTTCAATCAATTCGCTCGGAATTGCGGCACAGTTTACCTCAATCAAAGGTTTATTAACGCGGTTGCTCCGCTCGTGAATTTGCTTGGCTACCATTTCTTTCCCCGAACCGTTGGCTCCAGTAATGAGCACACGCGCTTCGGTAGGTGCCACGCGGCTAATGGTTTCTTTGACCTTACGAATCGGGGCCGACTCACCCACGATTTCGTTGATTTTGAAAATACGTTTTCTGAGATCAACGGTTTCCGCGACCAATTTGGCTTTCTCAATGGCATTACGAACCGAAACCAGCAGGCGATTCAAATCAGGTGGTTTGGTGATAAAATCATACGCACCACGCTTGGTAGCCTCTACGGCATTTTCGACACTACCAAAAGCCGAAATCATAATAAATTGCGTCGCTCGGCCTGCTTCACCAGCTTTTAGAAGCACCTCAAGGCCCTCCAGTTTTGGCATTTTAATATCGCAGAGCGCCACATCGTAATGATTATTGAGAATCATATAGAGACCTTCTTCTCCATCTTTGGCCTCTTCAACCTCATAATCTTCGTATTCTAAAATATCACGCAGGGCAGCACGGATACTTTTCTCGTCATCCACAATCAGGATTTTTGCCATCAGTCGTAGAAATAAGTTAATGGGCAAAGTTAGTAAACCCATCGGGAAAATAACGCGAAAGAAAGTTACTTTTCCAACAATTTAGAAAACTTCAAACGAATAACAGGTTAAACGCATTTAAAGAAACAGCCTCGGAGATGCGAAACATTTGTAGAAAATGTAAATACCCCCCTCCACAAAGCCCCATCGGGGCGGCCAATACTCGGTGAAAGAGGTCACCCCCATGGGGCTTTCTAAGCAATCATACAAAATCAAACTAGATGTTGTCAATAATCTGTGACTCCTTAAACCCCTCGCCTTTAGGCTGGGGTCTAAGCAAAAGTACAACTTAGGGCTTTAGCCCTGATCAGAACGAGTAACGGATAACCGCTAACAGATAACTGCACCCAGTATGAAGGTCTTATTCAAACCGATACCCGTAGCGTTTGGCAATTTTTTTCTTTTTCATTTTCTCTACGCTCATGCTCATCCGCACATCTTTTAATGGTCGGTCGGAGCCATCGCGGCGTTGATGAGCAATGCTATCGAGCACCGATATACCACTTATCACTTGCCCAAAAACAGTATAATTCCCGTCCAAATGCGGCGTACCACCTATTGTTTTATACACTTCTCGCTGCGCAGGTGTTGCTTGTCGTGTCCCTACCGCCCGACGTAACTGAGCATCGAGTTCGGTATCGTTATATACTTTTCCCTGGACAATATAAAACTGGCAAGCCGATGACTTTTTTTCGGGGTTATTATCCCTTGCGGCTGCCAACGCCCCCTTCTTATGAAACAAATCGGGACGAAACTCCGCAGGAATTCGCTCCATATTGCCCCCGCCCCCACCCAAGCGGTCGCCTGGTTTGGCGTTTTTAGAATTAGGGTCTCCCCCCTGAATCATAAAATTTTCGATGATGCGGTGAAAAAGCAAGCTATCGTAAAAGTGTTCTTTGGCTAATTTTAAAAAATTGGCCTTGTGAAGCGGCGTCTGCTCGTGCAAAATGGCTGCCATGTCACCAAACGAGGTGTGAATTGTGACCACTTCGGCTTTTTTGGTTTTTTTTTGAGCAAAAGCCACCGTACTCAAGACGACGAAAAAGGAAAGAGCAACGTGTTTCATTAGGTAATGGAGGTATTTTTTCACGAAATTGCACTCAAAAATTCCGTTTCCCAAATTTACTCAGACGTGAACAAACGAAAGATTTTTAACGACCCCGTTTATGGATTCATCAGCATTCCGTCTGATTTGGTCTTTGACCTTATCCAACACCCTTTTTTCCAGCGGCTTCGGCGCATTCGGCAACTAGGGATGGCCGAACTGGTCTATCCTGGCGCACTGCATACCCGTTTTCACCATGCCCTTGGCGCCATGCACCTCATGGGGCAAGCCCTCTCCACCTTACGCACCAAAGGCCACCTGATTTGGGAAGCCGAATGGGAAGCCGCCCAAATCGCGATTTTGCTGCATGACATCGGGCACGGGCCGTTTTCTCACGTGTTGGAAAAAACCATTTTAAACGACGTCCACCACGAATACCTTTCGCTGGAAATTATGAAAGAACTTAACCGCCAGCTGGACGGGCGGCTCGAAATGGCCATTCAGATGTTTGAGGGTAGCTATCCACGGCAGTTTTTTCACCAACTGATTTCCAGCCAATTGGACATGGATCGTATGGATTACCTCAACCGCGACTGTTTTTTTACGGGCGTAGCTGAAGGTGCCATCGGTACCGAGCGCATTATCAAAATGCTGGATGTGGTTGACGACCAACTCGTTGTAGAGTCCAAAGGCATATTAAGCATCGAAAATTTTCTAAATGCGCGGCGTCTCATGTATTGGCAAGTGTATCTTCACAAAACATCCATTTGTGCCGAAACCATGTTAATTCAGGCCATCAGGCGCGCACGCGAGTTGGCCAGAAGTGGCGAAGACATCTTTGCGCCCAAGGATTTTGGGCTATTTCTTCGTCAGAACATTACCTTGCAACAATTCAAAGAAAACCCTCAGTGCTTGCAATCTTTTACCAACATCGACGATTACGACGTCTGGGGTTGTTTGAAAGTATGGGCTGCTCACAATGACCGCGTACTTTCCATGATTTGTCAACATTTACTTGACCGAAAATTGTACAAAATACAGTTTTCAAGCACGCCATTTGACCAAAATCAGTTGCAAGAAATCCACGAACAACTGCGCCAACAAGGCATTTCGGACAGTTGGCATGACTATTTTTTGGTGCTGGGCGAATCGAGCAATGCGGCCTATGTTTCGAGCAAAGAACGCATTCTTATCAAAATGAAAGATGGCAGCGTATGCGATATTGCTGATGCCTCTGATTTACCGACAATTAAGGCACTGAGTAATATTGTCCGAAAGTATTATGTTTGTTGGATGAAACCCCTAACTTTGCAGTCTTAATTGTGACCGTATGGAATTTACCGTCAAGCAGATTGCTGGACTGCTCGGAGGAGAAATAGAAGGCGAAGAGAACCTAAAAATCAGTCAGTTATCAAAAATTGAGGAGGGTATCTCTGGTAGTATTTCTTTTTTATCCAATCCAAAATACGAGCCTTATTTATACACAACCGAGGCTTCGGCAGTAATTGTAGATAAAAGCTTTGAACCTAAAAAAGCGTTTAAAACTACCCTTATTCGGGTAGAAAGCTCCTATACAGCGTTTACTCAACTTCTACAACAATACGAACGAATCATCAAGGGCGACAAACGAGGAATTGAGCAACCTTCTTACCTTGGACAAGGCACTGAACTGGGCGAAAATCCCTATTTAGGTGCTTTTGCTTACGTTGGAACAAATTGTAAGATTGGGAAAAATGTAAAAATTTATCCCCATGCTTACGTGGGCGATAACGTCAAAATTGGCGATGGTACGGTGATTCATTCGGGCGTCCGAATTTATAACAATACCATTATTGGTCAAAATTGTACCTTTTTTGCCAATGCCGTTATCGGAAGCGATGGATTTGGTTTTGCCCCACTTCCCGACGGAACGTACAAAACAATTCCCCAACTAGGCAACGTCGTCATCGAAGACAACGTAAGTATAGGTGCAGGAGCCACAATCGACTGCGCCACAATGGGCTCGACTGTTATTCGCCAAGGAGTAAAACTGGACAACTTAGTACAGGTAGGGCATAATGTCGAAATTGGTAAAAATACCGTCATTGCTGCCCAAGCAGGCATAGCGGGCTCGACCAAAATCGGAGAAAATTGCGTCATAGGCGGACAAGCTGGTTTTAACGGGCACATTACGGTGCCCAAAGGAACCAAAGTGGGTGGCCAAGCGGGCGTTACCCGAACATGGGAAGAAGAAGGACTTTCCCTTAACGGAACTCCTGCCCTCGAACTCAAAGACAGTTTACGTTCGGCGGCGATTTTCCGTAAATTACCGCTCTTGGAAAAAAGAGTACACGAATTAGAGAAACAAAACAAAGAAGATAAACACTAGGAATGTTGAACATTAAACAACAAACCATCGAAAAATCGGTGTCGGTATCGGGTGTAGGGTTGCATACTGGTGTCTCGGCTACCATGACTTTTGTGCCCGCCCCTATCAATCACGGTTATAAATTTCAACGTATTGACTTGGAAGGTCAGCCTATCGTTGATGCTGACGTGGACAATGTGGTAGATGTTTCACGAGGGACTACCCTCGAACAAAACGGAGCCCGTGTTTACACGGTTGAGCACACCCTCGCCGCACTTGTTGGGTTACAAATTGACAACGTACTGATTCAGCTTGATGGCCCTGAGCCTCCTATCATGGACGGCAGCTCTATCAAGTTTGTAGAAGCGCTAAAAGAAGCTGGAATTATTGAACAAAATGCCTCGCGCAACTACTTCGAAATTTCAGAACCTGTACGCTACATAAACGCGGAAAAAGACATTGAGATGGTAGCTTTACCCCTCAACGACTACCGCCTCACGGTGATGGTAGATTACAACTCACAAGTAATCAGCAGCCAACACGCTTCGCTCAACGACCTCACTACCTTCTCACGTGAGATTGCTTCGTGCCGAACTTTCTGTTTCTTGCACGAGCTTGAGGCGCTTTACAAAGCCAACCTCATCAAAGGTGGCGACTTGACCAATGCCATTGTAATCGTTGACCGTGATGTGGAAGAAGGCGAACTAGATTATCTTTCTCAGTTGCTCAACAAACCTACCATTGGAGTCAACAAAAAAGTAGGGATTCTGAACAACTTAGAACTGCACTATCCCAATGAAATGGCCCGCCACAAACTACTAGATGTCGTAGGTGACTTAGCACTCGTGGGACGCCCTATCAAAGGTCAAATTTTGGCAGCACGCCCTGGCCACGCTGCCAACGTTGCTTTGGCGAAAAAAATCAAAAAGCTGATGGAGTCGTCGAAGAGCCCAGTGCCTCACTTCGACCCCAAAATGCCTCCTGTGATGGACCTGAAGCGTATTTGTGAGCTTCTCCCCCACCGCTATCCATTCTTGATGATTGACAAAATCGTTTATATGGACGAAAACAGCGTGGCAGGACTCAAAAATGTTACCATGAACGAGCCCTTCTTTACGGGACACTTTCCAAACAATCCTGTCATGCCAGGAGTTTTACAAATGGAAGCCATGGCACAAACAGGAGCTATTCTTGCTTTAAGTTCGCAACCAGATCCTGAGAACTATTGGCCTTTCTTGGCTGCCATCGAAAACTGCCGTTTTCGTCGCAACGTCGTTCCTGGAGATACCGTTATCTTCAAATGTGAGTTTACAGCACCTATCAAACGAGGAATTGTAAAAATGCACGGCGCAGGGTACGTGGCAGGACAACTTGTATGTGAAGCTGACATGACCGCAAGCCTAGTTAGAAAAAAGTAATGGTAAACAAAGCAAGTTCAGATGAAAGTACTTCTTTCTGAGAACGGTGCTTTGGAAACTATCAACCCAACATGATTCAACCGTTAGCATACATACACCCAGAGGCAAAAATCGCCCCAAATGTTGTGATTGAGCCATTTGCCATGATTCACAAAGATGTAGAAATTGGCGAAGGCACTTGGATAGGTTCACATGCCGTCATCAATGATGGTGCTCGAATTGGCAAAAACTGCCAAATCTATCCTGGCGCAGTAATTTCTTCTACCCCCCAAGATTTAAAATTCAAGGGAGAATATACCCTCACTTATATTGGCGACAATACGATTATTCGTGAATACGCTACCATCAGTCGGGGAACGGAAGAACACTGGAAAACCGAAATTGGTAGCGATTGTCTCATCATGGCCTACTCGCACGTAGCCCACGATTGTCGTATCGGGAACAATTGCATTATCGTCAATAACGTGCAAATGGCAGGGCACGTCCACATGGGAGATTGGGCGATTATTGCGGGCTCAAGTTCGGTACGGCAGTTTGTAAAGATTGGTGCACATGCCATGGTAGCGGGCGGCTCACTGGTTCGGAAAGATGTTCCACCCTTTACCAAAGCAGCTAGAGAACCCCTGTGTTACGCGGGAGTAAACTCGATTGGTTTACGTCGTCGTGGTTTTACCAATGAGCAGATTAACGACATTCAAGAGGTGTATCGTTATATCTATCTCAAAGGCTTTAATAACTCTGAGGCTTTAGAGCATATTGAGCAAGACCTTCCTGCTTCGTCTGAGCGCGACCTTATTGTCAACTTCATTCGCAGTTCAGAGCGTGGGATTATTAAGGCACCTAGCGCTTCCCATGTCGATAGCGAAGACTAAGAATAAACCTTGTTTTATATCCAAACAAAAAAACGGTTCAGAGCAATTTCTGAGCCGTTTTTTTATGGCCTCCCCCCCGAGCGCGCTCTTTTAGCAAGCCTATAAAAGCAAAAAACTCGAAGCTTTCGCTTCGAGTTTTACCCGAGTACCCAGAGCCGGAGTCGAACCGGCACGAGTGTAACCTCATTGGTGTTTGAGACCAACGCGTCTACCGATTCCGCCATCTGGGCAAGTCGTTGTGTAAACGGGACTGCAAAGGTAGCAGTTGAGATTTTAATTCCAAATTTTTACACCAAAAAAAGTGCAAAAATTTTCATTATTCATAGCGTAAAGCTTCGATAGGGTCTAAGCGTGAGGCTTTTATCGCTGGATAAATTCCTGAAAGAATTCCGACTACAACGCACACCAATATCCCCATCATCATCCAAAACCACGGCACAATGAAACTTGCATTCTGGCTGATGACCTTGGCAATGATATTTCCGACGATAATTCCTAAGATAAGTCCACCGATTCCCCCCAAAATACACACCACAATGGCTTCCATCAAAAACTGCAAGCGAATCAGCCGTGGAGTTGCCCCTAGCGACTTTCGGATACCTATTTCGCGCGTTCTTTCTGTTACCGATACGAGCATGATATTCATCAACGCAATGGCCGCTCCCAATAACGTAATGATGCCGATTCCAAAGCCTCCCATGCGCAAGTAACCCGATATTTCTTCAAAGTTTTTAGCCAGTGCATCGGCGCTTTCTATTTCAAACGAATCAGGCTTCCCAATTAGGTCTTTCCGAACTCGCCGCATGATTCCCCTAGCCTCTCCCATGATGAGTTCTTGGTCTTCCATGCTGTTAACAGATGTCGTAATATCAAAAGTCAATTCGCGGTTTGCAGCCAAAGCTCGGCCGTTTTCAAGAGGGACCAGCAGCACACGGTCATCTCCTCCTCCCGTCAATGACCCTTTTTTGTCCAGTACGCCTACTACTTTATATTGATTCCCTCGAACGATAATTTCTTCGTTGATTGGACTTATTTTTCCCTCAAACAGTTTTTGAGCTATTTCCGAACCAATAATGATCACATTAAGGCCATTGTCTAAGTCGGTTGGGGAGAAATTACGGCCATTCACAAGCTTATAGCCCTTAATCGCCATATAGTTATCATCAATGCCAACGACGCGCGTATTGGGGTTGGTTTTGATGGATTTGTATTTGACTTGTACAGCACCGCTAATATTCGACGAAATCGACACTTGGGCATTATACGTGTCTTTGATTTCTCGTTTGTACTGATTAGCCTGACGGTAGGTAATCGAGGGATAATCTTTAGAGCGCATTCCTCCGTTTCTTCGGCGAAAAGGCTGCGGCCCTCGGATGTCAAAGGTGTTGGCGCCCAAATCGGCGAAACTATTATTCACCGAACTTTGCATTCCATCAATGGCCGTCAGAATCCCCACCAGCGATGTAATACCAATGGCAATAATCAGCGCCGTCAGGACAGTCCGAAGCATGTTTGATTGAATAGAGCGAAGTCCTTCACGAAAGTTCTCAATAAGGTTCATGGCAATGGTTGATTCTGCACGATTTTTGCAATATATTCGTTATTACAAAAGTCATTCTGAAAATTTAAATCCACAAACCGATGAAGCGGTTCATCCTACCACTTATCATTTTTTTGGGCGTAGTACACGGGGCTTGGGCCTCTAAGATTCTGATTCCGATGGATGAATCCCAAAAAAACCACCTTAAATCGTACGGACTGGCGTACTGGGTCTTGCGCACCTACGATACTGAAATTGACTGGCTTCTCAACTACCGAGGAGGCAGTTTTATGATGGATTGGAACCAGCGAATCATCAACGAAATGGTCGTCCGCGGGATCTCGTACGAGGTGATTTCTGACGCGCAAGGAAGCGGTATTTTAAGCGAAATTGCCCAACCTGATGCCAACATGGACAATGTAAAGCTCCACAAAGCGCCCAAAGTGGCCGTGTATTCGCCTAAAACCAAACAACCTTGGGACGACGCCGTCACCCTGGTGATGTCTTACGCCGAAATCCCCTACGACATTGTCTATGACGACGACCTTATGGAGGGCAAACTGTCGGAATACGATTGGCTACACCTTCACCACGAAGATTTTACGGGACAGTACGGTAAGTTTTTCCACTTCCGCGACTACCCTTGGTACCGCGCGCAAAAGCGAGAAGCTGAGGATATTGCGGCAAAATGGGGATTTTCTAAGGTATCTAAACTTAAACTGGCCGTGGCTAAAAAAGTACAAGAGTACGTAGCAGGTGGCGGATATATGTTTGCCATGTGCAATGCCACCGACACGTACGATGTAGCTTTGGCTACTCAAAATACCGACATTGCAGACGTGATTTATGACGGGGACCCTACTGACCCCACTGCCCAAAAGAAGCTAGATTTTAGCCAGACGTTTGCCTTCCAAAACTTTCAAGTTGTGACCAATCCGTACGAAATTGAGTTTTCGTCGGTCGATAGCCAACCCAACGAACGGGGTATGACCGAAGCCAACGACTATTTTACGTTGTTTCAGTTTTCGGCTAAATGGGATCCCGTTCCTACCATGTTGACACAAAACCACCAACAAATCATCAAAGGGTTTATGGGTCAAACCACCGCTTTCAAAAAGCAGTACATCAAACCAGAAGTGATTATTTTGGCCGAAAATCGTGCAGCGGGTGAAGCACGTTACATTCACAGTACGTATGCCAAAGGATTTTTTACGTTCTACGGTGGCCACGACCCCGAAGATTACCGCCACGAAATCAATGAAGAACCTACGGATTTAAACTTACACCCTAACTCAGCAGGGTACCGTCTGATTTTGAACAACATTTTGTTCCCAGCAGCCAAAAAGAAGAAGTTGAAAACATAGTCAATGGTCGATAGTCCATGGTCCATGGTCTATGGTCAATAAAAAAAAGACATTCCAAGTTTCAAAAACTTGGAATGTCTCCCTCTTAATAGCATTCTGTGGACTATCAACCACCAACCATGGACTAACCACTACCTATTTTTTCCCAAAGGCAGCTCGCATTTTTATCTCGGTCAATTTCCGTTTGGTATCCAACGTAAAGTCACCTTTCATCATCCAATCGTAGTAACTAGGCTCTTGCGCCAACACATCTACTACTCGTTTCCCATTGTGCTTTCCAAAGTTGATAACCTCTTCGCCTTTTGAGTTATAGGCCATTCGATTGGCAAAATCTACAATTTTTGCCGCTGTCAGGTTATGCAATGCCTCTACATCATTTTGTACAGGCTCATACAGCTCCCCTTTGTCGTTCTTGATTTTCACCCCAGCATATCGCTCCACTTGAGCGCACAACACCTCAAACGTAGCCACCGTATCAGCGTGCGCACTATGGGCATTTTCGAGGTCTTTGCCACAATAAAACTTATAGGCTGCCGCAAGGTTTCTGGGTTCCATCATGTGGAAAATGCGCTGTGCATCCACCAATCGGCGGTTTTTGATGTCAAATTCGACGTCGGCACGCAAAAATTCTTCCACCAACATCGGCACATCAAAGCGATTGGAATTAAATCCTGCCAAATCGCAGCCCTGCAAAAACTGCGCGAGCGTTTTGGCAAAGTTTTTAAAGGTTGGACAGTCCTTCACGTCTTCGTCATAAATCCCGTGAATAAGGCTTGATTCGAGCGGAATTGGGACGCCAGGATTGACTAGAAAGGTTTTGCTTTCTATCTCACCGTTGATGAGCGCTTTCACCACACTGATTTCCACAATGCGGTCTTTTTGGATATTTACCCCTGTTGTTTCTAAATCGAAAAACGCCAAAGGTTTTCTAAGTTTGAGATTATGTGCCATTCAATAAGGAAGCTTGAAGCCTCAAAATTACTATTTAATTCAAACAATTCAGCTTGCATCTTCTACCTTTGCCGTCTTGTTTAGACGATCATCAGCCGACAAATAGCCAAAATCAGAATAGAATGCGCAAGGAAATCAGTGAAACCATTAAGTTAAGTATCCCTATTATTATTGCCCAACTTGGAGTAACGCTCATGGGAATGACCGACAACCTAATGGTAGGCCGCTATCTTGGCGCCGTACCACTTGGGGCGGCGGGCTTGGCCAATTCGTTATCATTTTTGATGTCAAGTATTGGCGTTGGTGGTTTGGGCGTAGTGGCGGCATTGATTTCTCAGGCCAAAGGTCAACACAACACCGCCGAAATTGGAAAGCTTTTCAGAGCAGGTCTTATCGTTTCCCTCATTCTTGGAATAGGGCTGGGACTAGCGGGTATGCTCATAGGCATCGAATTACACCTTTTTGGTCAAACCCCCGAAGTAACCCGCCTTACCAAGCCATTTTTGTACATTTTAAGCGCCTCCACACTTCCACTGCTCGTATTTGTCGCTGCGCGTCAGTTGGCCGACGGGCTTTCGCTCACGCGGGTGGCTATGGCAGTTACCGTTTCTGCCCTGATTTTCAACGCTTTTTTCAATTGGATATTCATTAATGGCATTGGTTTTTTTCCAAAAATGGGGCTCAACGGCGCTGCTTTCGCAACGCTTTTGTCGCGTATTTACATGGCGGTCGCTATTTTGGTTTATATTTATAAAAGCAAAAACTTCACGCCATACCTCACGGCTTCCCATCAGCAGGCACTAGGAAAATTGATAAAAAAAGTTTTTCAACTGGGGATTCCCGTTGGGTTTCAGTTTTTCTTTGAAATTGCCGCTTTCTCCTTGGCGGTAGTCATTATTGGCTGGCTGGGTGAAAACCAACTTGCCGCCCACCAAATCGCCATCAACATGGCCTCTACGACGTACATGATGGCAACGGGCATTGCCTCCGCAGGTGCTATCCGCGTGGGGAGGGCTTATGGCGAAAAAAATCCGTTCAAGGTCAAACAAGCGGGTACAGCAGCCCTGCTTCTTACCATCGCTTTTATGGGTGTTTGGTGCGTTACGTTCCTTACTTGCAACGAGTTTTTAGTTTCGCTCTATCTCAAAGATAGTCCTGAGGTAACAACCATCGCAGCCACGTTGATGATTTACGCGGGCTTTTTCCAGTTGTCGGACGGCGTACAAGTAACGGCTTTGGGGGCGCTACGGGGGCTGACAGACGTCAATGTGCCAACGGTTATCACGCTCATTGCGTATTGGGTCATTTCATTGCCGCTGAGTTATTTCCTTGCGTTTACGTTCAAAATGGACGTAGAAGGGGTTTGGGTGTCGTTATCGGCGGGGTTAACTTTCTCGGCGGTTTTCCTGACGATTCGTTTTTACCGAATATCGACAAAGGTTATGCCTCGCTGAGGCAGGAAAGAGGGCTAAAATTACTATATTTGGCATTCCTAAATCGTCATTCATCAACTCGTCATTCCCTCCCCACCTTGTATGAAATTCCGTTCCCTGTTTTTGCTCTTGTTGGTTGTTACCAACGTTCTTTTTGCCCAAAAGAAAACGTCGAAAGTACCCGCGCCCACCCCGTTTGAAAGTTTCGATGGGTTTGTGAATCGGATGCTGACCGAATGGAGAGTGCCAGGGGCCTCGGTGGCGATTGTGAAAGATGGCAAATTGCTGTATGCCAAGGGATACGGCCTCAAGGACGTTAAAAATAACTTACCAGTTACTGAAAACACGCTCTTTCCCATTGCCTCGTGCAGCAAATCGTTCACTTCGGCGGCATTGGCGATTCTGGCCGATGAAGGAAAGCTTGACTGGAACAAACCCATCAAAGAGTATTTGCCCGATTTTCAACTGGCCGACGAATACGCCACCCGAACCATCACTGCCCGAGAATTGGTATCACACCGTACGGGATTGCCTCGCCACGATTGGACGTGGTTGTATGCCAACCTCGACCGACAAGCGCTTTACCAACGTCTCAAGTTTTTGCCCTTGTCAAAACCCGTTTTTGCCCAATACCAATACAACAACCTCATGTACATGACGGCGGGTATTTTGGTCGAACGCCTTTCGGGAAAAAGCTGGGAAGATTTTGTCCGCGAAAAAATCCTGACGCCTTTAGAAATGAATCAAACGGTATTGACCTACCCTGAGCTTTTTACGAGCAAAGACTATTCGTTGTCGTACCGCGATAACAACGGTCAATGGGTCGAGCAAGGTTTTGGTAGTAACGTCGATGCGATTGGTCCAGCGGGCTCTATCAAGTCGAGTGCTACAGAGATGGCCAATTGGCTTTTGATGCAATTAAACAAGGGAAGTTTTGGGGAAAAGCAAATCGTATCCGCCGCCAATCTCAAAGAAAATCATACCCCCCAAACCATCGTTGCACCCGCCGAAGTTACATTTAGCGAACTTGGGTACGCAAGCTACGGCATGGGCTGGAGTATCAACACCTATCGTGGTCATTTGCGATTGGCCCACAATGGCTCCATCGAAGGGTATCGCTCACAGATGACCTTTTTTCCCAATAACAACCTCGGCGTAGTGGTCTTGACCAATACAGGATTTGCGGATTATTATTTTGTCAATGCCATTAGTAACTATGTTTCTGACCAATGGTTAGGGCTTTCGATTATCGACTGGTCGCCGCGTTTAAAAACAGCCCAAGCCGAAGCCAAGGCAAAAACTGATAAAGCGAAAGCTGACAACGCCGCCAAACGCAAAACCGACACCCGTCCTTCTCACCCTGCGGAAGCATATAGCGGCGTTTATACACACCCTGCCTACGGCAGCATCACGCTCGAAGCCCGCGGAGAAAGCGACTACGTAGGGGCATTTCATGGATTATCATTTCGTTTGCAACATTATCATTACGATGTTTTTGAAGGAACGGGCACGTTTGACCAAAGCAAGTTTGAGTTTAAAATCGACTCACAAGGAGCCATCGACCGTATGGTTGTTGGGATAGCCAACGCGGGTGATATTGAGTTTAAAAAAGTATCTCCCCCCGCTAAGTAGCTCACTGCCTGCATCCTTTATATCCTCCTACTAATCCATTTATTTCACCGTTTATCCAATTTTCGTAGAGCGAGCAAACATTGTTTTGTAACCTTGAACTGAAAATCCCGATACAGCGATGAAAAAATGGTTACTCGCCTTTGCGCTGGGTTTTAGTGCATATACCCAGGCTCAACAAAAATATACCCTCCAACAGTGCGTTGGTATAGCGTTGGAAAACAACTTGCAACTGAAACAACAGGGACTTCAGGTGCAATCTGGCCAAAATACCCTCGACCAATCGAAGTGGCAGAAATTCCCTACCCTCAATTTAAGCGCCAACCAAGGTTTACAATCGGGACGTAACATCGACCCTTTTACCAACCAATTTGTGGAGCAAACGGTCAATTTTTCAAGCTTCCAGTTAAATACAGGTGTCAATCTGTTTAATGGGTACCAACTTAAAAATACCATTAAGCAAAACCAACAAAACCTTCAGGCGCTACAAAAAGACGTTGAAAGCAATCGCAACGCACTTATTTTGAACGTGGCTACGTCGTATCTCAACGTACTTAATAACCAAGAGCAATTGGAGTTTGCCCGTCGCCAAGCCGAAACAACGCGGTTTCAGTTGGAACGTACCGAGAAATTGGTAAAAGCAGGTTCGTTGCCCGAAATCAACCTATACGATATTCGGTCGCAATTGGCCAATGATGAGTTGTCGATTGTCAATGCGCAAAACAGCATCGAAATTGCGAAATTGACCCTCAAGCAGTACCTCAATTTGCCTGCCAGCGAAAATTTTGACCTTATCCCTATTAACCTACCGCTTCCCTCAACGTCAGCGCCTTATGATGCAACGTTGGAGCAAGTCTATAATGCCGCCATCAAATACCTACCTGATATGGAAGCAGCCACGCTTCGGATTGAAAGTGCCAAAACAGGCATTGAGATTGCGCGCGGTGCCAAACTGCCCTCGTTGTCGCTCGGTGGAGGTTTAAGTTCGTCTTTTTCAAGTGCAGCCCCTAAACAACGTTTTGTAGGCGACGGTGGGGCTTCTAGGGTCGTGGATGTTCCTTCGACAACCAAGTACGTTTCTTATGCTGGATTTACCGTTCCTGTGATTGAAAAAACAACCATCCCGAGCGGGTCAATTCAAAACTTTGGGTACCTCGACCAGTTAAATTTCAACCGCAACGCTTCGTTGTCGCTATCGCTTCGTGTACCGATTTTCAACGCTTATCAAGTAAGGTACCGCATTGCGAATGCCCAAATTCAGCAGAAAAATGCCGAATATCAATCCGAAATCGTACGTAACCAAGTACGCCAAACCATAGAACAGGCATACTATACCATGCTCAACGCCGCCAAACGCTACGAGGCTACGGCCAAGCAAATCGAATCGTTGGAGTTGTCGTTCAAAGCCGCCGAGGCACGCCTCAATGCAGGAGCCATCAACGCCGTTGAATACAACATTTCAAAAAACAACCTCGACCGCTCACGGGCAAGCCTTGTTCAGGCCAAATACGAGTACATTTTCCGTACAAAGATTTTGGATTTCTACCAAAACAAACCATTGTCACTTGAGTAGTAAATCCCCTCTTTTCCTAACCGCATCAACCGAAACCGAACTGACTAAAATCAAAACTTTATCGTAGGCCATGGCACAAAAATCTTCTTCAAAAATATGGTGGATACTCGGAGGCGTTGTCGTTGCCCTCGGTGCAGGACTGTTTATTGCCAAACAAGCTGGATGGATTGGCAAAGTAAAGCCCACCGAAGTAGAATTTACCAAAGTAAAACGCTCTGACATCATTGAACGCGTAAGTGCGTCGGGAAAAGTTCAGCCAGAAATAGAAGTAAAAATCAGCCCTGACGTTCCTGGAGAAATCATTGGCTTGTACGTCGAAGAAGGCGATTCGGTCGTAAAAGGCCAATTGTTAGCCAAAATTCGCCCCGACAACTACGAAGCGCTTTTGGCACGTTCGCAGGCGTCGGTCAACTCAAGTAAGGCCGAAGTAGAACGTTCAAAAGCATCGCTTGCTCAGTCGAATGCGCAGCTGATTCGTGCTAAAACAGAATATGAACGTAATCAGAAACTACTAGCTGACAAAGTGGTAGCAGAAGCTGATTTTCAGCGCAGTGAGGCCGACTATCGTGTGGCACAACAAAACGTAGAAGCGGCTAAAGCTGCCGTTGAAGCATCAAAGTTTAACGTACAAAGTGCCGAAGCAGCACTCCGCGATGCGGCAGAAAACTTGCGCAAAACCACCATTTACGCCCCCCAAAGCGGAACTGTTTCAAAACTAAACGTAGAACTAGGCGACCGTGTCGTAGGAACCTCCCAAATGGCAGGTACCGAAATGATGCGTATTGCCAACCTCAACAACATGGAAGTTCGCGTGGATGTTAACGAAAACGACATCGTGCGAGTCAATTTGGGCGATACCGTTGAGATTGAAGTTGATTCCTACGCTGACCGTAAGTTTAAGGGGATGGTCACTGAAATTGCCAACACAGCCAACGGCGTCGGAACGGCCACGGCCGCTTCTAACTCTGCGGATGCCGTCACTGAATTTGAAGTAAAAATCAAGATTCTGAACTCATCGTATCGTGATTTGATGGCTAAACGTGCCAAAAAATCATACCCTTTCAAACCAGGAATGACTGCCGCCGTTGAAATCATTACGGAACGTAAGTTGGGCGTTTTATCAGTACCAATTTCGGCCGTCACAACCCGTGGAAAAGAAGATGAAAACGGCGAGAAAAAAGAAGGTGAGGAAGCTCCTGCTTCGTCAAACAACAACGAATCCAAAGCGAAGAAAGAAGAGAAGTTGAAAGAGCTAGTTTTCATCAACGACAAAGGCAAAGCGGCTACGCGTGAGGTAGTAACTGGCATCAGTGATTTTGAAAACATTGAAATTATTTCAGGGCTTAAAGAAGGAGAAGAAATCATTTCTGGGCCGTTTATCGAAGTCTCCAAACGCCTTAAAGCAGGTACGTTGGTAGGCAAAAAGGTTGAAAAGAAAAAAGACGCAAAAGACACGAAGCAAGAGTAAGCTCACGTCGTTTAGCTACTTTATTTTAAAGGTTTCCGTCCAATGGAATGTTCTTCAAAAGAGCATTCCATTTTTTATTACAAGGGTATTCTCCATTAAAAACATAGGGTTTTACGGCAGCTTTATCATTTTTTAAGGGAAAGTACTTAAATTTGCCTATTCTCCTATTTCCCCTAACCTATGCGTCTTACAGTCAGTTTTTTAGTTTTTTTGGCAAGTTTGTATTCCTCCTCCCTCTGGGGACAAACAGAATTCCGTCTTGGCGTCGAAGTTCGAGACAAATACACCAAGCGTCCGCTTGTGCCGATTGTCTCGGTTTTGGCCGTCAATACCGAATCCGAATTACCAGGCCAAATGGTCAATGATGCTTACGTTGTCAAAGTAAATCCAGGTACTCAATATCAAGTATTTGTTGCTTTTCAAGAGTACAAAACCTACCGCCAAACGCACACGTTTGAGGCAGGTGCTCCTTCCTCCACAGGCTATTTTCCTTTTGTGATTGACCTCGAACCACTCAATCCCCCAAAAACATTTGCGGTGGCCACAACTACCAATGCTGGGCATACCATCTTAGTAATTGACAAAGCACAGCGCTCTGTCGTTGCCAAAGCGGTAGTCACCATCAAAGACGAACGAAGTGGACAATTTATTACCGCCAAAAAGAATCCTAACGTTGGGGGTAGCTGGCTGGCTGAATTAAAAGATACTGAGCAATATACCCTCGAAGTCAGCGCTCCCGAGTATGAAACTTACAAGAGCTCGCTAAAAATTAAAGCAGGGGAAGCCACGGAAGTGGTTCTTAATCGAATCCCCAAACAAGAGCTAAAATTTGTTGCCATTGACGCCCTTACCAATAAACCTGTAGCGGCACAATTTAAGCTTTCGGACGAAATAAAAGAAAGCTATACAGGGACCACCAAAGCAGATGGAGAACTGTTTAACCCCACCGTAGTCGTTCAAAAACAACCTTATAATCTGTCAGTTACTGCCAGCGGTTACCGACGTTACGAATCAAAACTTTCGATTACAACCACCTCCTCCGCGCCCGCTACTCCACAAGTAATTAAGCTCTCAAAAGTAGATGTTATCCTAAAAATTAAAATCATTGAAGAACAATCTGGACAGCCAATCGTGGCCAACTTACGGGTGATTGACCAAGCCGATAAACGTGCCATTCTGAACATTAAAGGAACACCAGAAGGACAAGCTGTCACACCCATTAGCCCTGGTCGTCAATACATTATTGAAGCAGAAGCCAAGGGTTTTATGTCGTACCAACAACCGCTGGATAAAGTACTCCCACTCCTTACTGAAACAAGCGACTTAACCGTCAAACTGGCTAAAATCGACGATACTTACCTCAGCCTCACCGCAACTGACGCCAACACAGGACAACGTATCCCAGCCATTTTTAAAATTACGGCCTCCCTCACCGAACAAACGACGGAAGTAAGAGGAACAACCTCAACCATTGCCAAACATAAAATAAAAGAACCTGATATTTATAAAATTGAAGTTGTTTCAAATGGTTATCAATCGGTTACCCACGACCTTGATGCCGAAGAAATGAAGGTAGGTCAAGTGTTTTCGTACGAAGCCAAACTTACACCCAACGCGGCCAAACCTGCCGCCTCGCCTTCACATGTATTCACGTTTAAAGTGTTAGATGCCCAATCGCGACGAAGTATCCCTAATCTCCGTTTTCGCGTCACCAGTATTGCCACTCAGAAAGCGATTCCTGCCAAGGTGAGATATGCCTTTGTGACCACCCAACTTTTCCTCGACCAAGCCTATTTGGTGGAAGCCGAGGCCGACGGCTACGAAATGTACTCCATGCGTATCGACGCGGGTGATTGGGCAAAAAGAGGCGAATACTTGACCAATGTTTCGTTGATTTCTCACAAAAAAGCTGCCGCTAAGGGCAAACCTGTTGTAAACGAAAAAATCTTTGACAACATCAAAGCAGGCCAAACGCTGACGATTGAAGATAATGTTTACTTTGACCAAAGTAGCTATATCTTACGGCCAGAAGCTTACGGCCAACTAAACCGCCTAGCAGCGATTATGGCAAAAAATGCTGACATTAAAATCGAAATCGTAGGCCATACGGACAATATAGGCGACCCTAGGCTCAATCAAACCCTTTCGGAGCAACGCGCCAAAGTAATCGCCAACTACCTTATCAATCAAGGTGCGACCGAAGCCAACATAGCCCACCGTGGCGAAGGCCAAAGCAAACCCATTGCTCCCAATGATTCGGAAGAGAATCGCCAACGCAACCGTCGGGTACAGTTCCTGATTAAATAACAGCCTTCAAGCATGTCTTGCACAAGGGAGCCTATTCTTAAAATGGATAGGCTCCCTTGCCATTTAGGCCCTTTGTGCTATTTTTTTATACCAAAATCTGCCATCCCCACCTTATTTATCGACATACAGGTCACTAATTTCGACCAAATCATATTTTTCTGAAAAATATTTTTTTTGAATTTTTAAAGTAAAAATGACATTTTTCCTAGTTTTACGGTAAGAATGGTTTACTGTTCTTTGTTATTGCTCATTCTATCTATCTAACTTTTTTTTTAACACATGAAAAAACAGCTCTACCTAGCTGCGTTGCTGTGGCTTGTTGTACTAACAACATGGGCACAAAGCCGCCTCACTGGCCGCGTTACTGACTCAAATGATGGGAATCCACTACCCGGCGTTAGTGTACTCATCAAAGGAACCAACACAGGTGTTACCACCGACGGCGAAGGCCGCTTCACACTCACCCCTCCATCTGCTGGCGCAACACTTGTGGTATCCTACATTGGATACAATACGCAAGAAATTGCGATTGGAAACCGTACGACAATTGATGTGGCTTTGGCCGTCGATGTAAAGTCGCTTTCGGAAGTGGTTGTAACGGGCTACGCTTCTCAGCGTAAAAAAGACATTACGGGAGCCGTAACTGTGGTAAGTGCCAAAGAACTTACGGCAACCCCTGCGGCCAGCGTCACTCAAATGCTTCAAGGTCGTGCATCAGGGGTAGTAGTCGGAAACGATAACTCACCTGGTGGTGGTACCATGGTGCGTATTCGCGGGTTTGGTTCAATTAACAACAACAGCCCACTTTACGTAATCGATGGTGTTCCTACCCAAGGTACGTTGAACCAATTGAACCCCAACGACATCGAGTCGATGCAGGTGTTGAAAGATGCTTCAGCGGCTTCTATTTACGGAGCGCGTGCCGCCAACGGGGTTGTGATTATCACGACCAAAAAAGGCAAAGTGGGCGAACCAAGCATTACTTTTGACTTCTACAGCGGTACGCAACGCCCAGGCAAAATGCTGAAGCTATTGAACACCCAAGAGCTTGGACAGTATTTGTACGAGTCTGAGTTGGGAGCGGGAAAAAACCCTTCGGCAGCATCGCCTTCGGCACAGTACAAATTTGGCCCTAACGGTGAGCAAACGATTGCAGATTACATCTACCCTAACGTATTTGGGGCGCTGCCTTCCAACTATACCTATACCAACGACATCGCTGACCCTAACTTAGGTAAGACGGCTTTCAACATTACGAAAGCCAACAAAGAAGGGACTGACTGGCAAGATGTGATTTTTGACCCTGCTCCTATCGCCAACTTCCAAATAGGAGCTACGGGTGGTATGAAGTCAGGTAAATACGCCATTTCGGCCAACTACTTCAAACAAGACGGTATCTTACGCTATACCAAGTACGACAGATACTCTGTCCGTGCCAACACGGAGTTTACCAAAGGAAAACTTACCATCGGAGAAAACTTTACGTTCTCTTACGACGAAAGACAAGGGATTACGAACAACGACGAGTCAAACCCGATTATGTTTGCCATTCGTGTTCACCCGATTATCCCTGTGTTTGACATCACTGGCGGCCCTGCCGAATTGGGTGGAACCAACACCTCTCCTTACAATGGTTTTGCGGGAAGTAGAGGTAGTAACCTCGGGAATGCCCCTAACCCATTGGCACGTTTGTACCGTGAAAAAGACAACATTACCAAAGGGTCGCACGTATTCGGAAACGTATTTGCAGAGTTAGACATCCTTCCTGGATTGAAAGCACGCACAAGCCTTGGTTTGGAATATAACCAATACAACCGCTCAGAGTACTTCCACCGCGACATTGAAGCTGCCGAAGCACGTAACGCCAACAGTTTGAACGTGATTAATCAATTCGACCGTTCGTTGACGTGGTTTAACACCTTGAACTACAGCAAAACAATAGGCGTCCACAATTTCAACGTACTTGTAGGTACAGAAGCTGTTAAAACGTATGCGTTTGGTTTCCAAGCCAGTCGAAGTGCTTTTGCTTTCGATGATTTGGATTACCGCTACCTTGATGCAGGTTCGGCCTCAGGTTTGAGCAACGCAGGTGGTGGCGCAACGCTCAGTGCCTTGTTCTCACAGTTTGGAAAAATCAACTACGCATACAAAGACTTCATCCTTGCTGACTTCACCCTTCGCCGTGATGGTTCTTCACGTTTCTCAGCAGCCAACCGCTACGCCATCTTCCCTGCATTCTCGGTGGGTATGCGTATGACCGAGCTTGGTTTTATGAAAGAAGTGAAGTTTATCAACGACTTGAAATTACGGGCAGGTTGGGGTAAAACAGGAAACCAGTTAATTCCTAACGTTTACAACGCTTACACGCTTTACGCAGCAGACCCATCCAACAACGCCTACGACATCAACGGTACTGGAACGTCCATCGTTGGAGGTTTTGACCTTGTGCAGTTTGGTAACCCTCAAGGTAAATGGGAAACCAACACCTCTACAAACATCGGTATTGACGCGGTGTTGTTGAACAACAAAGTGGAATTGGTGGTGGACTGGTACAACCGTCTAACAAGCAACATGCTTACCCAGATTGCGATTCCACGTACGGCAGGTTCTGGTACTATCCCATACACCAACATTGGTTCGGTACAAAACCGTGGGATTGACCTTGGTATCAACTTCCGTGACAAAAAAGGAGACTTCCGCTACCAAGTGGGCATGAACTTTGGTCACTACAAAAACGAAGTGAAGAAATTGAACGACGACCCGAACGCTACGGTGTTTGGTTTCACGACGCGTCTTCCTGCCATTTCGGCAACGAAAGCTGGTTTGCCAATCGCTAGTTACTATGGTTATATCGTAGATGGTATCATCAAAGACGATGCAGAAGCAGCTGCTGCTCCTAAGTTTGGAACATACACCAGAGCAGGGGTATTCAAATTCCGTGACATTAACGGTGACGGCGTCATCACTGCCGCTGACCGTACCATCATGGGCAACCCTCACCCTAAATTTACGTATGGTCTCAACATCAATTTAGGTTACAAAAACTGGGATTTGACCATGTTTGGTCAAGGAGTTCAAGGCAACCAATTGTTCAACTACGTTCGTTACTGGACAGACTTCAACGTATTCCAAGGCAACCGCTCAAAAGAAATGTTGTACGACTCTTGGAGAAAACCAGGGGACGATGCGAAACTTCCTCGTTTGAACTCTGGGGATGCTACAAGCCAGCAAGTTTCTTCGTATTTCTTGGAAGACGGCTCATACTTGCGTTTGAAAAACATCCAGTTGACTTATACTTTACCTAGCACTTTGTTGAAAAAACTAGGAATGAGCTCTGCTCAGGTTTACATCCAAGGCCAGAACGTTTTTACACTTACAAAATACACTGGTCTTGACCCAGATATCAACTTGAGAAGATCAGGTAACGACAACCAAGACATCCACATGGGTATCGACGAAGGTGCGTACCCTGTTGCGAAGTCATATCTTGTAGGTTTACGCTTTGGTTTCTAATCTTAGTCAACAACAAGCAAAACATTTTTGAAACAACAATGAAAAAAGTAATCATACTAACGCTTTTGGTCGGCCTAAGCTTCTCTTGTTCTGAGAGCTTCTTTGACCTCAAACCCCAAGGACGTGCGTCTTTGGACCAATTATCTACTAAAAACGGTATCAATGCCCTTTTGATTGGCGCTTATTCATTGCTCGACGGGGTTGGTGCGGGTAACACAGGTCGTCAATCAACGATCTCGAACTACGTTTTCGGTGGTATCAGTAGCGACGACGCCGTAAAAGGCACTGATGCAGGTGACCAACCTGAGCAGTCGTTTATCGAACAATACAACTGGTTGTCAGACAATACTTACTTCTTAGGAAAATGGTGGCACTCGTACGACGGCGTTGCCCGTTGTAACGAAGTAATCCAAATCGTAGCCAACGTAAAAGACATGACCGATGCTGAAAAAACGCAGGCCATTGCAGAAGCTCGCTTTTTGAGAGGCCACTACCATTTTGAGGCAAAGAAAATGTGGAACAACGTACCGTTTATCGACGAAAAAGTCTATAACCGCGATGATCCAAACTCTACAAAGATTCCTAACGACAAAGACATTTGGCCAAACATCGAAGCTGATTTTGACTTTGCTGCCAAAAACCTTCCTGTAACACAGGCTCAAAAAGGAAGAGCTACCCAGTGGGCTGCCAAATCGTACTTAGCCAAAGCTTACATTTTCCAAAAGAAATGGGCAGCGGCAAAAACGTTGTTAGAAGATGTCGTGAAAAACTCAGGCAAGAAATTAGTAGCCAACTACCACGACAACTACCGTACCGTAACTAACAACAACTCGGAGTCTATCTTTGAAGTTCAGTTCTCAGTAAACGACGGTACAACGGGTAACAACGGTAACGCTGGTGACAACCTTAACTGGCCTTATTCGGCAACTGCCCCAGGTCGTGGCTGCTGCGGATTTTACCAACCTTCGCATAACCTCGTTAACGCGTTCAAAACAGAGGATGGTTTGCCAATGATTGGCGCCGCCGCTGACGGCACGCTCGATACATACAACAAAGTAGATTTACCTAGTGACCAAGGTATCGTCGCTGCAACTGCTTTTACCCTTGACAAAACCATCCCTGTTGACCCTCGTTTAGACTGGACAGTAGGCCGCCGTGGCGTAAACTTCCTTGACTGGGGGCCAATGCCAGGTTCTACTTGGATTCGTGACCAAGCGTATGCAGGGCCATTCACAGGTAAAAAATGGATGTACTACTTGGCCGAAGAAAACAGCACGACTCACTCAACTAGCCGCCGTAACGTAAACAACAACTATCGTCTTATCAAACTTTCGCACGTATTGTTGTGGTTGGCAGAATGTGAAGTAGAGCTTGGTAACTTAGCGGCAGCAGAAGGTTACGTAAACCAAATTCGTGTACGGGCAAAAACAGGTTCGGTACAAGACCCGACGGTTACTTACAAAGTGGAACCGTATCCAACAGGTACGTTTGCAGGCAAAGGCGCTGACTATGCACGTAACGCCGTTCGGATGGAACAACGCCTTGAGTTTGCGATGGAAGGCCACCGTTTCTTTGATTTGGTACGCTGGGGCATCGCCGAAAAAGTATTGAACAAATACGCTGCCGAAGAATCAGTACAAGGAACTGAACCTTCTGGCCGTAAGTTCAACAAGCGTTCGTACATGGCAGGAAAAGTTTTTGCTTCTAAAAACTTGTACTTCCCACTTCCACAAGACGAAATCTTGAACAGCCAAAAAGGAGGCCAGCCAACGTTAAAACAAAACCCAGGCTACTAGACTTTTTGCTACTATAAGTTCCAATCAACCTCCCGAAAGTTCAAAACTTTCGGGAGGTTTTTTATTTTTACCCAAACAAATCACTTGATAAATAGCGGTCGCCACGGTCGCACACAATAAAGACAATCACGCCTTCTTCGAGTTCATTGGCCAACTGAATCGCCGCATGAGCTGCTCCTCCGCTACTCATGCCCGAAAAAACACCTTCCACTTTTGCCAAATCGCGCGCCCGCTGCGTGGCATCGTCTTGCGAAACCTCAATTACCCTATCCACACGCGCTGGTTCAAAAATCTTTGGTAAATATTCCTGCGGCCACTTCCGAATCCCTGGAATGCTCGACCCATCGGTAGGTTGGCAGCCAACAATCTGCACGTCAGGGTTTTGTTCTTTCAAATAGCGCGACGTGCCCATAATTGTGCCCGTCGTCCCCATGGACGACACAAAATGCGTTACTTTTCCTTCGGTATCTCGCCAAATTTCGGGACCCGTACTTCGATAATGCGCAAGGTAGTTGTCAGGATTAGCAAACTGATTCAACATCAAATACCCACCTTCGGCCACTTTGGCATCGGCATAGTCTCTAGCCGACTCGATGGTGTCTGTCAATATCACTTTTGCCCCAAACGCCTCCATCGTAAGCACGCGCTCACGGGTAGAATTTTTGGGCATGGTTAGCTCAATTTCAATGTCGTACAAACGGGCAATCATCGCCAACGCGATGCCCGTATTCCCGCTTGTGGCTTCGATGAGTTTCATCCCTGGTTTGATTTCACCGCGCTCAACAGCTCCTTTTATCATACTATACGCGGCTCGGTCTTTGACACTTCCTCCTGGGTTATGACCTTCGAGTTTGGCCAAAAGAGTTACTTTGGGGTTTGGATTTATCATTTTCAACTCCACCAACGGAGTATTTCCTACAAAATCTAAAAGAGTGGGCATGACATCAATATTGGTTAATGTTTTAAAACTAAGCAGAATCTATCAGTTATCAGTTCCCTTTTCCTCGTAAAAATACAATTACCATTTTTCTCCACCGTAAAAGTAATTTATCTTTGATTTTGGTTTCGTTCAAAACCATTACATAATTTTCAGATTTACTACATGAGTGTCCTCAAAAAATTAGCTGGTGAAACCGCCCTGTACGGAGTGAGTAGCATTTTAGGCAGGGTAATTTACTGGTTTTTAGTTCCTCTTCATACCCACGTTTTTCTTCGCCCTGGTGAGCTTTCTTCCAATACCGAATTATACAGCTGGGTAGCGCTATTCAATGTTATTTTTACGTTTGGGATGGAAACGGCTTTTTTCCGTTTTGCCAACCGCAATCCCGAACGTCGTCAAGAATATTTTAATCAGGCACAGACCGCAATTACGGTCGTTAGCCTTATTTTTTCGGGCTTGCTTATTGTTATGGCACCCACGCTCAGTCGATTGCTCAATTACCCTGGGGAATCGTCTAACATCATTTTTCTTGCCCTCATTGTCGCCATTGATGCCATCGTGGCGATTCCCTTTGCTCGACTTCGGTTGGAGAAAAAAGCCAAGAAATTTGTGGCGGTCAAAATCATCAACATTGCCATCAACGTCCTTCTCAACGTCTTTTTCTTAGTACTTTGCCGTGACATTGCTTTGGGAAAGTATCTGACTTCGCTGCAACCAATTGGCGCATACTTGTACCGTCCTGAAATCGGCCCAGGGTATATTTTCATTGCCAACCTGATTGCCAATGCGTGTTTTTTGCTTTTACTTCGCGAGGCGTTTAAAGGTTTTCAGTTTACGTGGAAAGGGCCTGTTTTCAGCGAAATGTGGGTGTATGCCTACCCTATTTTAATTTTGGGTTTGGCAGGGACCGTCAACCAAATGGCCGACCGCTGGTTTTTACGCCACCTGCTCCCCGCAGGCTTTTATCCCAAACTCACCTCCGAAGACGCCCTGGGCATTTACGGCAGTTGTTATAAATTATCGGTCTTTATGTCGTTGGCGATTCAGTCGTTCAAGTACGCCGCCGACCCCTTCTTTTTCTCCAAAGCCGAAGACAAAAACGCTCCCGCGCTGTTGGCACTTGTCATGAAATGGTTTGTGATTGTGTGCGTCGTGCTTTGGGTCGGGGTTAGTTTAAACATTGATATTTTAGGGCATTTTATGCTTTCCAAAGCCTACCGCGTGGGACTGGAGGTTGTGCCCATTTTATTATTAGCCAACCTTTTCCTTGGCGTCTATTACAACTTGGCGTTTTGGTTTAAATTGACCGATAAAACCCACTTTGGCACGCTTATTACGTTCATTGGCGCTGCTTTGACCGTCGGGCTAAACGTATGGCTCATTCCTCAAATGGGCTACCTTGGCTGCGCTTACGCCTTTTTGGTGTCGAGCATTGCCATGTGTGTGGTCTGTTATTTGTTGGGAGAAAAATACTATTCCGTTCCCTACAATGTAGGGTCGGCACTGGGGTATATTTTCAGCGCAGGACTGTTGATCTATTTCTCCACCTTTGTAAAAATCTCCAGCTTCTGGGTATCGGTTCCGTACCATCTAGCGTTATGTGTGCTGTACGGATTGGGCATTTTGCTCGTTGAGCGAGAATCAATACCTTTGAAAATCCGTCGAAAAATACCGTTTTTGAGCTAAACCAATTTTGCCATGTTTTTTACCGCTTACGCAAGAAAAATCACTCAATTTGTTCTTCTTTTAGCCGTTACTAGCTTCCTTTCTTGCGATTCTAACGCTGTTTTCAAAGACCACGAAGACATCGACGATGGCATGTGGTTCGTCAAAAACGAGCCTTCGTTTACCTTCGAAATCACCGACATTTCGCAGCCTTACAACGTCTATTATTTGGTACGAAATAGCATTGGTTACCCGTATTACAACTTATTCGTAAAACGTTTTTTGTTGAATGACAAAAATAAAGTTGTCAACGAAGCCCTCAACGAATTGATTTTGATGGACGAACGTACGGGCAAACCCATGGGCGACGGGCTAGGCGATTTGTTTGACCATAAAATCGTGGCACTCAAAAACTACCGTTTCCCAAAAGCAGGAAAGTATTCCTTCAAAGTGCGTCAATACATGCGCCAAGACCCCCTGCCTGGCATCATGAGCATGGGCGTAAGTGTGGAGCCTGCGGTTGTCAAACAATAAAAAGGAAGCATCTTTCCTCTTGATATTTTGACTATTTTTGCGGCCAATCCTTACAAATTACGAACTAGGCATGGCCCGCACTGCAAAAAACGCAACCGAACCCGTTAAAGTCAAAGAAACACCCCTCAACCGTCAGTACAACCAAATAAAGTCGAAATACCCAGGCGCCATGCTCCTCTTTCGAGTAGGCGACTTTTACGAGACGTTTGGGGAAGATGCCGTACGCGCTAGTCGCATTTTGGGGATTGTCTTGACGCGCCGCAACAACGGCGGTTCGCAGGAAGAACTTGCGGGTTTCCCCCACCATTCGTTGGACAACTACCTGCCCAAGCTGGTTCGTGCGGGGGAACGGGTGGCCATTTGCGACCAGCTTGAAGACCCCGCCGTTGCCAAAGGAATCGTCCGAAGAGGTGTAACGGAATTGGTCACGCCAGGGGTTTCGTTCAACGACAACGTGTTGGACGTTCGGCGCAATAATTACCTCGCCTCGGTTCATTTTGGCAAAAACAACGTCTTCGGCATTGCCTTTTTGGACGTATCAACGGGTGAATTTTTGACCACCCAAGGCACCAAAGATTACATCGAAAAACTTCTCCAAAGCTTTGCACCTTCGGAGGTTTTGTACTGCAAAAAACACCGCCAAGAGTTTACCGAGTTTTTTGGCGACAAGTTTCATACCTTTTCGTTTGAGGACTGGGCTTACACCCACGATTTTGCCTACGAACTCCTCACCAAGCACTTCAATACGGCTTCCTTGAAAGGATTTGGAGTGGAAGCACTGACCGAAGGCATCGTAGCTGCTGGGGTGATTTTGAGGTACTTGGCTGATACTGAGCACCGCGAAATCCAGCACATTACGCGCCTTACCCGCCTCGACGAAGAAAAATACGTGTGGCTCGACCGCTTCACGATTCGCAACCTTGAGTTGGTCTATCCTCAGCAAGAAGGGGGCGTTCCACTCATTCAGATTCTTGACCAAACCGTGACCCCCATGGGAGCGCGTTTGCTCCGCAAATGGCTGGTGTTGCCTCTCAAAGACAAAGCGCCTATTGAAGAGCGCCTCCAAACCGTCGAGCATTTTCTCAAACACGAAGAAATGCTGGAAACGCTCACCCAGCACCTCAAACAAATTGGTGATTTAGAGCGCCTTATTTCTAAGGTAGCCGTTCGACGCATCAATCCAAGAGAGATGGTGCAGTTGAAAAAATCGCTGAGCCACATTGCTCCCGTCAAAGAGTTGTTGCAAGCAGCCTGGAACGAAAACGAAAACGCTCCTTCCGCATTGGGGCCACTTCGCAAATACGCCGACCAATTGAACGCTTGCGAGTTTTTGCTCGAAAAAATTGAAACCGAGCTCCGCGACGATCCTCCGACGTTGACCAACCAAGGAGGTATGATTAAAGCGGGTATTGATGCCGAGTTAGACCGTTTGCAAGAACTGGCCTTTTCTGGTAAAGATTATTTGATTCAAGTTCAAAACCGTGAGATTGAACGTACGGGAATTACGTCGCTAAAAATTGCGTACAACAAGGTCTTTGGGTATTACCTCGAAGTGACCAACTCCCACAAAAACCGCGTTCCGTCGGACTGGATTCGCAAACAAACCCTCGTCAACGCCGAGCGTTATATCACGCCCGAACTCAAAGAATACGAGGATAAAATTTTGAGTGCCGAAGAAAAACTGTTTGTCATAGAGCAGCGCATCTTCAACGATTTGGTCATGACAGCCAACGATTATGTGACTGCCGTTCAGCAAAACGCTCGGATTATTTCGGTGTTGGATGCGCTGTCGTCGTTTGCGGTGATTGCCAAGAAAAACAACTATTACAAACCCGTCATCAGCGACGATAAAGCGCTCAAAATCAAGGAAGGACGCCACCCCGTCATTGAGCAGCAGTTGCCGTTGGGCGAAAGCTACGTACCCAACGACTTATATTTGGACGACACCACCCAACAAATTATCATCATTACGGGGCCGAATATGGCAGGTAAATCCGCTTTGCTGCGTCAAACGGCCTTGATTGTGTTGATGGCACAAATGGGCAGTTTTGTCCCCGCCCTGGAAGCCGAAATTGGGTTGGTGGATAAGATTTTTACCCGTGTAGGCGCTTCCGACAACCTCAGTCGCGGCGAAAGTACCTTCATGGTCGAGATGACCGAAACCGCCAGTATCCTCAACAACCTGAGCGAGCGCAGTTTGGTACTTATGGACGAAATCGGGCGCGGAACGAGCACCTACGACGGGGTAAGTATTGCGTGGAGCATCGCCGAATTTTTACACAACCACCCGCGCCACCGCGCCAAAACGCTTTTTGCAACCCACTACCACGAGCTGAATCAGTTGGCGGAAGATTTTCCTCGCGTCAAAAACTTCAATGTGGCCGTGAAAGAGATGGGGAATAAAGTCATTTTCTTGCGCAAGCTCAAAGAAGGTGGCAGCGAGCACAGCTTCGGGATTCACGTGGCACAAATGGCAGGAATGCCGCAAGAAGTGGTACTGCGCGCCAACGATATTTTGCACAGCCTCGAAAAGAGCCACCGCAAGCAAGAAACCACCAAGGCTGTAAAGGAAATGCCAAAAGTGAACTACCAAATGACGCTTTTTGAACCCCAAGACCCTAAAATCGAAGAACTTAAATCGAAGCTCAAAACCCTCGACATCAACACCCTCTCCCCCATCGAAGCCCTGCTCAAACTCAATGAGTTACGGCGACTGGTGGAGTAAGGTTTATTCGATTTTGTATTATATTTGTCAAAATTGACATTAAAAGCCATGCTTATACTCGAAATTAACGATGCCTCACTAGAACAGAAAATCGTTGAAAAGGCGCGCAAGATTGGTAAGTCTGTACAAGAGATGCTCAAAGACATTGTGGTCGAAAAAATTCAAGAAGAAGTGAGTCTTGAAACACTTCCTTTTGAAGTACCTAAATTGGACTATCGACAGTACATAAAAATTATTGATGAACCTCTTGGTGATGAGGCTATTGACGATGCCCCTATTTTTAAGAACGATATTGACACCGTTGAGTTTGCCAAACAATTAAGAAAACAAGCATGGAAAAGGAAATCTTGATGCTTGATACTAATATTGTCGTAGATTACCTTCGCCAAAAGCCTCAAGTACTTACTTTTATTGAAACCTATGGCAAAACTAATTTTAGGATTAGCCAACAACACCGCCCCCACAGGACAATCGAAAAAAGCAGTACGCTCGGTGATACCCACAAAAAAGCCCAACTAACGCGGCTGGGCTGAAAACGGATAAAAAAGCTTCAAAATTTATTCCCTCTCTTGACTATGCAAGTTCCTCTACATAAAAAGTAAGAACGAAATAATTCGTCTCATTTTCGTTATATTTACTAAAAATAATATGACTATGAACGCCTTAAAAACACCTTTTACCAATCTTCCAATCGAATTGTTGAGGTTGTACGCCCATCAGGTAAGTGAAGAAGACTTAATCCAAATCAAAGACCTTATTGGGCAGTTTTTTTGCCAAGCGTTTGAGCAGCATAGCAGATGAAGCTTGGGAACGCAATGCTTGGACAGACCAAGATATGGATGCAATTTTGAACGACCCTAACCAATAAGCCATTGCATGAATATTGTATTGGATACCAATGTCTTATTAGTCTCGCTTCCTACTCACTCCAAATACTACCCCATTTATCAGGCACTGCTCAACAAAAGGTTTGATTTATTTGTGAGCAACGAAATCTTGACTGAATACGAGGAAATCTTTGCTCAAAAACTCGGTACTGCCCGTACAGACCTGAAACTTCAAAAACTTCTCAATCTCTCCAACGTACACTCAATTGAGCCTTTTTATAATTGGCAACTCATTGAGGCTGACCCGGATGCCCGTAGCGACGGACCGCAACAAGTTCTGTGACTGTGCTGTGACTTGTGGAGCAGATTATTTAGTTACCAACGACCGCCACTACGATATTTTGGCTCAAATTCCTTTTCCTCCCATTACTACCATCAAAGCCGAAGATTTTTTGAGGCTTATCACTCAGGCTATTCCCCCGCTCACATCCCTTTAATACCTTCTTCATTTTATAAAAACAGCCCAACCAACGCGGCTGGGCTGAAAGATATCTATTAATCAATACGCGGGGGCGGTGTTTGTGCGGTAGGCGTAGTGTTACACCCCTGAATCCTAACCTCAAAATTCTCGTTAGGCCCCGCTGAAAAACCTGTTGAAAGGGTGACAGATTGGCCTGCGTAATATTTGGTATTATTGGGAACATTGACCGTGCTTATAATTGTACCCGAAGCTGAGTAAGTGCCACTTGCGATACTACCCGTATGCGTGATGGTTGGCGGACAGGGATTCGAACCATTGACCGTTACTACAGCACTCCCACGCGTTGTACTCTCACAATCATTGACTGTACAACTAGCGTAATAAGTGGTTGTTGCAGAAAGTACAGGAGTAGTATAACTGCTGCCTGTACCCAAGGTATTGCCGCTCGTAGCAGCATCATACCACTTGACAGTGCCTGCACAATTACTGGCAGTAAGTGTAGCCGTTTGGCCATAATCAACGCTACTTGGTGCTTGAATGCTTAAATTTACAGATAGTGCAGTATTAAGTAATAATCCTGTGGTAGTTCCTATACACCCATTTTGATTAATAGTTGCTGTATAATTCCCTTTTTGACTTGTATACAGGAAGCTTGATGTCTCACCCGTAATCATTACACCATCACGTTTCCAAAGAATAGGACTGGTAAAAGAACTGGTTCCCCCTCTTATATCTAAGCGAACTGCTCGATTAGTACAGCTAAGGTTGTTATCACTGGTCGAAATATAAAGGATAGGCGCATTATTGGTAATGATAATGGTATTTGAAATAGCTGTACAATTACCATTGGTTACCAATAATGAATAATTGCCAGGAGTATATACATACATAGCTCCACTTGTTGCCCCTAAAATATTCAATCCATTTTTCTGCCATTGATAATTAAAAGTTCCTCCACTTAAATTACGATTGTCAATTTGTAGCAGAATAAAATCTCCAGTGCCACATAGATTTGTTTTGCTGTTAAAGGAAGATGGAACGTATATTTTCGGAGATAAAATTGTGCCAATAGAGATTTTTTCCTCATTTGATTCATTAGCGCAATTTCCTATGCCATTAACCATTTTATAGACTCCTGAAGAAATAGCAGTGTACGATGTACTACTAATATTGGAAATTGCTACACCATCTTTGTACCAAATACCGGATAAACTAATAAAAGTATCATCATTTTTACGCTGACTAATCATAACACTTCCACTACATAAATTAGTTATTTCCCCTGCTGTGATACTTGGCTTTTGAGCTTTATTAGAGTTTAAAATCGTAACTCCTCGACTTGTTGATACACAATTACCTTGTTTATACGTAACACTAAAAACTCCGCCCTCTAATGTGGTATATGTAGGATAAGTAGCCCCTATAATATCTATTCCGTCTTTTTTCCACTGATATTCATATTGATTTGGATTAAACGGATTGTTAGATGTTCCAAGAGTTTTTCCCTGAAATTTACCACATATTGTTGTATCACCCGTTCTTACAAATATGTCAGCGGATATTCCTGTACTAAATACTACTTTGGATTCATATGAATTCAGTACACAACCTCCGTCTTTGATATTAACTTTATATAGCCCAGTTTCAAAGGCGAAATACTCACTTTTGTTAGCCCCACCAATATCGTTTCCATTTTTCTGCCATTGATAAGTGGCGGTATTGCTATAATAAGCAGCTTCTATTTTTTGGGCAGTCCCCACACAGGCCACCATATCACTAAATTTTTTTAAAATCACGAATGGTGAAGATGAAACAATCAGTTGAATAGATGAAGCTGTGTGTTTACATCCTGCTTGTGTAATGATTACATCATAAATTCCACTTTGTGACGCAGACATACTCTGATTAACTGCCCCACTAATATCTACTCCATCTTTACGCCATTGATACTTAAGCCCTGAAGTAATACTATTATCTAATAAATCTTTAGCTAAAGCATTATATACCTTAGTGCTGCCAACGCAAAGGTAATCAGGAGAAAATAACAAATCTTCGTTTACATCCACTATTTGGCTTTTTGATATGTTACCAATACTCAAGTTAGGGCTAAGATTACTAAAATTTACTCCCAATGCCGATATTTGAATGGTGAAGTCGGAGTCATAGGAAATACCATTATTGAAATTGAGACTTAAATTGACAGGACTTGTAGTACTTTTAATTGATGTAATAATTGTACTACCACTTCGAAGAATAACAATAAAGGTAGTACCGTTGGGTAAATTACTTGTAAATGATACAGGAATGGAGCTTCCTACACAATAATTAGAATTCAAAAACGGCAGTAATGTAATAGTAGGCTTGAGGTGGTCCATTTTAGACGGACAGTTTACTTTGCAGGATTAATAATTCATTTTGGTTGTAAATTTGTTCAAATTT
>NZ_JBYFCH010000028.1:0-82140 GCF_057652295.1 Runella sp. R5_40 | reverse complement strand
GCTCGGTGGTGCATCACCAGCAAAAATATGACAAAAATTATACTCGCACGCTTGCATAAACCATAGAAATCCGTGCGATGTCGAATTGTGGGGAGAGTTACAAACGTGGGGAGGGTTGCTCACAACCCGACGAGAGAGTGTCGAATTTGGATTTATATGCGGTATTTACTAGAAAGAGAATAAATAGATAAAACATATACAAATGACTGGTAATCAGAGAGGTAAATGGCTTTTTGTGGCGATGTTCACTTGGCTTTTTATGTGGAGTGGGATGGTACAGGCGCAGACCGCCAAGTACTTGGTTTTATTAAAAGACAAAACAGGTACCCCCTTTACGACCGACAAACCCACGGCTTATCTGAGTCAGCGCTCGGTGGATCGCCGTTCGCGGCAAGGTATTGCGTTGACGTCGAGAGATTTGCCAGTCAATCCTAGTTATGTATCTCAAATTCGCCAAACGGGTGCCAAGGTTTGGTACACTTCCCGTTGGTTGAATGCTGTATTGGTTGAGGCTAATTCGACACAATTGGCAGCCATTCGGGCGTTGTCGTCGGTGAAAGGGGTTGAGTTTAATCGCGCCCTTCGTACGGCTCGTTTGTCTGCTGAAAAACAAACCAATGCCACGCAACAAAAATTTGGAATGGACGCTTTCAATTACGGAGCTTCGCTTAGTCAAATTCAAATGTTGGGTGCCGATGCGATGCACGACCAAGGCTACAATGGGAAAGGAATGCTGGTGGCGATTTTGGATGCTGGTTTCTTAAATTCCAATACAAATCCTGCGTTGAGTCCATTGTTTTCCGACAAACGAGTGGTGGTTACTTACGATTTTGTAGCGAATGAAACCAGTGTTTACGAAGACCATTCGCACGGAAACAACGTGTTTAGTATCATGGCAAGCTTTAAAGAAAATAGCCTGATTGGCCCTGCTTACGGCGCTTCTTACGCACTTCTTCGTACCGAAGATGACAACAGCGAGTCGCGCTTGGAGGAGGCCAATTGGCTCATTGCGGCTGAGTACGCCGACAGTTTGGGTGTCGATGTCATCAATACTTCATTGGGGTACAATCAATTCGATAACGAAGCCGATGATTATACCTATGCCGACATGAACGGTAAAACGACGCTCATTACGCGGGCCGCCGATTGGGCCGCAGCAACAGGCATGATAGTGGTGGCCTCGGCTGGTAACGAAGGGGCAAGTGCGTGGAAATACATTTCTGCCCCTGCCGATGCTGACTCCGTGTTGGCCGTGGGTGCGGTTGGAAGCACCAAAGCGTTGGCTTCGTTTAGTTCCATTGGTCCTTCAGCCGACGGACGCGTGAAACCCGATGTGTGCGCGCAAGGAGCTTTAACGGTACTTTCCAACCAGGCAGGTACGGTAACAGCGGGCAACGGAACCTCGTATTCTGCCCCGTTGATTGCGGGCTTGGTAACGGCATTTTGGCAGTCGCAACCGCAACTTACCGCCATGCAAGTCATTGATTGTATTCGTCGGGCAGGAGATCGTTTTTCCAGCCCAACCCCTCAATTTGGCTACGGTATTCCCACTTTTGCGGCGGCGACTGAGGTGGCACGGGCCAAATATTTACCCATGGGAGTGGGTGGAAATAAGCCAACGGAAGCCATTGTGTTTCCAAATCCATTGGGGAATGCCAATGCGTTGCAGATTCAATGGGGAGCAGAATTTACGGGGAAAAAAGTGGAAGTTGCACTGACAGACGTGGCGGGGCGGGTATGGTTACAGCAGTCGGTTATGGCCAATGAACCATCAAGTAAACTGACACTACCGATGGCAATGCCTCAAGGGAGTTATGTATTAAAAATGAACGATAACGAACGCGTACGGGTTTTGAAAGTAATCAAATAAGAAAAAAGTTTACATGAAACCACACATTAAAATCGACATCGTTTCGGACGTTGTTTGTCCGTGGTGCTACATCGGAAAGCGCCGTTTGGAAAAAGCAGTTGACCAACTCAAAGACGATTATACGTTTGAAATCAGCTATTTGCCGTTTCAGCTTTCACCCGATACGCCGCTGGAAGGAGAAAATATGAAGGAACGACTTTCGGCGAAATTTGGCGGAGAAGAGCGTTTTTATGAATTGACCAACCAAGTGTCGAACGTGGCGGCGGGCGAAGGACTAGAGTTTGATTTGTTGAACCAACAAATTTCACCCAACACGCACGGTTTGCACCGTTTGGTTTGGTTTGCCCAGCAAAAAGGCAAACAATTAGCGCTGGTAGAGGCATTCTTTAAGGCTTATTTTGAAAACCGTGTTAACCTGGCCAATGTCGAAAACGTAGTAGCTGTGGCGCAGTCGGTGGGGTTAGATGCCGAAGAAGTGCGTCAATTTATTGCTTCTGATAAAGGAGCAGAAGAAGTGGACCAACTTCTTTACCAAAACCGTTTGATGGGCGTAAGCGGCGTGCCGTATTACATCATCAACGACAAATACGCGGTGTCGGGAGCGCAGCCAACGGATTTGTTTTTGCAGGCATTGCCAGATATTGCCATCAAAGCCCCCATTCAAGCGCCAACGCAAGGAGAAGCATGTGATCTCGAAACGGGTGTATGTTAATGCCGCCTTTTCGCATTATTTCGTTTGCGTTGTTGCTGGTCACGTTGGCCGTCAATATCTCGATGCCACTTTTTCGGGTATATGCGGCTGAAGCGGGTCTCAACAACGGCCAAACCGCTTTAGTCTTGGCAGCGTACATCACAGGTATGCTGCCTTGTTACGTTTTTTTAGGAGGGATTTCCGATCGAATCGGGCGAAAACCTGTGCTAATTGTCAGCGTTTTTTGTTCTTTTTTAGCCACCCTCGTCATTACTATTTCGCCCAATGTAACGGCTTTGGTATTTGCTCGGATGCTGCAAGGGGTTGCTTTGGCATTGAGCATGGGCACTGGAACGGCTTATTTAACCGAAGTTCTGTACCCCGATAAAAATGCGCCAACCAAAGCCGCTAATTTGGCTTCGCTTTCTACGGCCATTGGTTTTAGTGGAGGCGCACTTGCCACAACTCTGTATTTACTTGTTGATTTTCAGCTTGTTCCGCCTACCTATTATTTGCTTTTGGGTACTACTTTTATTGGGCTTATACTTCTCTTTACGTTGCCCAACCCCAAACCGATTGGTGGAAATATCCTTCGACTCCCGTATTTTCCCAAAGGCTCTTTCCCCGTCAACATGGCTATTGCGATTTGTTGGGCGGCAACGGGCACGGTCATTGCCATTATTCCAACCCAACTGGCTAAACTTAACCTGACGCCTTATGCGGGCTTTTGCTTGGTATTAATCAATTGGACGGGCGCTTTCTTGCAACCTTTTATTCGCAAAAACGACCCTAAACAATCCGTTCGCATTGGTTATGTGCTGGTGCCATTGGGCTTTGGACTGGTGGTGTTGGGTAGTCATTTGGGGCAATTGTGGGTAATTTTGAGTGGGACAACACTCATTGGCTTGGCGGCTTACGGCTTTTCGTACGTGGGAGGGCTGGCATTGATTGCCAACTACGGCGGAGTTCAACGGGCAAGGGCCGTGTCAGGCTATATGTTTATGGGGTACATCGGCTTCGGAATTCCTGCTATTTTTCTTGGCTACTTGTCTGACCACGTCGGCATTGTCAATGCCTTGTTGGTGTTTGAAGTGGCGATTTTGATACTCACAGCCTATTTACTTCGTATTTTTCGGTAGCAGTTCCGCCAGTTGACACCGCATCAACTGGCAGAATCAAGGTTATTTGGCAGGATAACCCGCATCGTACCACGCTTTGAAAACTGCTAATTCGGTCGTACTTAATTTAGTGCCTTCGGGCATGGATTTCTTTACATAAACTTCATTATAAATCGTCGAAATTTTCCCTTTGATGGTAGTTGTATAATCGGTTGGATCGTACAACCAGTCGCGATAATTACTTTTTCCAGAGGCATGACAGCTTGCGCAATACGTATCAAAAATAGGCTTCGCTGTGGCATGCTCAAAAGCTACTTTGGTCGTAGAAGTGTCTGTGGCTGGGTCAACCGATGAAGTTGAACAGGCTGGTAATAGACTCACTCCTACGAGCGACAAACAAACTAACATTTGACGGCTGAGACGATTCATGGTTTGTATTCAAATTTGTTGGATAAATAAAGAGGAGGTAAACTCAATTAAGAATACGTGATTTTCTCGCAGAGCGTTGCAAAGAAGCCATTCACAGGAAGAGACAGAGGCGCATAAAAAGGGGAGAAAACAAAAAAGTAGCGGCAGCCATAGGGGGGAGGCTGCGCTGAGTTGTCATGGATTTGAAGGTCTTAAAAACAACCTTACTTACAGCTATGAAACTTTTAAGCATGCTCCTGCTAACAGGGGCGTTGGGTACTTTTTGTGCCGACGAAACGCCCTCAAAACTCCATTTTCCCGAGCCTCCGCGCACATCAAACCATTTGTTCTACATTCAACGGAGCAACAACATCAATACCGTCATGTACGAGGCGAATGTGGGTTCGAACAAAAAATTGGACGATGAAAGCCCGATGAACGTATATTGGATACGGTACGCCGACCGTGGGCAACGCGAAGGTCTCTCAACGCTTCAGTGGCAGCTAGCTTATGGCTACAAACACCATTCAACTCCTAGTGCCAACACCTATGAAATTTCCTTGAATGCGTTTAAGAAACGTCAAATTTGGGTGACGTATCAAGAAAATAAACCCGTGGCTATGACCCACATCAATGGCCGTAAAGTGCTGTTACAGAAAGTGTTTGTGCAGTTAGCTAACAATGCGTTTATTCCAAAAGTAAAGTACGTAGAGCTTTTTGGGGTTGAAAGTGATAACCGTACCAAAGCGTACGAACGCATTGATATTCAGTGATTTCTTGATTGATATTCTTCATTTTTTAATTTGACATTCTAATGCTTTTTTTATTGCAGTTTGAACAAGACGTGCAGCCGCTATTGCTGTATGCTGCCCCCATTATTTTTATTTTTGTCGCCCTTGAATACTGGTTTTTACGCCACGATCCGCACCATCATTACGACGCGGATGATTTGAAAGCGTCGGTCGGAATTGGGGTGGGTGCTTTGGTTATCAATGGATTATTGAAAGCGCTTACGGTCGGTTTGATTTTGTTTTGTTATGAACTTGTGCCGTGGCGCATCCCGAATACCTGGTGGGCGTGGGTATTGGGATACTTGGGCATTGATTTTTGTAATTACTTAGCTCATTACATTGCGCACAAACAACGGATTTGGTGGGCTACCCACGTGACACACCACTCGTCAGAACACCTAAATTTGTCCACTTCGTTTCGAAATTCATGGACGCAGCACATAAAAATTATCTTTTTTCTGCCCGTTTGGCTATCAGGCATTCATCCCGTTATTACGTTTATGTGTTACCAAATCGACTTATTGTATCAGTTTTGGCTACACACAGAAGTCATCACCAAGTTGCCTCGCTGGTTTGAGTATATTTTTGTCACGCCGTCGCACCATCGAGTGCACCACGGCAAAAATGATGCTTACCTTGACAAAAACTTTGGAACTACCTTTATTCTTTGGGATCGATTGTTTGGTACGTTTCAAGAAGAAACCGAACGACCTATTTACGGACTAACGAAGCCCGTAACTTCCAACAATGTGGTCTATCTTAATTTTCACGAGTGGCGAGACATTGTTAGGGATGTTCGGAAGGCCAAAAGCTGGCGAGAAGTAACGGGTATTTTGTTTGGGCCGCCTTAATATTTTGGTATATAAAAGCAAATTAAAGCCTCAAATCGTCTTTCTTTGTAGATTCATTGGTGCGTTTTTCAACCAAAATTTCAAAAAAGATGGATTTATTAAAAACTCAAATAGGGCGTTTGCGGGTTATTGGTTTCATAGAAGGCGTTTCGTTTTTGCTTATCTTGTTCATAACCATGCCATTAAAGTATTATGCCGAGATGCCAGGCCCCAACAAAGTGATTGGCATGGTACACGGTTTGCTGTTTGTGTTGTACGTATTAGCGGTTGTGCAGTGTAAAATTGAGTACAACTGGCCCCTAAAAAAAACGGCGTTGGCCTTGCTAGCTTCTATTGTTCCTTTTGGTACTTTTTGGGCCGACGCGAAGTTGTTTCGCCACGTATAATTCTGTGATGAATGGAGCGGAGGAAAAAATGTCCTCCGCTTATTAAAGTTCCTTTATTTCGTCGGCCGAAAGGTTGGTGTATTTCATGATTTTTTCAATCGAGACCCCATCTTCTTTTAATTCTCTTGCGACTTTTTTGACTCCGTCCAATTCCGCAGTTTTTACTACTTCTTTGACTTCGATGTAAGTCATTAGACTTTCTTGGTATAACTCGAACTGTTGTGGGGTCATGTTTGCAATTTCGGCTACTTCAAAAGCTTTTTCAAAAATGGGCTCTTTGAGGATGATAGGTATTTCATCAAAGCTCTCTAACTTTTTCAAGAAATAGACCCATTGATCGAAACGATTTTGAAGTTCATGTTCATTTTTAGTGAACAAAGGCATTTGTAGAAATTTAAAAGTCAATTTATCAAAGAAAATATCGCCGTCTTGGTCTTTGAGTTTTACGCTTCTCAAGAACTTTTGCTTTTCCTCCTGTTCATCATACTGAAAATCAAGGATGGCAATCATATAAATGGGAGTGAGCCGAAAATCCCATTCGCCACGTTTAGCCTGTTCTCTGATGGGAAATGTTGAGTAAAATAGCGAACGATCTTTAAAAAAATTTACTTTGGCTTTTTGCATTTCGACAATAATTCTCTCTCCACTTTGTGTTTGGCAGTGGATGTCAAAAATTGCCTTTCGTTCATGCGAGATTTCTGCAAAACCCTCTACATTTCGGAAATTGAGTTCGGTGATTTGGTGCCGTTGGGGTAGAAGTTGATTCAAAAAATCAACGAGCAATTCTTTGTTTGCCTCCTCTCCAAATAATTTTTTGAATCCAAAATCGGTATATGGATTGATGTATTTAGACATTTTGACCTTGATTTTAATGCAATTTACACAATATATAAGTAATAGCCTGTTAGTTGACTTGTGTTGTTGGATGTAAGCATCCAACAAATTAAACAAAAGCCCCCGTTCACCTAAGAACGGGGGCTTTAATATGTATTTCGGTTGTGAGCAACCGAAACCACCTAATGACTAACCGAAAGCACCTAGCTTACAAACCAAAAGCAGCTTTTACGGCGTCAACGTAATCGAGTTTTTCCCAAGTGAAAAGTTCTACTTCTACTTCCGCCACTTGACCTGCGTTTTTGAATACTTTCGTTACTACTTGCGACTCGCGACCCATGTGGCCATAAGCGGCTGTTTCTGAGTAAATTGGGTTGCGGAGTTTCAGGCGTTGCTCAATCGCGTATGGACGCATATCGAATACGCTTTCTACGATTTTAGCAATTTCTCCGTCGTTCAATTTTTTGCCATTTTCGCCTTTTACTTTCGATGTTCCGTACGTGTTTACGTACAAACCGCAAGGTTTAGCTACTCCGATAGCGTATGAAATTTGAACCAATACTTCGTCGCAAACGCCTGCTGCTACCAAGTTTTTGGCAATGTGGCGCGTTGCATACGCTGCTGAGCGGTCCACTTTTGAAGGATCTTTACCTGAGAAAGCACCACCACCGTGGGCGCCTTTACCACCGTAGGTATCAACGATGATTTTACGACCTGTCAAACCAGTGTCACCGTGAGGACCACCGATTACGAACTTACCCGTTGGGTTGATGTGGTACGTAATTTGGTCGTTAAACAACTTGCGCAATGAAGGCTTCAACTTAGCTTTTACGCGTGGAATTACGTAGGTAATGATGTCTTTGCGAATTTGTGCCAACATCGTTTCGTCATCGCCAAAATCATCGTGCTGCGTTGACACTACGATGGTGTCAATACGGATAGGCTTGTTGGTGTCAGAGTATTCGATTGTTACCTGCGATTTTGCATCAGGACGAAGGTACTTGATGCGCTTGTTTTCGCGGCGGATAGCGGCAAGTTCTTCCAATATCTTGTGCGACAAGTCCAACGCCAAAGGCATAAAGTTGTCGGTTTCGCGCGTTGCGTAGCCAAACATCATCCCTTGGTCACCCGCACCTTGCGCATTTGCCTTACTTTCAAAATCATCTGCTGCTTGACGGTCAACGCCTTGGTTGATGTCGGCTGATTGTTCGTGAATGGCCGAAAGAACACCGCAAGAGTGCGCTTCAAACATGTACTCAGCTTTGGTATAGCCGATTTTGGCAATTACTTCACGTGCAATTTGCTGCACATCGAGGTATGTTTTGCTGTTTACCTCACCTGCCAGAACTACTTGGCCAGTGGTAACGAGCGTTTCACAGGCTACTTTTGACGTAGGGTCAAACGCCATAAAGTGGTCAATAAGGGCGTCCGAAATTTGGTCGGCGACTTTGTCGGGGTGGCCTTCCGATACCGATTCTGAAGTGAATAAATAAGGCATTCTTCTATTGTATGATTTACGAAGTATGAATTACGATTTGTGTGTCGTTGAATTTTAGAGAGCAAAAATAGGTTATTTTCAGAGATAAAGAAAAAAGAACGAACTTTGTGTCCCCGCAAGGGAGTGTTTTTGGGGATTAATTATTTTACGTACCAATTTTTGGTTAGCAATGGTAAAAATTGACAATATAGAATTAGGAGAGTTTCCATTGTTGTTGGCGCCGATGGAAGATGTGTCTGATCCGCCGTTTCGGGCGGTGTGTAAAGAAGGTGGTGCTGATTTGATGTACACGGAGTTTGTTTCGTCGGAAGGTTTGATTCGCGATGCGGCTAAAAGTGTGCAAAAGCTAGATATTTTTGAATACGAGCGCCCCATCGGGATTCAGCTTTTTGGAAGCGACATCGAAACCATGGGCGAATGTACCAAAATCGCGACCAAAGCAGGTCCCGATTTGATTGACATTAACTACGGCTGTCCTGTAAAACAAGTCGCTTGTCGCGGGGCAGGTGCGGCGTTGCTGCAAGACATTCCCAAAATGGTTAAAATGACCGAAGCGGTGGTCAAGGCGACCCACTTGCCCGTGACGGTTAAAACCCGTTTGGGCTGGGACGAATCCACCAAAAACATTGAAGATGTTGCCGAACGCTTGCAAGACATTGGTATCAAGGCATTGACGGTACACGGGCGCACGCGTGTTCAAATGTACAAAGGCGATGCCGATTGGACGCTCATTGGCAAAATCAAGGATAATCCACGCATCAAAATTCCAATTTTTGGGAACGGTGACATTGATAGCCCCGAAAAAGCCATCGAATACCGTAACCGCTTTGGCGTGGATGGCATCATGATTGGACGCGCAAGCATCGGTTATCCTTGGATTTTTAACGAAATCAAACATTTCATCAAAACGGGCGAGCACTTAGCGCCACCTACTACCGCCGAACGGGTACGCGTGTGCAGAAAACACCTCGATTTTTCGATTCAATGGAAGGGTGAACGTACGGGGATTTTGGAAATGCGCCGCCACTATGCTACTTATTTTAAGGGCTTGAACAATTTTAAACCCTACCGAATGCGTTTAGTGGAAACCCTCGACTACGCTCATATTCTAGAGATTTTGGATGAAGTAACCGACATCTACGCTCTAGAAAAAGTAGAAGCGTAAGGGATTCATCAAACCTTTTGAATTATGCGCACTCACTGGTTAAGTAGTTGCCTTGTGTTGTTGATAACAACCTTGGCAGTGGCTCAAAAAAACACCCAAGGTATTTCGGGACAAGTACTTTGGAAGGCAGGAAATTTTATGCCTACCATTGGTACCAAAGCGTCAGTTCCGAAGGCAGTGCCCGTAGTGAGAGAGGTGTATATTTATGCGTTGACGAATGATAAACAGGTAGAGGCGGGTGAAGATGCGGGTTTTTATCAAAAAGTGAATTCAAAACTTGTCCGAAAAGTAAAAACCGATAAAAAAGGGCGTTTTTCAGTGACGCTGCCAGTGGGCTATTATTCGGTGTTTACCAAAGAAGAAAAAGGGCTTTATGCCAATCTATTTGACGATGCTATGAATATTAACCCCGTCCAAGTTCAAAAACGTCGCTGGACAAAAATGAATGTGGTGGTTGATTATCAGGCGGTTTATTAAAAGAACCTCCCGAAAGTTCAAACCTCCCGAAAGTTTTGAACTTTCGGGAGGTTCTTTATTTCTACTCCTTCACTACCTTCACTGAAGATTCTACCTTACCGTTTCGCTTATACGATAAGATATACGTACCAGTGGGAAGCTCTTGGGTCGATACTTCTACTTCGTTTGCGTTGCCATTGAGGGTAACCGTTTTGACCAACTTGCCTTGAATGGTATGAAGCTCGAGCTGCGATTTGTCGGTCAAGCTCCTTGATTTGAGCAAGTTATCCAACTTCACTTTCATCACATTTTCAAACGGATTGGGCATTACTTTTAGCAATGATGGTTCCAATTCTTTTTCTTCTTCAAGGGCAGGAGTTACCTCAACGGCGGCTTCTCGTGCAGCAGCATTAGAAGGGTCTGACAAGAGGTTGGCAGGTAGCATTTGGGCACAATTCCCCGCAGTTCCCATACCCGGCGTTACTGTGATGGTACGACAGGCTTTGGCTACGCACTCACAAGGGCCATTGCCGTTGTCGGCATAAACAGTCAAACAGACATTGTACGTACCTGCACTGAGGTAAGTGTGTGAGAAGGTAGCACTGTTTGACCAGTTACCATCACCAAAATCCCAATGGTAGGCGGAGATAGGGTACGTACTGGCACTTCCTGTTGAATTAAACAATACTTGTAAGCCTGTAGCTGCATAACTGATACATGGCGTGACGGTGCATACACATTTTGCTACCACAATTTGGTACGTAAGTGTTTGTTTTCCGCAGCCATTGTCGTAAGTGAGTGTAACCGTGTAAGTGCCTGGATTAGCATAAGCGTGGCTTGGGTTAAGCGCTGTAGAGGTGAATCCATCGCCAAAGTTCCAAAGTACATTCTGAACGGGACAATCGCTTGTTACCAATCGCAACGTTACAGGCAATCCTAAACAGGCCGTTTTGGGAACGGTAATGGCAGGGGTACAGCAACATTTTTTCGACTCGGTTTTGGTGCAAGTCGTACCATTGGCAAACGTAATGTTGTAAGTAATAACCACATTGCCGCTCGAAGTCGCTTTGAAACACGCATCAACAGTCGTAGAGTCGCAAGTACCCGTCGGGGTAAAGGTATAAGTTGACGTTCCTACGTAGCTTGTCGGTGCGGGGTTGCAGGCCCATGCCAAGTTCGTAAACGTGCCGTTGGTCAAAGTTACCTTGATTTGTTTTACGGGACACGCGACTTTCAATTTGCTACAACACAGTTTGTCGGTCTGGACAATTTGGGTTTTTTCGCAACAATTTACCGCCGCCGCATCGATGGAAACGCAGGCCAAATTAGACTCGCTTGGGGTGAGGTTTACGTCGGTATTGGCGTTGTTGATGTACATCAAGGCAGCTGCTGTTGCGGCAAAGGTGTTGCAAGCTTTTTGGGTGTTTTGTGCCGTGGCACTTACCAATGCTCTGAAGTCGTATTGCTGCGTAGCGGTTGGCATAAAACTACTGCCAAAATTCGCTTTTACATTACGAGCACTGAGCGCTGCGGCTGTCCAAGTGGTGGTATTACACCCCCCAGGAGAATACGAAAGGTCAGGAAGGCAAATGTTGACCGAATTGGCGTAGGTGGACGAAGCACTCAGTGGCGTTGCACCCACAAAATTTTGGTGCAAAACATCAAACTGACTACCACGGCTTACCGCTCGGTTGAGCATCAAATAATCCGTCGTTACGTTGTCGCGGGGGAGCATGTCAAAGAATAACAGGTTTTTGAGCGCAGCTCCTGTTTTGGTCAATCCCAAGCGATATATCACGTTTGTATTGGGATTGGTGACTGCGGAAGTAGCGAAGGTTGCGCCATTGTCTTTGCTTACTTTTTTATCCAACGTAAAGCCAAAAACCGCGTTTGTTGTCAAATACTCAGTATTAGAAGTAGCTAATACTGCCGACAAATTGGAATGAACTCTAAAGAAGTTAGGAATAACCCCAACGGCAGCATTGTTGAGGACTTTTACGTCAAATTCGATGAAGTAAAAAGGTACCCCCGCCGTGCCGTATTGGCCGCAGTTGGGGTAATAGACATTGGCGCAGCTAGTACCGATGGTTGGGATGTTCCAACGCAGGTTGTTTCCTGCGTGAGCGGTAGAAACGCCCGTCCAGGCAGTAGTTCCAACGGGAATGCCCGAGCCTGCCGTACATACTGGACTGTAATTGCTGGAAGTATAGTAGGTTTCGTTTCCGACGTACTGCAAATTTGCGTTTAACAAATCATTGATGTATGTGCCCGATAGCACAGCTGTACCGATGTTTTGAACTCGTAAACGATACCGCAACACTTGCCCTTGATTATAGGTCGTCTGTTTGTTACAAATCTCTTTGAAAGCACAAACGTTGGTTGTTGGTGGATAAATCGCGATGGTATTACAAGAAGTACGAACCGTCGTAGGATTAGGCATGGGATACCTCAAGCTCGCACAGTTCATCATACTGGTCGAAGCTAAGGAGTTAATGGTAAAGTTGATGCGGTATGAAACGCAAGCCCCAACGGCGAGGGTGCCATTGTTTTGAAAATAAATGGCGGGGTTAGTCCCTAGCGTGGCAGTGTAAGTTTGTGTCGAAGTGGCATTGACCAAAACGTTCGAGGAATTAACATTGACAGTGACAGGGTTAGCCGCAGTTCCTGTTACCTGAATGCTCGTGACCGTAATGCCCGTCGGGATGTTGTCATACACATTGAAGCTGGTGAGCGGAGAGGTGCCATTGTTACAGACAACGATGTTGTAATAGCCTGCGCAGCCAATGGCATTGCCCGATACATAGGAATATTTGCTGATTTGTCCAGAGGTAACGGGCGCTGATTTGGTAACGCAAATTTGGAGCGAATCGGCGTGTTTACCGCAATTGGGAGAGGTGGGTTTGCCCAAATCCCCCGTTAACACCGCTTTATTGGTGCGACTGGTGCTGACGGCAAAACCAGGATAATAGATTTTGATTTTGGCTTGTCGCTGGAAATAATTTTGTGTAGCGTCGAGCGTCCCTAAGCCCGTCCAAGTAATATTGGTGCCCGAAGCAGTGATAGTGCCCGTAGCGGGAGCAATGGGCGCACCGCTGATAAATACGGCACCTGCTGGCATTCGATCCACGATGGAGGCATTTTCCAAATTGAGGAAACCGTACAATCCCGTGTTTTTGTAAACCGAGACAATGTATTCAACGGTGTCGCTCAACGTTGCCCATTGGCATGTGCCGCCCGTGTAGGCCAGTCCGCTGGGTACTTTATAGACTTTCCACGGGTCGGTGGCTTGGGCGATGGTACTTACGTAGCCTGTACAAAGGTCAGCGCCTGTGGAGGTTCGTAAGCAAGCGCGGTTGCGGGCGGTTTCACCGTTACAGGTCGTTCCAGCGGGAAACTTTACGTTGATTTGAAAAGACCCCGAACAAGTTGAAGCCGTAGCGGGTATCTGATACGAAACTTGGGTACCTCCCACAACGGTTGTTTGAGATACGCTTGGCGTACCACATACGGCCGTCGCAATGACGTTGTTAACCACCAACGGGCTAGGTACTACATCCGTGATGGTTGTAGCAGGTGAACCCGCAGGAATGGTGTAAAAAATCGTGTAGGTAAAACCTACTCCCGTAGGAGTCGTCGAATTGCTAACCACTTTTTTCAAGAAGTAACCACCAAGGTTGGCTTCTTGAGAGGTGGTTGTGTTTTGGGCAATGGCACCAATGGATAGGCACCAAAACAACAAAATCCTCCACCAATGTGTAGTAAATGGTTGTCTCATAGAAGTAAGTAAGAAGAGTAAGAAATAGAAAAAATTAATGCGTTTTTAACGCAAGTGTTGAAGCATATCAACCGAGAAATAGAAGCAAAAATAATGCCGTTTCCTATAAGAGTGTAGGAAAAGTGCACATCTAAAAAGGAATACTATTGTTTTGGAAACATGCCCATTAATTGAATGTTAATGAGCATGTTAATAGAAGTGTTATCAAAAATTGTGCCACATTTTTATTGCAACGCATACAAGGCAAAGGAAGCCAGCCAGTGCTCGCCGCCGTAGCCACCGTTAGTGATTTGGGGTAGGGTAGTATTGATAAAATGCTGAGATGCTTTGAGCATAGTTGCCCGACGAGGGTCGGTTTTGGGAAGAGTTTCAACAATGCCTTTCAAACACCAAGCCCGACTCAACGAAAGCCCATCTAAGTGAACAATCTGCATGTCGTTTCGGTCACTTACGACGGGGAGTTTGAGGATGTTTTGCAAACCAGCGGCAGGCATAAATCCATTGAACCACTTGGTGAATGCAGCGGGCGTTAAGATACGTCGCATTAGGTCTGCTACTTCCAAACTTGGGGATAAAAAATCGGAACCATCGGGTTCTTGGATGGCGGGCGCTTGGGTATTGTTTAGATAAAAATACTTGGCTTTTTCGACGATTTGGGCCTCAAAAGCGGCATTTTTAACCGTACGTGCGTAGTCAAGGGCAAACACCAAACCGAAAGCCGTGTTGGGATGAACGCCCGTGCGATTTGGGTAGGTTTGTTTGGGTAAAAATGCTGTCCAAAGCTCCACCACTTGCTGAGTGAGCGGACGTAAATGCTGGTGCCATTGGCGGCCCTGCGGGTCGTCCCACGTGGCCAACTCTTCGTCGAGTTTGAGCAACCAAGCCCAGCCGTAGGTACGTTCAAACGTGCGTGAAAACTTGTATTTGGTAAAATACTCCGCTTCGATTTTCATTTTATCGGGCTGAAAACTATCGTCCAGTATTTTTCGTATTTCCGCCTCTTCGGGAAGTCCTTTGAAGGTTTTAAGGAGCCGAACTAGCATCCAATGCCCGTGTACGGAAGAGTGCCAATCCAAACAACCATAAAAAGCAGGGTGCAGTTGCTTGGGCGTTAGTTTGGCGTCATTCTCGGCTTCGATGGTGTGCCCCGTTTTGTTGGGATATTCAGTATGGATACAATGCAGCGGTAATTTTGCCAAAAAAGAAGCGCCAGCGGATGTAAGGCGCCATTGGTCATTTTCTTTGACAAGGTAGGTGTTTTGGGCAAAGAGCACGGTGAATGGAAAAAAGAGTAAAAAATAAAAGCTATTTCTCATTTTGTTGATAATGAAGTAGTTAAGGGTGGTTGGGGTACATTTTGAGGGGCAAAACACTAAAATCGCCTACGAACTTACTAATTTTAAGCGTTTTTCGACCTTACGCATGACTTTTTTCAATCTTTCTATCCAAAAACGCTTCTTAGTTTCGCTGTGTTTGTTACCGCTGGTGATATACGTGGTTTTTTTTGAAGCCATTGCATTGAATGCCAACTACGTGGCATACGACGATATTCACGTGCTTCAAATTGTTGAACAATGGCAGAATGCAGCATCCTGGCGCGAAAAATTGAACTGGTTGACCATTGGTTTTCCCGAACACCGCATCGTGTTTACGCGTTTGGTGGTGCTCTTGTCGTACTGGCTGACAGGAAGTGTCAATTTTAAAACGTTGATGGTCATCAGTAATTTACTTTGGGTTGGCCAATTGGGGATATTGTTTAAAGTTTTTCGAAAACTCAATCTCTCTTTTGCGTACTTCATCCCTTTGTGTTGGATTGTCCTCAACGTGCATTCGTTTGAAAATATCTTTTGGGGAACAAGTTCGCTCGGAAATTTTGGCTTACTCTTTTTTACCATGATGGCTGCGTATGGATACACACAGTTGTCGCCCAAGTACAGTTGGGTAGGGATTTTGTTCTCAATTTTTGCCACATTTTCGTACGGGAATGGCCTGTTGACTTTTCTAATTGGAGGAACAATCCTGGCCTTGTCGAACCGTTGGAAGGAGATGAAGCTCACTTTAGGGGCATTTGTGCTAACGATGGGACTATATGCACTCACCCATTCGCACGCGTCTCCAAGTTCACTTGATTTGACAAAAGCGGAAAACTATTTACAAGCAATCATTTGTTTTTTAGCGTTTATTGGGTCTTCGGTAAATTTTGATGCTTACAGTCCCTCCACGTTGGCCCAATGGCTTTCAGTCGTTTTTGGGGGAGTACTGTTGACAGTAAATGCCTGGGCTTTGTTACGACATACGACCATCGCCAAAGGTCAGACGATAGTCAGACCTGACATCGCCAACCCAACCCTGTCTTTATTCAAAAAATACACGATTACCTTAAGACTCAACAAAGTGCAGTGGTTTGCGCTATACATGCTGTTATTTGTGTGTTTGACCTCTTTGGGGGTCGTTTACAAACGGGCCGAATGGGATGGTTTATATGGTATGTTCAAAGGGCGTTATCGGATGTACCCCACTTGGATGCTGATTTTGACGTATTTGTTGGTGTTGGATTGGAATCGGGAAAAAATAACCCAGAAGTGGTTGGGTATTGGGATGGGAATTGTCGTGATTTTCAATGCTTTGGTGTTGTATTACGCCATTGCACCTGCGGTCAACAACCGTCGAATGGCAGTAGCGCAGGAGTTTAATTCGATGTACAATGCCGATTTGTTAGGACTAAAAATGTTCGATTTAACGGGGGCTGACTTTCTCCGATTGCAGAAACTGTACCAGCCGTCCTTGTTTTTTAGACAATACGAAAAACAGTGGACAGCTTCGACAGATTCACTTTCAACGAACGGAAATTTTAAGGTTGATTCGGTTTTTTGGAGCAACAAAAACCTGAATGTTTACTATCACCGCGATTTTATTCGACCTGTCAAAAACATGGATGATGGGGCTTTTGTTGTTCTGAAATCCGCGTCGCACGTTTACATGGCGGCGGGGATGCAGCAGGCACTTCCGTTGAAAACATTTCTCCGAAGGGGCTGGTATTGGGACAGGGGGTTTATGGCAACTTTTGTTCCTGGGGCGGTCGTAAAAGGCAACTATCGGATGTATGTGCTACTGCGCCAAAACGGTGTTTCAGAATTGCTCGATACAAAGGAACAAGTCACGTTTTAGGTACCAATAGTTGCCAGTAACTCGGAGGAGGCCAGCAGGTTTTTGATGGGGGCAAAGGCATTTTTGTTAGAAGCCGCTTTGAGGGGAATCAGCGGTTCTCCGTGCCGACTCACCACGCCTACCCATTCGCCTTCAGGAGAAGGGTCAGGGAAATGTTGCCAGAGATAATCATTTACCCGTTGCCATTGTTTCAGAAGGCTACGGTCTTGCAAAACTTGATACGCTCGTAACAATGCCGTGCAGGCTTCTAATTGCACCCAAGCGTATTTATAGTAAGCGTCGGGTTCGCTGGCGGGTAGGCTTTTAACGTCCAACCAATGATAATAACCACCGTAGGCTTCGTCCCAAGTAGTTTCGGCTAAGTAAGCAATGTGCTGGGCCAACTGCCTGCGAATTTGCCGTTTGTTGAGGGAATAAGTCAGTTCGTAAAAAGAATTAAAGGCTTCAAAAACCCGTCCAGCGTGGATTCTTCGCCCCAACAAGCAATCGGAGTATCCGCCTTCTGAAAACACATTTTCTAGTAAAATATCGGCGCGAGGTTCCCAAAAATGTTTCATCAATTCATTTAAAAGGGCTTCTCCTCGTTCGCGAAACGCTTTTTCAGAAAGGCAGTTTTTGGCCGCCATTAATGCACGGGCAAGGGCGCTTAGTTCCCCAATTTGTTTTAAATGACGTCCGCTGATGGGCTCGTCGATGTATTTTTGAAGCCGTTTTTCACGCTTACGAACTGCTTTTGTCAACGATTTTTTGGCAGCTTCGGCATAGACTTCATCTTCGGTAATGTCGTACAAAATGCCCCACGCGGCGCAGGCAGCGGCTTCCACTTGGGTGTCTTTCACCTCAGCGACACCCCGCCCCGTAATATCCACCGACTCCCACCAATTTTCTTTGGTATCGGTGGCGTATTGGAGCAAAAAATCGGCGCCTTGGCGGGCGTACTCCAGAAAAGCAGGTCGGGGTTCGGTTTGGTATAACTTTGCAAAAGCCCACGCTTGCTGCCCGTGCCAAGCCATCCATTTGTCGGTCGATAGAACCTCTCCTTTGTTGGAAAGTACGCAAAAATACCCACCATTGACACGGTCGATGGCGAAGTCGAGCCAAAACGGAACGACTCGTTGCAAAAGGTCTTCGCGGTATTGTTGGGCGTACAAAAGCAAATTCATGCCGCAAAAATAGATTTTTTTTTACCTTTGTTATGTACCCAAACCTTCCCAAAAGGCTAGAATTTCATCATGTATTTTATAGAATCTATTCGTTTGCGGCTAATTCCGCTCACTACCCAGCAGTTACAACAACACGCTAGTGACTACTTAGGATTACAAAAATCGCTAGGTCTTTCTCCCCGCCCCATGAAAATGGAAGAAGAGTTTCAGTCAGAATTCGACGATGCCTTAGCCAATTACTGGTTGCCCGAAACGGCAGCAAACGTGGCCAATTATCAGTGGTTTACCAATTGGCTCATTGTTGAAAAGGAAAGCAATTCGGTGGCGGGAGGAATTGGGGTGGCAGGGATGCCCAATGACAACGGCGAAACCGAAATGGGCTACGGCCTAGACGAAGATTTTCGGGGCAAAGGCATTGCAACCGAGGCGGTTGAGTGCTTAATGAAGTGGGTGTTCAAACATCCAGCAGCCCATGCCCTTACTGCCCAAACGCCCGTTCGACTGCCGCTTTCTCAAAGGGTATTGGTCAAGGCGGGTTTCTCCCAAGTACAGGAAGAAAATGGCATCATTTTGTGGCGAAAAGCCAAGGTAGGTTAGTTTACGCCCTTAAAAAGCAGTACGTTTGCAAAAAATTTAAACCAATGAAAATAGCAGCTAATCAAGTCGTAGCGTTGGCCTACGAGCTTAGTATTATGAACGATACCGACGAGTGGCAGATGGTAGAAACCGTCGGTGAAGACCAACCTATGTACTTCATTCAAGGAATGAGTGGCTTGCCAGAAAGTTTTGAAGATAAAATCAACGGGCTTGCCGTGGGTGAGTCGTTTGATTTTACGCTTTCTCCCGAGGAAGGATACGGCGATTATGACATGGAAGCCGTTGCCGAACTTCCGATTGATATTTTCAAGGTGGACGGCGAGGTTCAAGAAGATATGCTTCAAGTAGGCAATATGATTCCAATGACCAACGAAGATGGACATCGTTTGATGGGCCAAGTGGTAGAAGTAAATCGTGAGTTTGTGTTGATGGATTTTAACCATCCATTGGCAGGCCGTAAGATGCACTTCAAAGGCTCAGTGATTAATGTTCGTCCTGCTACGGCCGAAGAACTAGACCACGGTCACGTTCATGGTGAGGGTGGGGTAGAACACTAAATGAGTGTCGAATGTTGAGTGCAGAATGTCGAATTGAATAATTATTCGACACTCTGCATTCTGCACTCGGCTCTACTTCTCGTCGGGTTGTGAGCAACCCTCTTCACGAGCACTCGACATTCTGCCCTCGACACTACTTCTCGTCGGGTTGTGAGCAACCCTCTTCACGAGCACTCGACATTCTGCCCTCGGCTCTACTTCTCGTCGGGTTGTGAGCAACCCTCTTCACGAGCATTCGACATTCTGCCCTCGACACTACTTCTCGTCGGGTTGTGAGCAACCCTCTACACAGGCATTCGACATTCTGCACTCTAAACTCGACACTAGATTAGCGGTTCTTGCTGGCTTAGACAGTGGAAGCTGCCGAGGCCCCAAACGATTTCTGTGGAGTCGATGCCGATAACCTTGCGGTCGGTAAAACATTGACTCAAAATATCCAATGCTTTTTGGTCGTTGGCGCAGCGGAATGTGGGTACAATAACTGCCGCATTGCTAATGTAAAAATTGGCGTACGACGCAGGCAAACGCAAATCTTCACTGTACAAAGGCGTTGGCATGGGCAACTCAACGATGTTAAGTTGCTTTCCATTGAGCAAACGCATCTGCTTCAACTCGTGGATATTTTCTTGTAAAATCTCGTAGTTATCGTCCGATTTGTTCTCTTCAACAATCGCTACCACCGTATCTTCATTGACAAAGCGCACGGTGTCGTCGATGTGCCCGTCGGTATCATCTCCTACGATGCCGTCGCCCACCCAAAGGATTTGTTCCACGCCGTAATAATCGCACAAGTACTTTTCAATTTGCGCTTGATTTAGGTGCGGATTGCGGTTTTCGTTGAGCAAACAAGCCCTGCTGGTCAATAACGTCCCTTTTCCGTTAAATTCTACCGAGCCACCTTCCATGATGATGCCAGGCGTGACGTAGTCTAGGCCCAAATAATGAGCAATCGCTACGGGAATAAGGTCGTCGTTGTTGAACGGTGGATATTTTCCTCCCCAGGCATTGTAACCCCAATTGACCACCAGACGTTTTTTGGTTTCAGGATTAATCAAAATACCAGGCCCGTGGTCGCGGCACCAAGAGTCGTTGGTGGCGTGGAGCGGAAGTTCAATTTGATTGAGGTCGATTCCTGCCCCCAGCAAATGAAGTTTTATCGTTTGTTGAACCGTTTCGTTGTGCGCATTGATACACACCTTTTCGCCCTCGCTGATGGCCTTAATAAATTCCAAATAGGCAGGAAGCATTTTAGGCTGACGCTCGTACGTCCAAGAGGCTTCGGTATGAGGAAAACTCAACCAAGTAGCGCGGTGTGGATGCCATTCGGCAGGAAAGAAAAAGCCCTGTTCTTTGGGCGTAGATGAAATTGACATGATGCTTTGTAGTCTATTAAGCAGTTTTGCAGCTACAAAAATAGGGAGAAATGTAGATTGTTTTACGACCCGCGTGTAGGTTCGTTTCGTAAAGTCTGTGTATCTTTCGTTGAAATTTTTCCTTCTTCACCTCAACAAAATAAACGTATGCGTACTTATCGATTGATTATTTTACTGGTATTTGTAAGCTTGGCTAGCTTTGCTCAAAAGAAATTTCCCTACATCAAAAGTGGGGGAGGGATGTTTGAAGTGCCTGAAGCAGAGCCGATTGTTGATCCTAAGATGAAGTACAAAGTGTTGTACGAAATTTCAAAAGGGGCTGATAAACCCGACTCTGTAAACAGTACCTTGGATAAGTTGGCTCGCTTGGTAAACCTGCATTTGTCGGCAGGAATTCCGAAGCAAAATTTAGATGTGGTGGCGGTGATACACTTTTTGGGTACGCCGCTGATTTTGAGCGATGAAGCTTACAAAAAGAAATTTGGAGTGCCGAATCCTAACACGGCATTAATCAATGAGCTTGCGGCAAACGGCGTCAAGCTTTACATCTGCGGCCAGTCGCTATATATGCGTAAACTGGAAAAAGAACCACGCAACCCTGCGATTCGTGTCACGTTGTCGGCCATGGTGTTAATGACTACGCTCCAATCGAAGGGATATGTGCCTATTATTCCGTAGCATTTTGAACCATATAAGACATAGAAGGGATTATAAGAAAAACTTATATGCGCTTATATGTCTTATATGGTTCAACAAAAACTAAGAGAAATACCCCTTAAATGTCAAGCCATTGATAAGCCCCTGTAACGATGGCGCGTTGGCGGCTAAATCACTCAAAATCGGGTTTTCAATGCCCCAGTTGAGTTCAAGTTCGGGGTCGTTCCAGCGGCAGCGCCAGTTGTCATCCGCGCCGTAGTCGGGATAGGCTTCCGAAACTGCCTGTACGTGGATAGACGGCGTAAAAAAGTACCATCCATGCAGCATTCCAACGGGGAAAACAAGCGCGGCGGGGTCTTCGCCAAACAATTCAAACAAGGCAGATTTGTGCTGCGTAGGCGAGCCAGGCCGCAAGTCGCGCAAGCCCAATAAGCAGTGCCCTTCGAGAAGACAAAAGTACTCATCGTGGCGGACGTGAAAGTGCATTCCCCGAAAAACATTCGCTTCTGATTTTACGGCGCTCCATTGTACGGGTTTGAGCACCGTACCCCAGTGATCTTGAAAAATTTCGGTAAACGACCCACGATGGTCTTTATGCTCGTCTAACGACACCAAACGAACTTGGTGAAGCTCCACGCCGTCGATTTGTGCGGATTTTATAAGCTGAGTAGTATTCATGGTACAATGCGGTTTTGGGCGAAAGTACCACGAGGCAATGAATAAAAAACTGAGGGAAGTCAGGGGAAGCAGCGAAGTTGGAATATTTATTTAAGGCTCATAAGACAATAGAGAATTGGGGCTTCTTCGGGAATAATTCATTGTAATAAATGTAGAGTCAATCTACACAGTTGGCGAGTATCAATTGCTCCTTGTTATAGGAATCTCTCTTTACCACCTATCCAGTATAAATTTTTGAATTTTCTTCCCTCGTTCAATAATTGTTTTATCATTCCAATCGTCATATTTACTTAGTTCTCTTTCTGAAGCGAGTACTGAATTTTCATATAAATTCTTTTTAGAAATAAAAGTTCTGTTTGTTAATTCAGAATTGTTAAATGTTAAAACTAGATTTCCTATTAAATTTATATTTTTAATTTCTTTACTTGAAGGCATAGAGTTTTGAGGTGTAATATGTTCAATTGTTAGCTTAGTATTTTGTATTAAAATTTCGAAAGAATTGTTTTCTTTTATAGTATTATTGCTTAGAGATAACTCATAATCAACTAGTATTAGTTTTAAGGCTTGGTTATTTATATGTCCATAAATCACACTATTAACAATATTTTTTCTTAAGTTGGTATTGTTGCTGTTTTTTTCAATTAAACTGTTTAATTCTTTTTTTAATTCTGCAAAATTGATTTGATTTTTAAAAATTTTATGTGCTAGGTCATAGATTGTATTAATGCCAGTGCTTGTTTTTTTGTTTTCGAAAATATATACCCTGATAGCAAGAGTCTCTAGGATTTCATTTAAAAGATACAAATGTTCTGGTTTGTATCTTTTGTTACTCAGAATAGCTAAATATAAAGGCATAAATGATTCTATCTTTACTAGGCACTCTAGTCGAAAAAATGAATCATTTATTTTCTTATTTTCAAATTTTTTGTTAAAAATATTTGAATAATGTGTTGAGTTTTTTTGTAAAAATGTGTTGAATTCTTTGATTTCTCGAAGTTTATTTGTGCGGTTTGTACTTTCATTATCAAATAAGCTTTTGTTGGTAAAAATATTTTTATGTTTAATTAACTCTTGCTTGATTTTTTTTGGGATATCATTTAAGGTTTTGTAGTCACCGCTGTATATAATATAGCAGTGCTTCAAAAATAAATTTTCAATATTTGATATTGGATAATTTTCAATATTCATTAGTTCTGTAAAAATTTCTCCAAATTTATTGTTAATTTCTTTGGCTAGTGGTCTCTCATTTAGGCGATGTGTTAAATAAATTAAATAATTTTTAACTTTGTCAATATCTGATAGTGGTAGCCCTCTATCGTTCATTGTTTCAAAAATTAAACCAACTTCGGAATCCTCTTCAAGTTCAAAAATGTTTACTTTAAATTTTGAAAGTAAATTATTATAAATATTTATTAAGCTCTTTAATGATGTATATTTTTGTAAATAATTGTGGAAATAAATTCTTGCATTTTGTAGATTTTTTTGTGTTTTATTGGATGATTCAAGGCTTTTTATCGTGTTAATATTAGATTCATGTATTAAGTCGGAATAAAAATCTTGGTTAACTTTACTATTCAATCGCAATAAGGGTTTTCCATTTTTTATAACGTATTGAATTATCGTTTTGTCTGACATTGATGGTTTAACTTCGCTTATTCTATGAAAAATACTAATTAGTAATAGATGGAAAGTAGTTAATCTTTGTTGGCCATCGACAATGTCATATTTTGATAAATCGGTTATACCAATTCTTTCAACACCAACTCGAATTAGTGTAATTGTACCTGCATAATGCTCTTTTATATGATCAACATCATTCAAGTCGTCTAATAAATCTTGTAATTGTTCTTTAGTCCAAGAATAACCTCGTTGATACTCTGGGATGGAAAAAATTCCATAGTTTAAAAACTTCTCTACATTGTCAAATTTCATATAAAACACTTTAATATATTATACTCTCAAATATACAAATGTTTTATAAAAGTTCAACTATATAATATTTTGATTTTTTATTTGATTTAATTTTCAAGATGGCTAGTGTATTATACTCTTTGACTTATTTAAAAACAGCTAAATGCCTATCAAATGCAAAGGCTTCCAGCCTGATGATGAAATCAATGCTGGAAGCTTTTGGAGACGTTTGTAAGATGCAGTGTCTCGCACCATTGTGTGTTTTATTACAAATTCTTCGCTTTCATTTGTTTTACGGCGTAGTCAGCGGCGCGAGCAGTGAGTGCCATGTAAGTGAGCGACGGGTTTTGAGTAGCGGTAGAAGTCATACACGCGCCGTCTGTAACAAACACGTTTTTGCAAGCGTGCAGTTGATTCCAATTGTTCAAAAGCGATGTCTTAGGGTCTTTCCCCATCCGAACGCCACCCATTTCGTGGATGTCAAGTCCTGGTGCTTTGTTCGGTACATCGTGGGTTTGGATGTTTTTGAAACCTGCTTTGGTAAACATTTCTGTCAACTGCTCGTGGTAGTCTTTTACCATCTTTTCGTCGTTGTCGTCGTAGCTCACCGAAATCCTCAACTGCGGTATTCCCCACTTATCTTTGAGGTTGGGGTCTAGGGCTACGAAATTGGTTTCTTTCGGAATGGTTTCGCCCATCATGTGCGAGCCCACCCGCCAATTGCCATATTTTTTCTCAGCCAATGACGTTTTCAACTCTTCACCCATGCCTGAGCGGTCGTTGAAGGTGATACGGCTGGAATTAAAGCCCGCAGCGTAGCCGCGTAAAAAGTCGGTTTCTTGTTTAAGTAAGTTACGGAACCGAGGAATGTAGCTACTATTGGGGCGGATTCCCTCGGAGGTGGTATCAAGGAAGCCTTCATACTCGCCCGAAATGCTTGTGCGGTAGTTGTGGAAAGCAATGTACTTGCCCATTAGTCCATTGTCGTTGCCCAAGCCTTGGGGGAAGCGATGAGAAGTAGAGTTGAGCAAAATCAAGTTGGTGTTGAGCGCGGCGGCATTCACAAAAATGATTTTTGCATAATATTCTATTGCTTCGTTGGTCTTGGCGTCAATGACACGTACGCCTGCGGCCTTACCTAGTTTTTCGTCATAGATAATTGAGTGAACCACCGAGTCAGGCTTGAGGGTCATCTTCCCTGATTTCATAGCCCACGGAATCGTCGTGGCGTTGCTGCTAAAATACCCTCCGTACGGGCAGCCACGTTGGCAAAGCGCGCGGTTTTGGCATTGAGCACGTCCTTGTTGGAAGTGAATCGGGTTCGGTTTTGTCAAGTGAGCGCAACGACCAATGATGATGGGGCGAGTGCCTCCGTAATGTTTGGCCATTTGTTGCCCAAAGTATTTTTCCACGCACGATTGCTCATGAGGGGGTAAAAACTCGCCGTCGGGAAGCTGCGGAAGACCGTCTTTGTTTCCCGAAATTCCCGCAAATTTTTCAACGTAACTGTACCAAGGCGCAATTTCGTTGTAGTTAATAGGCCACTCCACGGCAAAACCATCTCGCGCGGGGCCTTCAAAATCAAATTGTGACCAACGTTGGGTTTGGCGAGCCCACAGCAACGATTTTCCCCCTACTTGGTAGCCCCGAATCCAGTCGAAGGGCTTTTCTTGCACGTAAGGGTGTTCGGCGTCTTTGACAAAAAAATGTGCGGCATCTTCGTTGAAAGCGTAGCATTTGCTCACGATAGGGTTGGCGTCTTTGACCTCCTTTGGCATTTGATTCAAATGAGGAAACTCCCACGGACGCATCATGGTCGTTGGGTAGTCGGTGACGTGCTGCACATTGCGACCGCGTTCTAACACAAGGGTGCGTAAGCCTTTGCCCGTGAGCTCTTTGGCTGCCCAACCCCCACTGATACCAGAGCCAACGACAATGGCATCAAATGTACGGTCTTTGATGGAATCTATTGAGAAATAAGACATTTGTAAGTTTGCAGTTTTGAGGTTGAATTGCGTCAGAGACGCTGTGCCACTGTTGACCCAAATCACAGTTTGGGCCAAGCTTAATCAAGATTAAGTTCTATGCTATTTCTTGACAGGAACACAACCGTGGTAAAATCCAGGTGCCATGTTGTATTTCTGAATGTTGACCATGACATATTCGGAGTTTTGGTAGCCCTGAATCGTCAAGTTTTTAATCATACTTACAAACGGCTTGGTATCTGCGTTGTCGGCCAGTTTTTTGAGAAGCTCAAGGCGTTGTTTTCCGTCACAAGCAGCAAAAGACTTGCTGTATGCTTGTTGAGCGGCTGAATTGGTGTCAGCTAATCCTTTTTTGAGATTTTTTTGCGCATTTTCGCCGTAGCAATCATTGATCATCCGAAGGGCAAATTGATGCACTTTCAGCGATTTTGCGCCTGGTGTTGAAGTTTCAGGAATGATGGTTTCAACGATTTCGGCGAGGGTATCTTCCTCTGCCATTGTGAGTAGGGTAGGCCCTTTTACCGTTTCGGGAGTCCATGCTTGCGCCCAGCTTGGCAGACTCATCAATCCTCCAACGGCCGCCGTTAGGCTTTTTAGGGCAGAACGTCTTTGCATAATAACGTTTGGTTAGTTTTATTTCTACAAAGAAATGAAACGACATTTGATACCTATCAAAACTTATTTTTTTCGCCCTTCTACCATTGAGGACTCCCTAATCATCAGTTGGGTACTGAGTACAATCGTTTCGGCAACAACGGGTTGGTCGTTTTCAAGCTGTTTGAGCAAAAGCCGAACGACTTGCGCCCCCATTTCTTGAATTGGCTGGTTGACACTGGTGAGCGATGGCGAAAGATAAATGCAGGTGGGGTCGTTGTTGAAACTCACAATGGCTACGTCCTCAGGAATCCGAATTCCTTTTTGTTTAAAAGCATACATGGTTGCAAACGCAATGCGGTCGGTCATGGTCAGAATCCCGTCGGGTGGGGTGGGCAAGCTCATCATGTTGAGTGCCTGCATCATGGTGTTTTCTTGGGTAAAATCATTGTGAAAAACGTAGCGCTCGTTGTAGGGCAAGCCGTAGTGTTCGAGGGCGTCTTTGAAGCCTCGTAAACGCTCGTTGCTGATAAGTAAGTGCGGTGGGCCTGCCATGCAGCCAAGGCGTTGGCAGCCGTTTTCGATGAGGTGTTGGGTTGCCTTAAAAGCTGCTTCGTGGTTGTCAACGATAACCCGCGAGGCGTCGATGTCGGTTGAATAACGGTCAAAAATTACGAGGGGTACATTTTTTCGCTGCAAACGGTAAATGTGTTCAAAATCGCTCGTGTCGCGCGCCAACGACATAATCACCCCTTCAACTTGGCTGTGGAGCAGGTTTTGAATCTGAGCTACTTCCCGTAAATACGATTCGTTGGTTTGGCATACCACCACACTGTAGCCCGCTTGCATGGCTGCCTCCTCGATGCTGTTGAGCATTGATGCAAAAAAATGATAACTCAACGTCGGTAAAATCAACCCAATGGTTTTGGTGCGGCTTTTGACCAGGTTTTTTGCCAACTGATTGGGTTGGTAGTCCATGTCTTCGGCCAACTGCAACACCGCTTGTCGGGTTTCGGGGTGTATCTCGGGCATTCCGCGCAAAGCGCGTGACACGGTGGAGGCAGATAGATTGAGGGCGTTAGCAATGTCTTTGATCGTGACGGCCGTATTTTTATTCATTGGGTTTAGAGAAATATAATTTTTACAATATGCCACCCATTTTGGGTCCAAAAACCGAGGGACTTCAGGAAATGATACAGTTGGTAGCTTTAGTTTAAATATTTGATTTTTTTAAGTTTAAAATAGGTGTTGCAGAAAAACCGCAAACGTAACCGCAAACGTTTGCGGATGATATTGTGCAAAAATATGTTCAATTTTTGCGTTATTTCTTTTAGAAATGTGAATTTACTTATACTTTTAACATAAAGAAAGACAAAATAGCCCATTTATTTGCATAGATGATAAATGTAGGATAATCTCGTTGAATGGCTGTAATTTGTATTTTTTCAATAAATTCGTTATCCCTTTTTACGTTTTAATAAATCCATTACTTGAATGAAGAAAATCATTACCTGTGTTATGACTGTGCTGGCATTGTCGGCATGGGGGCAGTCCAAAATTGATGTAAAAAAAGAGTTTGAGTTTGCGGCCAAGCAGTACGAAGGAATGTTAGCATCTCACCCCGACATTACGAAGTTTCCCCAATCGACCAACCCCGACGGAACCCCACGCGACATGAAGTCGAGCTGGTGGTGTAGCGGATTCTTTGGAGGTTCTTTGTGGTATATTTATGAATTTAACAAAGCGCCTCAGTGGAAAGAAGCAGCCCACAAATGGACCATGGCCGTCGAACAAGAGCAGTACAACAAAGGCACGCACGATTTGGGCTTTATGATTTATTGCCCGTTTGGCAACGGCTATCGCTTGACTAAAAATGAAGCCTACAAACCCGTAATGCTGACGGGTGCGCAGTCGTTGGCGACACGTTTTGACCCCAAAGTAGGGCTGATTAAGTCGTGGAATAGCTTCAAAGGTGGGTACAATTACCCCGTGATTATTGACAACATGATGAACTTGGAGTTCTTGTTTTGGGCGGCGAAAGAGTCGGGCAACAAGGACTTGTATAACTTGTGTATCACGCACGCCGATAACACCATGAAACACCATTACCGCCCCGACCACAGCGCGTATCACGTTATCTGTTACGGGTCAAACGGCGAAGTATTGGCCAAGAAAAACCACCAGGGCGCGTTTGACGAGTCGTCGTGGTCGCGCGGGCAATCGTGGGGAATGTACGGCTACACGGTCATGTACCGCGAAACCAAAGACCAAAAATACCTCGACCATGCGCGTAATATCGCCGATTATTTGTTGAGCCACCCCAACATGCCTGCCGACAAAGTACCGTACTGGGACTACAACAAACCAGGGGAAGAGCGCGATGCTTCAGCAGGGGCGATTTTAGCGTCGGGCTTGTTGGAGTTGAGTACTTACGGAGGCAAAAATGCCAAAAATTACTACAACACGGCCGTCACAATTTTAGAAAGCTTGTCGAAGCCACCTTACAAAGCAGAGTTGGGCAAAAACAATCACTTCATTTTGCAACACAGCGTAGGACACAAGCTAGGTAATTCGGAGATAGATGTGCCTTTGGTATATGCTGATTACTATTACTTGGAAGGATTGCTCCGTTACCAAGCCTTGAACAAGAAGAAAAAATAGACGTACGTTCTACATGAAGCCAATAGAAACCTCATCGTCACAAGTGGATAGTCAGCTATGGTCCCAGTTGCAAAACGGGAGCGAATGGGCGTTGGGAAGGCTCGTCAAAAAATATTTCAATCCTTTACAAAACTACGGGTGCAAGTTTGTGCAGTCCGAAGATTTTGTAAAGGATTGTGTCCAAGAGGTATTCATTGAAGTGTGGCAACGACGCGAACGCCTCAGCACTCCCGTGAGTGTCAGGGCGTATTTGTTGAGTTCGGTACGAAAAAAAGTGCTGAGGGAAGGCTTTCGGCAACGAATTTTGAAGGATGAACAATATGAAATCGACACCATCTTGGATTGGCATTCGCAAGAGCTTCCGCACGAATGGGCGATTATTGAACAGGAAAACGTTGAATTGTTGACCCAGAAAATCACGATTCTATTGGATAAACTGCCCAAAAGGCAGCGGGAGGTTATCTATTTGCAGTTTTATCAAAACCTGAATCGAGACGAAATTGCGCAGATAATGGAGATAAACCCACAGTCGGTTTCCAATTTGGTACAGTCAGCGTTGAAAGTATTTCGTACCCATTGGCAAGTGATTCAGGTTTTGTTGGGAATAATTTTATTCCATTGACAGTTTTAAGATGTCAGGGCTACGCCCCTAGATTGTCAATTGTGTTGCGATTTTCTACGAAGATTTAGGGGGCTACGCCCCTGAAAATGAGGATGAAATATGAACGAAATTAGGGGCGTTAGCCCCGTAATCTTCCAGGGCTAACAACCCTGAAAACGAGGAGAAAATATGAACGAAATTAGGGGCGTAGCCCCGCAATCTTCGTAGAACGCGAGGCAAAAAAAATAAATAAAAAAGGGGCGTTAGCCCTGCAATCTTCGTAGCAAATATGTCAGGGCTAATGCCCCTAGCGTGTCAATAGGGTTTCGATTTTCTACGAAGATTTAGGGGGCTACGCCCCTGAAAACGAGGATGAAATATGGATAAAATTAGGGGCGTAGCCCCGCAATCTTCGTAGAACGCGAGGCAAAAAAATAAACAAAAAAGGGGCGTTAGCCCTGCAATCTTCGTAGCAAATATGCCAGGGCTGACGCCCCTAGATTGTCAATAGGGTTTCGATTTTTTACGAAGATTTAGGGGGCTACGCCCCTGAAAATGAGGAGGAAATATGAACGAAATTAGGGGCGTTAGCCCCGCAATCTTCGTAGAACGCGAGGTGTATAAAGGTAAACAATCTAGGGGCGTTAGCCCTGCAATCTTCGTAGTAAATATGTCAGGGCTACGCCCCTAGATTGTCAATTGTGTTGCGATTTTCTACGAAGATTTAGGGGGCTACGCCCCTGAAAACGAGGAGAAAATATGAACGAAATTAGGGGCGTTAGCCCTGAAATCTTCGTAGAACGCGAGGCAATAAAAATAAACAAAAAAGGGGCGTTAGCCCTGCAATCTTCGTAATGGCAAATACATATACGCAATTGTATATTCAGTTTGTTTTTTCCGTGCAAGGACGGCAAAACCTCATTAAAGAATCAATCAGAGATGAATTGGAGAAGGTCATGTGCGGCATTGTTACTAACCAGAAATGCAAAACATACGCTATTTATTGTAATCCTGATCACACTCACATTTTTGTAGGAATGCACCCAACTGTTTCTCCTGCTAAATTAATGGAACAGGTTAAATCAGGTTCATCAAAGTGGTTGAACGATAAAAAAAACATTGTTGGAAAATTTGCTTGGCAAGATGGATATGGTGCTTTTACCTATTCCAAATCACAAATTGACAATGTTGTAAAGTACATCCTAAACCAGTCAGAACACCACAAAAAACTGTCCTTTAGAGAGGAATATCTATTGTTTCTTGAAAAGTTTGAAGTGGATTACGACCCTAGATATGTATTTGAATGGTATGATTAGATATGCTCCTTTGGGCTACATCCATCCCGACACCTTTGTAAACCTTGTAAAAAAAATGAAGAAGAAAGGAGTATATTGGTTGGTTTAGCGCCATCTGATAGAAAAACATGCCTATTACCCAATGAATTATTACCGCTCGTATCAGTTAGAAGACTTTGCCCGTGACGAATCGTTTCGTCAGTGGGTGCTGGAACACGAGCCTAATAATACCCAATTTTGGCAACAATGGCTTGCCGAAAACCCCGACTGCCGCGAAAAAGTCCATTTGGCGAAGGCGTTTTTGTTGGCCTTAGAAGAAAATGAAACCAACTTGCCAGAGTTGGAATTAGACGCCATTACAGAGCAGATTCTCCAAGCTCCTCCGCAAACTTCGTCTCCGTTTTGGCAGTTTCCGCTGTTCCAATGGGCGGCTTCTATCATCCTGCTTTTGGGCGTGGGGTGGGGAACATATTCTTATTTTCGACCTAGTACCTTGGCGCTTCATGACAGCAAAACGGTCGTAGCTTTCAAAGATGATTATCTCGAACAGACCAATCAAACCGACCGCGTTCAGAAAATTTCGTTGCAAGATGGAAGTACGATTTCGCTCTATCCCAAGAGCCGAATTCGGTACCCACAGCCTTTTCGTGCCCAACTGCGCGAGGTCTATTTAGAAGGGAAAGCTTTTTTTGACATTACGAAAAATCCCCAGCAGCCGTTTTGGGTTTATACCGACTATATTTCTACCCAAGTACTAGGGACGAGCTTTATGGTTCAAGCATTTTCGGAGGCCGATGAGGCCAAAGTGGTGGTGAAAACAGGGCGCGTATCGGTTTATACCCGAAAAGACCTAGAAAAAGCCACAACAACCCAACAAGCGGTGAAAGCGGGAGTGGTGCTTACCCCTAACCAGCAAGTAGCTTTTTCGATACCCGAAAAACGCTTTTTGAAATCGATTGTAGAAGCGCCCGCCGCAGTTGTACAGACACCCGTTAGTAGCTATTCGTTTGAGGAAACGCCTGTTAGCCAGGTGTTTGATTTGATAGAAAAAACCTACGGCATCTCCGTGATTTATGATGCCAAAGTCCTCGAAAATTGCTTCCTGACGGCTACACTTTCCGACGAGTCGCTGTTTGATAAACTTGACCTTATCTGCAAAATCACGCATTCGACCTACGAAATCGTTGATGCTCAAATCATTATCCATAGCCGAGGGTGTAAATAGTATTTTTTTAAAAAAAAATTTTAAAAAAGCAGTATTTTAGGCTTCGGTTCGCCATCCATGATAAAACCACATATTTCATCATGGATAAAATCTACAACAAACCCAATTTCTGCTGGACGCTCATGAGGATTTCATTGACACAGCTGCTGATTGCAATCCTGTTCATGGGAGTATCTCACGCCCACGACGCAAGTGCTCAGGAAGCCCTGGAGCAAAAAGTAACCGTAAAGCTTGCCAACGAGGATTTAAAAACTGCCCTAGGCACCCTTCAACGAGCGACCAACGTGCGCTTTATCTACAATCCGCGAGAAATTAAAGTATCTCAAAGAATCAATGTAGATGCCAAAAACGAAAAGCTGAAAGAAGTGCTTGAACAAGTGCTCAACCCGCTTAAAATTGGCTACGAAGTGAAAGGCAAGCAAATTGCTCTCTTCAAAAAAGAAGTAAGCCTGCTGCCCATTCCGCAGCAAACGCCCAGTTTATTAACGACCCAAGTGCTCGACCAAGGGGTAACGGGAAAAATCACGGACGATAAAGGCGAAGTGCTTGTAGGCGTGAGCGTACAAGTAAAAGGCACAACGCGTGGCGCTACGACGGATGCCAATGGAGGCTATCGTTTGTCGGTGCCTGACGGGAAATCAGTGTTGGTTTTTTCTTACATTGGGTATATCAAACAAGAGATTGTGGTTGGTAATCAGAGTATTATCAACGTTAAATTGTCGGCCGACGACAAAAGTTTAGAAGAGGTTGTCGTGGTAGGATACGGTGTTCAGAAAAAAGTGAACATGACGGGTGCCGTTTCGACCATTGATTCAAAAGCGATTGAAAACCGCCCTTCGAGCAACTTGGCAACTGCCATGCAAGGAACGTCACCTGGGTTGATTATTCAACGTACGACAGGGCAGCCTGGTAGTGAAGGTGTCAGCATTCAGATTCGGGGAGCAACGACGGCCAACGGAAGCGTGGATCCTTTGATGATTTTGGACGGGGTGGCCGTGCCCATTTCGACACTCCAAACCATGAACCCCAACGACGTTGAAAATATCAGTGTCTTGAAAGACGCCGCCGCCGCCGCTATCTACGGTGCACAAGCAGCGGGTGGGGTGATTTTGGTGACGACCAAAAAAGGAAAATCGGGTAAGGTAACGTTTGATTACCTGTCTCAGTTTGGAACCGATTGGTCAATCAACGTACCTAGTCGGATGTCGCTGTTGGAAGAAGCGGAGTTTTCTAACCTCGCCCGCAAAAACTCAGGCAGTGGCCCAGAGTACTCAGATTTTGATTTGGAGCAGATTCGCAACAACGTTCCGTATGTTGTTAACCCTGCGGATACTTCGACTTACTTGTTTTACAACCAAGAGCCGTTGACCAACCAAGTATTGAGAAAATACACCTCAATGCAAACCCATAACCTGACAGTACGTGGTGGAACCGACAAGCTCAATTTTATGCTTTCGGGTGGTTTTTACGGTAAAAATGGGGTATTTAAAGTGGGGCCTGATAACAACGAACGTTACAACCTTCGCCTCAATTTAGGAGCAAAATTGACCGAAAAACTCTCACTTGATGCGCGGGTTGCTTATACAGGTGAACGTACCAAAACTCCCGCAGCCGATGTAAACGGGGGCGGCTTGTTGTACCAAATCTACCGTTTGCGTACTCGTACACCGTTTTTTACACCTGAAGGTCGTTACAACGGAGCGGGTTCGGCCGCTACTGCCTATGCCACCATGGAAGCAGGAGGGTACAACAACCTTTTCAAGAACTTCTTCGATGGAACATTTACCCTTCAGCACAGCGGTTTGGTCAAAGGCTTGAATCTTCGTGCGGTGGTAGGAACGCAGTACCGTCGTGGCGATAGAAACCGTTTCAACCGTACCGTTCCACTTTGGGGACGTTCACGGATTTTGAGCTACCTCAACCAAGTCAATTCGTACGAAATCACCAACGAGTTGACCAAAAATACCAACATTCAGTTGCTGGCTAACTACGATTTCAAAATCGGGGCGAAGCACAATTTTGGCCTTTTTGCGGGTTATCAGTGGGAGTCGTACCGCTACAGTCAGGTCTTCAACCGTGCTAGTAACTTAGTGAGTAACGACCTTCCTACCCTCAACTTAGGCGACGAAAAAACGAAAGTCAACAGTCAGGCAATTGCTACGAATGCGTTTCAGTCTATTTTTGGACGTTTTAATTACAATTACGCCGACAAATACTTAGTAGAGGCCACGCTTCGTCAAGACGAAAGTTCGAAGTTGGCGCCAGGAAGCCGCGTGAAAGTCTTCCCATCGGCATCTTTGGGTTGGAATGTACACCGCGAGTCTTGGTTTGGAAATAGCCTCAGCTTTATTTCTGAATTGAAACTCCGCGCTTCTTGGGGTCGCCTTGGTGGTGCGTTGGGTAACACCATTGGCAACTACGATTACCTCAACCAACTTTCGCAAGGGTCGGCGTTGGTCTTGGGTGATTCTCGGGCTACGTATATTTTCCAAAACGCCATTCCTTCGGCCAACCTTTCTTGGGAAACCATTGAAACTACCAACGGAGGCGCAGATTTGGGCTTCTTCCAAAACAAACTTCAAATCACAGCAGACTACTACGTAAAATACAACCGCAACATGCTTACAGCACAGTTGTTGCCATCGACGATTGGTATCAACACGCCTCGTAAAAACAACGGTGAGCTAAAATCGTGGGGATGGGAGTTAGAGGCGCGTTACCGTGGTACTGTTGGCAAAGAGTTTAACTACAATGTGTCGTTCAATTTGTCGGACAACAATAACAAACTCATTAGCTTCTCGGGGCGTAATATCGTCGGAATGGGAACCAACGGAACCATTGAAAATTACCCACTTAACTCTATTTGGGGGTACCAAACGGCGGGTTATTTCCAAACAGCTGACGAAGTAAAATCTTGGGCGTTTCAGGATAGCCGCGCAGGTGCTGGCGACGTAAAATACATCGACCAAAACGGTGATAGCCGCTTGACTGTTGGACGTGGAACCACCGAAGATTACGGCGATATGGTTTTCTTAGGAACCACCAACCCACGCTATTTGTACGGCGCCACCTTTGGTTTCCAATGGAAAGGATTTGACTTTTCGGCCTTCTTCCAAGGCGTAGGAAAACGTAGCTACCGCCCAGTTACAGAGTCTATCGCACCTTTGTTGGTGACTTGGAAACAAGCCCTCGGCATCCACCGCGACTATTGGACACCAGAAAACCCCAATGCCACCTATCCTCGTCCGTTTATCGGAGCTACCCACAACTATTTGTCGTCGGATAAATGGGTGTTGAACGCACGTTATACCCGCTTGAAAAACATTCAAGTAGGATATACCTTGCCAAGCCGCTGGACGGAACGCCTCAAAGTAGCACGCGCTCGTTTCTTCTTCTCTGGACAAGACTTGTTTACCATCTCAGGTTTAGGAGTTTTCCAAGGATACTACGATCCTGAAACCCGCGACAACGTAGAAAACGACTATCCTTTCTTTGCTACGGCTTCGGTGGGTTTAAACCTCTCGTTTTAAGCATTGTACTTCAAACAAAGGTGGTATCTATTAAATTGAAACAACATGAACAAGACATATTCATTTCTTACCAAAAAAGTAGCAATAGCGGCGGTGTGCGGGCTGACTTTCCTCTCGGCCTGTGACGTGACCCGCCTTCCCGAAACGTCGATTAGTGACGAAACCTTTTGGCGCTCGGAAGCCGACTTGAAGGCTGCTGCCAACTACTTGTACACATTTTTGCCTGCCTTCAACAACGAAGATAACTGGTCGGACGATGCCACAGGATTGACCGTTAGTAACATTAGCGATGGCACACGTTTGGCTCCTGCCACCGACGGAAACTACAGCACCCCGTATCGTTTGATTCGGGCGGCTAACAACATCGTCGAAAAAGCACCCCGTGCGAGTTTGGCGGCGGCCATTCAAGACCGCTACGTGGGCGAAGCCCGTTTCTTCCGTGCGATGGGGTACTACGATTTGTTGCGCAAGTACGGAAGTGTGCCATTGGTTTTGAAGACATTGACCGACGAGTCGGCCGAGTTGAAAGAACCCGCGGCTACCCGTGACCAAATCATCGAGCAGATTTACCAAGACTTGGATTTTGCGGCATCTAAACTTCCGACCCCTACCGTGTTAGGAACGGCAGACTATGGCCGCATTTCTAATACAGGGGCGTTGGCGTTCAAAGCACGCGTAGCATTGTTTGAAGGAACTCGCGCTAAATTTCACAAGTACGGCGACCCCAACAAACACTTGACGTTGGCTTACAACGCGGCGAAAGCGGTGATTGACAGCAAACAACACGATTTATACACGGGAGGGTACTTCAACTTGTTTCAGTACGCGGGTGAAGGCCGTGCCAATCGCGAAAATATCATTGTAAGACAATACGGGGTATCACAAACCGACCGCGTAGTGACGCATACTTACTTCCGTGGAACCGTTGAAAACGGAAACCTAAACCCTACCAAAAGCCTGATTGATTCGTACTTGATGAAAGACGGCTTGCCAACGTCGAAATCGCCGCTTTATACGGCTCCTACGACAACGGTAGAAGTTTACCAAAACCGTGATACGCGCATGAGCGATACGTATATGAAGCGCGGTGACTCGTGGATTGCTACGTTTCCTGTGTTCAACGTGCCGAGTTTGGTGTTTGCCAAAACAGGGTTTACGTTCCGTAAATATTCGGACATCAACGATTGGAACAACCAAGCATCAACGATGGACTACATGATTTTGCGCTACGCCGAAGTGTTGTTGATTTATGCCGAAGCTCGCTTTGAGTTGGACGAAAAAATCAGCGATGCAGATTTGGAATTGAGCCTCAACCGTACCCGCGCCAGAGGCGGTTTGCCAAAATTGACCAACGAGTTTGTGACAAAAAATGGCTTGAACATGCGTGATGAAATCCGTCGCGAGCGTCGTGTGGAATTGGCGCAAGAAAGTCACCGTTACTGGGATTTAAACCGTTGGAAAATGGCAGAAACCGAAATGCCCAAACCAATTTTAGGAAATTATTTCTTTAAAACAGAGTTTGGAACGACGGTTCAAGTAAACTTAACCCCCGATAACTATATCCAAGTGCAAGCGGCAAGTTTCCGTAAGTTTGACCCTGCCAAAGATTATTTGTGGCCGTTGCCGATCAACGAGTTGGCGTTAAACCCATCTCTAAAACAAAACCCAGGCTGGTAACTAGGTGGGTCGGGTCAAGTGGTAAGGGTTGCTCACAACCCGACTCACTGTGTGGAAGGTTGCTCACAACCCGACTAATGCGCTTGATTCGTGTGGAAGGTTGCTCACAACCCGACTAATGCGCTTGATTCGTGTGGAAGGTTGCTCACAACCTGACTAATGCGCTTGATTCGTGTGTAAAGCCCTCTCAGCAAATGATGTTGGGGGGGCTTTTGATTGATACGTTTATCAAATTTCTACTAGCCGTGAGCAATTTGTATGTCCCGCACCAACAAACTACGGTCAAAATGGAATTGAATAAAGCTGACCGCCCCGTAGCCGATAAGTTGATAAAGTAGGAAGAGCGATGCGAAAAATAGTTCTACTTTTTTGTCATTTTTGAAGCTTGTAGTGAAATGAAAAAGTAAAAGCGCAAAGATAAATGCTAGGATTCTTAAAAAATTGTCCCAGCCACTGACCAATTGAATCTCCATGCGGTCGGTGGCTTTTAGGTGAAAATCGTGTTTTTTCTTGAAAAACCCCCACGATTGAACCGCCACGTGGACATACTGCTCGCGCTGGACCAGGTCATATTCGATAAATTCGTGGTTTTGAAGCGTTCCAATTTCGATGTCGTCCAAGTAGACTGTAAGAGGAAAAAGGTTCATCCACCAGTGGGTGCGGCGCGTAATAATAAAATGGGTTTTCATCGATGGCTGAATTTTATCGTAAAAATTATCAGATAACTAAGTTAGGAAATTACCTGCTTCATCTTGAAGTAATGACGAAAATCTTTTTCACCTTTTGTACATCCCTATGAAATCTATCTTTTCCTCCGCACGCTTGGTTGCTTACCTATTGTTGATTCCAGTGGTTTCCCAATTCTCCTTTACAACGCCAACGGCCAAAGAAAAAGAAAACTGGATTAATCTTTTCAACGGCAAAGACATTAAAAATTGGACGGTCAAAATCCACCACCATGAGACGGGCGACAACTTTGGCGAAACCTTTCGGGTGGAAGATGGCATCATAAAAGTGCGTTACGACAAGTACGATAAATTCAACGAACGCTACGGGCATTTGTACTTCAATACGCCCTATTCGTACTATCATTTGTCGATGGAGTACCGCTTTACGGGCATTTGGCGCGAAGACGCTCCCGATTATACGAAACTCAACAGCGGAGTGATGTTTCATTCGCAAGACCCCCGCACCATGCCCAAAGAACAAGATTGGCCGATTTCGGTAGAAATGCAGTTTTTGGCTGGGCTAGGCGACGGTAAACCTCGTCCCACGGGCAACATGTGTTCGCCTGGCACGGACGTTATTTTTAAAGGGGTGAAAGACCCACGTCACTGCATCAATTCGACCTCTAAAACGTACCCAAAAGAAGAATGGGTAAAAGCCGATTTGATTGTGTTGGGTGATTCGTTGGTGCAACATTTTATCAACGGTGAAAAAGTCTTGGAATACGCAAAACCCCAAATTGGAGGAGGAGTAGCCAACCGTTTTGACCCTGCCCAAAAAATTGACGGAAAGCCCCTCAAAGAAGGCTTTATCGCCCTCCAAAGCGAAGGACAAGAGATAGACTTTCGTAACATCAAACTCCTCAACTTGGAAGGTTGCAAAGATCCTAAATCAAAAACTTACCGCAGCTATTTTGTCAAGAATAACCCTGCTTTGTGCCGTTAACTCCCTTTTCGTATGAAGCGCATTTGGATTTTCTTTGGTTTAATGAGTTTTTCTTGGGCGGTATCGGCGCAACAGTCGCCCAGCCCAGGGTTGTTGTATAGGTATATTTCAATCACTCAAGGAGGCAGCAATCCCGATGCAAATCGTGTAGAATTACGTTCTGACATAGATACCAGTTGGACCCGTTGGAAAGAGCGCGGGTATAGCTTTGGTTTCAACCCTTCCCTAACTCCCATGTACACCACCGTGAACGGCATTCTTTCCACGCCCTACATGATTCAAGTACGTGGAAATGCCGAAGAGCGAAACAAAAAACGCTGGGGATACCATGTATTTGAGGGCTATGCCAAAGACGATAAGTCGCGGATAACGATGCTGGTCAATAAGCACATCGAGGAAGAACGCCCTGTGGCAGAGTTGTATTACTACGGAACGGCCTACAATCATTCCGAACAAGCATACAATTGGTTTAAAATTGGCTCGGATGTTCGACAACATTCATTCCTTTTTGGCCGCGACAAAGCCATTTTTTACGGTTCTCTTCGCCTGACCAACGCATTTACACTAGGCAATATCGGCAAGGAAGATTTACTGGCTGAGAAGCCACAAGGCGACGACGAAAATGTATATCAATCGGATGCTAAATACGTAAATTTCAAAGAGTTGAAAGGAAGTGGCGATGGTACAATGTTTTATGACAAAGACAACAAAATCGTAGTCATAAAGATTGATGGTAAATGGATGAAACTCAACGTGGAACCATTGCCTGCGGGGGTTGAATACAAGTTTTAAGTAGTTGAGTATAAATACGTTGTTTATTAAGTTTCTTTATAATTTACCCGCAGATTTACGCTGATTCTAAAACCGCAGATTTTGGGTGATTAATTCGGCTAATGAGCTTATCTGCTGTTGCGCCTCTACCGAGGCTACTTTGAATTATTCTAAAATTTTTGATTGAATACTTATATGAAATTGCTTGTTTCTTTCTGTTTGTGTTTCCCGCTCGTGTTTACAGGATGGGCGCAGCGCTTGCAACGCTACCAACACGAAACTTTTCCCCAAATCGACTCCGTCATCAACGTCCCCTACGGCGAAGCGCGAAACGTTAAAGGTGAAAACGAAAAACTCTTGCTCGACGTTTACAGCCCCCACGGCGATACGCTCCGCAAGCGCCCGTTGGTGGTGTTTGTCCACGGAGGAGGGTTTACGGGAGGAGATAAAAAGGTAGGGTATCCGCTGTTGTTCAGCTATGGATTGGCCAAAAGAGGCTACGTCTGTGGTTCTATCAACTATCGGCTGGGTGTGGAAGAACCCAAAAACGATAAAAGCTATTTCGAAGCCATGTACCGCGCGGTGCAAGACACCAAAGCCGCCATTCGTTTTTTTAGAAAAAATGCTGCCCAGTACGGAATCGACACGTCCCAGATTTACCTCATGGGAGGCTCGGCGGGAGCCATGACCGCCCTGCACGCCGCGTATTTGGACGCGAAAGAAGTACCTGCCTACGTCAATACCGAGCGCTGGGGAAAGTTGGAAGGCAACAGCGGGAATGCAGGGTATTCGTCGAAAGTAAAAGCCATCATCAATTGCTGGGGAGCGATGGTCGATTACCGTTGGATTCAGAAAGGCGATATTCCCAATTTCAACGTTCATGGCGTGGCCGATAAACTCGTGCCGAGCGATTCCTCTTTGTCGTACAACGGCTTTAAGTACGGAAGTCAGGTCGTTTTTGAACATTCCTTGGCTTTGGGCATCGCCACGGGAATACGTCTGTACGAAAACACGGGCCATACCCTCGACAACGACAAGACCAAACAAACCCAAGCCCTCGAAGAAGCGGGGTATTGGTTGGCAGCTCAGCTCAAAGGCAAGCTGAACGTCACGCGTTTTGAGAACGAAATTCTCGCTTTTGAGCAAGCCGATAAAACCGAAACTTACACCAACAACGCGATTTTGGTGACGGGAAGCTCGTTTGTGCGTTTGTGGAAAAACATCAAACAAGACCTTGCCCCGCACGAAATCATCCACCGTGGCTTTGGTGGCTCCACGGTGGCCGAAATGGCGTATTACATCCCTCAGATTTTGGGGAAACATCAACCCAAAGCGGTTGTGATTTATACGGGTAGCAACGACCTTGCCGATTCGCCGCTTGACAAAACGCCTTTGCAAATTCTCGAAACCTACAAAGTGGTTGTGAAAAACATACAGGCTAAGTTGCCCAACGCGGCTATTTATTGGATTGCGATTTCTCCCAACGAACGCCGCTGGGGAGTGCAAGATAAAATTTTGGAAGCCAATGCGTTGTTGAAAAATTATTGTGAATCGACGCCCAAGCTGCACTACATCGAAACCATGCCGCAGTTGTTGGGGAAAGATGGTAAATACCAACCCGAATTGTACATTGGCGACAAGCTGCATTTTAACGAAAAAGGATATGTAGTGTGGAAAAACGTAATCGGGGGCGTACTTAATCGTGATTTTGGTAAGAAATAAGCGTTTTGTCATTAAATTCGCAAAATGACTAAACCCGCTTCTTCACCCACGCTTTCTCGTCAGTTGGGGCTGCTGAGCCTCACCGCGACGGGGATTTGCTCCATGATTGGGGCCTCCATTTACATTGTGCCCATCATGATTCAGCGCAACGTACCTGGCATTGGCCCGTACGTATTGCCTGCGTTTTTGTTGGCAGCCGTGCCAGCGTTGTTGGCGGCCTTTGCCTACGCCAGTTTATCGTCGGCCATGCCCCAAGCGGGCGGCAGTTACGTTTTTGCCAGCCGAGGCTTGCATCCGTACTTGGGCTTTGTGGCGAGTTTTTCGCAGTGGTTTGGCCTCACGATTGTCATTGGGGTCATTTGCTACGTTATTGTGCCGTTTTTTAGGGACATTACCAATGCCCTCGACTGGATCAACGCCGCTCAATGGCTCGAAACGGGCTGGGTACGACTCACGTTGGCGCTGGTGTTGCTGTGGACGTTTGTGGGAATAAACATGCGCGGGCTGGCGTTTTACGAACGTACGCTCATTCCGCTCATGGTGCTGATGTTTGTGCTGGGAGCCATCGTCATTGTGGCGGGTTTTTACTTCAATCATGCTGATTTTGTCGCGGCTTTGGCTGCAAAAGAAAACCGAGAGATTTCTATTTCGAGTGTGGCTACGTTTGACTGGCGCACGTTTTTGTCGGCAGGTGCGGTGTTGTTTGCCAGTTTTATCGGGTTCGACTCCATCGCGCAGGCGGGAGGTGAAGCCCAAAACCCCGAGCAGTTGCTACCCCGTGCCATTGCCTTGGCCGTACTCATCGTAGGCTGCTTCTACTTCGTATTTACAGCGGCCGTTTACCACGCTATTCCGTGGCAGTACATCGCCGAAGAAGCCAGTAAAAAAGACATTTCTGCCCCTGGACTGTTTAGTATTTTATTGTCTCCGCAGTGGGGTGTTGTCATTTTGATAGGAGCCACCATTGCTTTGGTCAACGACCTGCCTGCCATGTTGCTATCGGTTTCTCGACTGCTTTTTGCGTGGGCCGAAGATGGTATTTTCCCCAAAACCCTCGCCGACATCGACCCCCACACGCACACGCCCAAACGCGCCTTACTACTGAGCGGAGGCATGGCTACGATTGGGATACTAGGAAGCCATTTTGCGAGCGATTTTTTCTTAGGAATTGACATTATGGTGACCAGCATGTTGGTCAATTTTTTATTGATGTGCATTACGTTATTGACCCTTCCCAAACGGAACCCTGCCATTGCACAACGCATCAAAGTACTGGCGTCGCCTATGCTTCGTCGTACGCTGGCGTGGGCAGGGATTGGATGTTTGGTGGCGTTTTTGGGAATACACGTCTGGAAAGACCTTCAGGCGTCGGTAGGAGCTTGGTATTTTCACTCTACCTACGTGTGGCTTTTGGTGATGGGAGTGGCCTCGCTGATTTATGTTCGCAGAAGGCCGCTGATTGACAACGATTAACGATACAAACGAATGCAGACTTTAGTAACCCCCGATTTTCAAACGTCCAACGTCATAACGGGACTTTGGCAAATTGCTGACATGGAACGCGATGGACGTTCGTTGGATTTGGACGAGGCCGCACGGGCGTTGGTGCCGTACGTAGAAGCAGGTTTTACGACCTTCGACATGGCCGACCATTACGGTTCGGCGGAAATCATTGCGGGGATTTTACACAAAAAATACCTTCCCAAAGACTCGGTGCAACTGCTCACCAAATGGGTGCCGACGCCAGGGAAATTAACCAAAGAGCAGGTGCGCGAAGCGGTACAGACTTCGCTCCAACGAATGCAGCTCGACACCCTCGATTTGCTGCAATACCACGCTTGGAACTACGCCGACCCCGCCTGGCTCGACCAGTTGTTTTGGCTGCAAGAGTTGCAAGAAGAAGGGCTTATCAAACACCTCGGTTTGACCAATTTTGACACCGCGCACTTGAAAATGGCACTGGATAGCGGCATCAAGGTGGTGTCCAACCAAGTGTGTTTTTCGCTGCTCGACCAACGGGCGCAACGCTTTATGCTGGACGTGTGCCAACAATACGGCGTAAAATTACTGGCGTTTGGGACGGTAGCGGGTGGTTTTTTGAGCGAAAAATGGCTGGAAAAACTCGAACCAACCCAAGAGAAGTTGGCGACGTGGTCGCAGATGAAATACAAACGGTTTATTGACCAAGCAGGGAGTTGGGAACAGTTTCAACAACTGCTTTCGACTTTATCGACCATCGCGCAGCGGCACTCGCTGGACATTGCCAACGTGGCGAGTCGCTACATCATGGAGCAGCGCGGCGTGGGTGGGGTGATTATTGGGGCACGGCCCAGCCAAAGTGAGCACATTCGGTCGAACCGCCGTTTGTTTGAATTCCAACTTTCGCAGGAAGAAAAAGCTCAAATTGACGCTGTTTTGGGATTACTAAACCCTATTCAGGGCGATTGTGGGGACGAATACCGCAAGCCGCCCTTCCTCACGGCCTCGGGCGATTTGAGCCACCACATTGCGAGTTTTCCCGCGCCTTATGCCACCAAAACGGGTCACGACGGGCGCACTCACGCCCTGAGCGGGACGATTTGGGAAGACATTGCGGGCTTTAGCCGTGCCGTAAAACGCGGCAACAACATTGTGATTTCGGGTACGACGGCCACTCACGGCCACCGCGCGATTGGCGGCAACGACCCCGCTTCGCAGGCTCATTTTATCATCGACAAGCTGGAAGGGGCGTTGCAGTCGTTGGGGGCGAGGTTGGAAGACGTGGTTCGGACGCGCATTTTCATTCGTAACATCGACGATTGGGAACCCATTGCCCGCGCCCACGGGGTTCGGTTTGCGACGATTCAACCCGCCAATACGATGGTGCGGGCCGATTTGATTGGCGACGAATACTTGGTCGAAATGGAAGCCGAGGCGATGATTGAACCATAAAATGGAAGGAAAACGGAAGTATGACGAACGATTTTAACACCGCTTGGCGCAAAACGGCCTCGACCATTTACCAAAAACCCAACGATTCTAAAATTTTTGGGTCGGTGGAAGTGGACATTACGGAGCTGGAACAGTACATCCAACAACAGCGCAAAGCGGGAGTAAAAATCACCCTTACGCATTTTTTTCTGCTGGCCACTGCCCGCGCCCTCCGCGACGAAGTTCCTGAGTTTAATACCTACGTCAAACGCGGCACCATCGTACCTTTTCCGAGCATCGACGCCACGGTGAGTGTCTTGATGGCCAACGGTGAAATGGGGTCGGTAAAAATGCAACACATTGACAAACATACCCTTGCGACGCTGGCCGAGGCGTTGCGGCAAGCGATTCAAACAGCGCAAAAGGGCGACGACAAATCTAAAAAACAGAAAGAAACCTTAGCGCGTATTCCGTGGCCCTTCCGCGACTACGTCTATCGCCTGATTCGGTACGTGACTGTGCGCTTGGGGTGGACGATTCCTAGTTTGGGGCTGTCGGCCAATAATTTTGGCGCGTTTTTTCTTTCTAACATCGGCAGCATTGGGTTGGACATGGGCTACCCCGCCTTGTTTCCCTCGGCCAACGTTTCGTTTGTGTTGATTTTAGGGGGCGTTTCTCAAAAACCGTGGGTGGTAAACGGGCAAGTCGTTCCCCGCACGATTCTTTCGCTGGGTGCTGCCCTCGACCACCGCGTGGTGGACGCCTCGCACGGCGGAAAGTTGTTTAAATACCTCAAAAAAATGATTGCGAATCCGAGTTTGCTCGAACGCTAATGGGTAACCAAGCTACGCCTATTTGTCACCTCGACGAAGGAGAGGTCCAACACCCACCGCACAACACCTACTCCTCCTCAACAATTTTTAAAAAACTTTTAGGAATTAGGCAGTTAGTTTTGAATTCAACTAATCTTTGGGATATATTTACAAAGCGACATACGCCTTTGCTTTTTCGACCTCATTGGCTTTTCATACGTTTTGGGTGGAATCGGTTTGCCCGTGAAATAGGTGAGATTTTTGGGGCGATAATAGGTATGTAAAAAGTTAAATTAAATGTTTTAATAATACAAATAAATACAAAAAGTACTACAAAACTTTCGGATATTTGGGAGTTGGTGGTAATTGTAATGACAACTCTAACATATTGACAATTTTATTATGAAATTACAAATTGAATTTTGGGTTTTAGAAAAAGGTTATTCAAATAATATTCGAAAACTCTTTAACGAATCAGTAGTTTGTTATCGAAATGGTGCGTATAGGGCATCACTAATTTTTTCTTATATTGGTTTTTTGACAATCATAAAAGAAACAATAATTAAATCGCAACGTCCAATTTTATTTACTGAACCAGAGTGGAATTCAATTATTTCAAATATCAACAATGACGAACTTTGGGAAAAAGAAGTTTTTGAGATATTAATTAGAACTAAAAAGCCAATTTTTCTTTTGACGGAAGACTTAAAACTACAGTTAAGATTTTGGAAGGATAGAAGAAATGATTGTGCACATTTTAAACACAATGAAATTGAAAGTCATCATACAGAAGCCTTTTGGAGTTTTATAAAAAGCAATATTCCTAAAATGACTGTTGAAGGTGGAATGGCAACACTTTTAAACAAGTTTGATGAACATTTTGACGACACTAAAACACCGACAAATGCAGACTTTACTCATCTTGTAAAAGAAATTGAAACAAGCGTTTTGACAAGTAATCTAAATGATTTCTTTACAGACCTAAAAACGAGAATTGATGGGAGAAGATGGTGGTATGGCGACTCTGATACATTAAAAGTTTACTCAAAAATCTTAGATGTTGCTGACGCTAGAACACAAGAAGCATTAATAGACTATCTAAAAGAAGAAGAACGAGATATAAAATTTTTAAACGTTTATCCAGACAAAGTAAATCAACTCAATTATACCGTAAGCGAGATTAGAACTATTTGGAAAACTAGAATTTATAATAAATCATTAGCTATAAATCCATTTAATATATTTTCAGGTTTATTAAGACACTCTTTAATTCCTAAAGAACAAATTGAAGAAGCTAACAAAGAAATTTTTGCTCACTTTAGTCAAACAGACTATCACAAACTTCCAGAAAGTAAAGACATTGACACTTTGAAAGCTAACAGCTTTTTTGATACTATTTTTAAAGTCGCTATTTTTGAAAAAGATTTGAACGATTTTATGTGGGTAAACAGCAAGTGTGATTTAATTATTTCATTTATAGAACATTTTCCTTTAAACGCACAAATCGTGAAGTGTGTTTTTGAAATGTCGCAACGAGCAAATCCATCTCAATGGTTAATACGAGAATTAAAAAAATCTTTTTCTAATATGCCAGACTTAAAAACTCAGTTTCATAACATTGCAACAAGTAACAGCATAGCTATTCCGACAGAATTTAGATAGATTTCAAGTTAAGAAGAGTACAACTACCACCAACAAAAGGTTTGGCAATAGCGTGGCAGATGAATTAAGCATCAACTTTTATAATGCTATTTTCCTTTCATCACGGGCTCGACAGAACGCTTTTGGTCTTTTATGCAATCAATCAACAACATCACTATATTTGGCTTCAGTTCCAGCGTGACGAAACGCAAAAGCCACGCCATCGCCAAGCCTCGAACGTAATACGCAAATTTATGAAAGTGACAGACCATTATAAAAAACTAGGACAGGATGCCATTGAGATAATTGAAAAGTCAATGGCTAATGAGGATTTGGACTTACTATCATCCAATCACGCTTTTCTTCATGACTTTGCAATTTGGCTAGATGTATTACAGGATAGACCTGAAAGTAGTATTTTAAAAAATGCAATTAAGGAGTATCAACTTGCCCTATTAAGCAATAATCAAGGTATGTATCAGCAGGCGTTTATGGGTTTAAGATTTTTTCTTGAAAGAACCTTTGTTGCTATACTATTTTCAGCAAATGAGATTGAATTAAATCTATGGAAAATAGGTGAACGAGATACATATTGGAATGAAGTTGCAAGTATAGACAAGGACAACAAGCAAATTCAAGGAATCTTTTCACAGAAATTTTGTAAAGCCTTTTTTCCAGATTTAAAGAATGAACTTAATCACTTCTTCAACATAACTACTAAAGTATATCGTGAGTGTTCTGAATATGTACATGGAAACAAAAGTGTGATAGATAAAATACCAGATAAACTTAAATACTCAAAAGAATTATTTTACGAATGGAATGTGAAAGCAGATATTATCAAAAGGGTAATTCTATTCGCATTTTGTTTAAGATATTTGAATCAATTAAATCCCGAAGAAATTAAACAAATCTCTGTAACTGTTTCTGAAGAATTCAAGTCATTGCAACAAATTTCAGAGAAAATTAAAATTTAAGAATCATGTCTGATTTATTATTTAGAACAGAGGACATACCTAATGAAGATATTCTTGATTTGTTTGTGGAGACTAATCAAGATAGAGATGTCATAGAAAAACTTAAGTCTGTTTCCCCTATCATTTTGGTTGGGAGTCGTGGTGTTGGGAAATCTTTTTTAATGAAAGTTGCCGAAGAAGAACTAAACAAAGCATTTGTTACAGAAAAAGTTCTGCCAGTTTATCTAACCTTCAATAAGAGTTCTTTAATACATTCAAGTGATAAAAGTCAATTTTCAAATTGGATGTTATCATTGATTTGTTCAAAGGTGATAAGACAATTGAGAAGAAAAGGTTTGTTAGCTAATTTACCACATTCTATAAATGTGTTAAGTGGTGGCGAATATTCAGAAGACAATCTAAAAATTGAGGATGTTGCAAAGTTATATGAAGAATCATGGAAAAATCCTACAAATAAAATTGCTACAACTCCAATACCTACTGTTGACGATTTCAAAGATGCTATTCAAGAAATTTGTGAAGACCTTGGAATTAAAAGAATAAACTTGCTCATTGACGAAGCTGCACATATTTTTCGTCCTGAACAACAAAGGCAATTTTTTACATTATTTCGAGACCTTAGGTCGCCATACATTTCTTGTAATGCTGCGGTCTATCCTGGTGTTACTTCTTATGGTGATGTATTTCAGTATACACAAGACGCAACTTTCATAAACATTAATAGAGATATTTTTTCTGACTCTTATATTGAGCGGATGCGAGAAATTGTCGAGAAGCAAACAGACGCAGATAGTAATTTGTTGACTGAAATATCAAGAAACAGAAACAACTTTGAAATCCTAGCTTATGCAGCATCGGGTAATCCAAGATTTTTATTAAAATCTATTTCAAGAACTTCAAAGCTAAGTTCAACCCAATTAAATGAAACTATTAGAGAGTTCTACAAAGTAGAATTACTTGCTGAACATTCCAATCTTAGCGAAAAATATCCTGGACAAACTGGATTAATTGATTGGGGAAGACAATTTATTGAGAACGTAATTTTACCAGAATTACAAAAAAAGAATAATAACTATATACATAGCGACAAACAAACATCTTGCTTTATTTGGGTTCACAAAGATGTTCCACAGACTGTTAAAGAATCTTTGCGACTTTTAGAATATACAGGTATAATCCAAGAGCATGGAAAGGGTATTAAAGCTGGAAGTTCTGAAGTCGGTACAAGATATTTAATAAACTTAGGATGCATCTTTTCTCAAGAATCAACACCATCAACAAACTCTCTTCCAATAGCAAGAAACATAACTTTAAAAAGAATGACTGAATTTGGAATGAATAATCCTTATTTTAAGGACTTGGTTGACAAAATTCCTAATTTCAAAGAAAACGACATGAATGAAATATTGATTAAAGAACTTGATAAAACAATTAATGTTTTGGACCTAAGTGACTGGATTAAAGAAGCTTTAAAAAAGATAAATGTTTTATCAGTAAAAGATATTTTAAATACAACAGAAGCTAACTTAAAAACTGTATATTATGTAGGCGACAAAAGAGCTAGACTAGTTAAAACAGCAGCGACAACATCGGTATATGAATACTTAAATGGATAGAAAATCTGCGTATAATAACTAAGCTTTCGTGGTGGCCGAAGGCCAAGCCATGAAGGCACTGTTGAACGAAGCCTTCGGTGGCGGTGAGAGCTCACCAAACCCTTTTCTTTTGTTATGGAGTTGCAAAGTGCCGCCCCAGTCGCTAACAAGTGTTTGACTCAAAGACGGGTGACTTGGTTCATTGAATTTTGCCTTGCATCAATCCCGAAATCTGCCCGAACGCAAGGGTCGAAAACGTTAGTAGCAAGTGTAGTACAACAACCCGTTTAACAAATAAGTCAAATAAGATGACAAACGAAATAAAACTAGAAATTTTTGCTGATTATTTTCAATTCTATATTCAAGACGAAAATGCGAATGGAGATTTAAGTGAAAAATGGACTGATGAAGCTGTTGAACAACTTTTGGCTATAACAGATGGGACAATTGGAGTTGGTACAGTAAGAAATATGGATGTTCCTGTTACCATTAAAACTTTTGACACTGAACCAGCGTTTTTGACCGATGTTGAAAATGTAATCGGACAAATAAATGAATGTAATATTGAAGTCAATTCAGGTAAAATTGTGATTGCAGGTTGTACAGACTATTTCCCAGACGCAAAAAGAATTGAACTTAAAAATGGAATTTATAGAGCAAGAATTTATTACGGAAATCTTGATAAATTAAGTGAAGATGGACTTGAGGGAGAAGATTTTTACGAAGTTCATTTGTGGATGACGAACAAACAAGAAAATTCAAAAATTATTAAAAATAGAAACGCCAGCCACTAATAACGAAGCATTCGTGGTGGCCGAAGACCAAGTCATGAAACTCCCAAAAGCGTTCGGGATTGAACGAAACTCGGGCGGGCGGCCAGCCTAGCGGTGAGTGCTCACCAAACCCGATGGCGCGAACGTCTCGTTTGTGTCATTTATTATCAGGCTTCCAGTCTTTTATTTTTCCTTTCCAAGGCTAGAAGCCTCGGAATAGTGAGCACGAGCGATACGCCCGCGCTATCGTAGTTTTTGACACAATGGCGGGTAATGTGGTCAATTGAACATTTTTCCCGATGGCGCGAGCGTCTCGTTCGTGTCTTTGATTATCAGGCTTCCAGCCTTGCATTTTTCCTTTCCAAGGCTAGAAGCCTCGGAATAGTGAGCACGCTCGCGCTATCGCACATACTACCAAAGTATCTTCAAACCCTCTGATTCGTAAAGTTGAATAGATGGGTCACAACTCAAGAGGGTATAATTATCAGAAATAGCCAGCCAAATCAACATTTTATCAAAAGGGTCTTTGTGGTAATTGCCTGTTAAATGATGAAACGTATTACAAATTTTGGGAGAAAGAGGAATCATGTCGAAGGCTAAAATCTCAACGGATTCATAAATATTTTCGGGAGTTCCACCTTCTAATTGTAATTTACCCAGTGAGTATTTCAATGAAATTTCCCAAAAACTAATAGCGCTTACTGCAATTTCATTTTCGGAATTCTCTATGATTTTTGCAACTTTGGCTGATAGCTTTTCTTTCTTGGTAATCAACCAAATAAGCGTATGCGTATCCAGTAAGTATTTCATAGTCCCAAAAACTCCTCCTCGGTCATTTTGAAATCATCCGCAAATGTTACTGTCATTTTACCTTCCAAGAGCCCCAAAGGTCTTTTTTTAGGTTTTTCGCTGCTTTTTGGGACTAAATACGCCACAATTTCTTTTTTCTTACCAAAAGCGATAGCGATTTTTTCACCACTTTGTACGTCTTTCAAAATTTCTGAAAAATTAGCTTTCAAATCTCCGACGGTCATTGTTCTCATCTTTGTACTTTTTTACTCAAATCTACTATTTTCTTGCCAAGTTGTCAAGAAGGATCCCGTTCGTGTCTTTGATTATCAGGCTTCCAGCCTTGCATTTTCCTTTCTAGGGCTAGAAACCTCGGAATAGTGAGCACGAGCGATACGCCCGCGCTATCGTGTCTTTACTGTATGGAAACGAGAAATAGCAAACAAGAAGGCAACCTAGCTGCCCTCGACCACCGCGTCGTGGACACCTCGCACGGGGAGGGTATTTAAGTGATTCAAAATCGATGTATTGGTTTTAGTAGCTTCCTTCCAGTTTACACTTGAAGCGTACGTTGCCGTCGGTGGCAGTTGCTTTTATCTCCAAAAAAACACCCCCATTGTCTTCAAGAGTAATGATAGGTGCAGTGGCTATGGCACCAGCTTTGGCGCTAGCTACCACGGGCAAAAGTGAAAATGTAATGGCTCCTTCGTGTCGATTAGCGGTGATGATGTGTTTGGAAAACGTTGCGCCGTCGGGATAGGTTTGGTCTTCGCCAAAACAAGTCAACTCCGCCGAAATTCGGGAATAATTCGACATCTTTAACTTAAAAAGGCTAGTAGGTACGTTCAAAATTTCTACTTGCGCATAGGTCGTTTTTAAGCCAATACCCGACACGTCTTGGTCGGCAGCGGTGCGGGCCAAAGGATGGAGTGGGGCATACAACACCCCCATTTTACCGTAAGTGAGTCCGCAGTATGCGATGTCAAAACTGTTTAAAACCTTGTCTTGCGTGTAGAAACGAAGCTTTAAGATTTCTCCCTGAGCTAGTTCTACATTGGCCGAACTCACCACAAAACTTTCGTCGGCTATACTCGCATCTCGTAAATGCACAGGGGTATAAAGTACTTCTTTGTTGTTTTTGACCAACACAGGCACCAGCACTGACTTTGTCGTGTTTCGGCCAATCACTGTGACGGAATAGGTGCCCGAAAAAGGCGCGGCGATGGATTCAAAGTCGATGTGCCGCACTTCTGATGCTTCACAGTGCAGGTACCGCCCAAACATGCCAGTTCCTTGCCTGAGGGTCATTGTAAGACCAGCGTTAGAGATGGCATTGGTGCCAAATTGTAAATCTCCGTTTTTGAACAAATTGACCGCCGAAGTCGCCAAACGAGAGCCATTTCGTGCGCCCGAATACACATCGGATGTTTGTTTAGAGCCTGTTGGTAGTGTGAAAGAACTCGCATTGGCACTGTTGGGGGTAATTACCCCTTGCGCATTGATGACAATCCCTTTGGTGTTGATAGGCATTCCTTTTTCCGAATCCCAATACCCTCCGAAGAAAAACAGTGAGCCATCGACCAACGGCTCATCGACGTACAAAAGGCTATTTTTTTGGTAGGAAATATCACAATTGTAAAAATAAAAACCTTGCAACAACTGATTGCCAAAAACTCGAATGGCGTAGTCTCCTTTCCAAATAGAACATCGGTAAAAGGCATTGGCATTAAATTCGCGCAAGTCGGCTGCTGTTCCTGTATGAATCCAAATTTCGTTAAAATCGCAACTCGTCCACGTATTCCAGTAAAATTCGTCGAAAGTAGCGGCATTCGTAAAGCCAAATTTGACTGATTTCAAAAACTTACAATTTTGGAAATCGGAATACCACATGCCGTCAAAATCGACAAGGCCATCAATGGTCAGTCCTGTTATGGTCAAATACTTTGATTGAGCAATGCGTAAAACAGGCGTAGTAGGAGTGTTTTCGGTAAGTATGGTTGCGCCCGTAGCATCAATGCGGAGTTTGGAATTGCCCGAACTTCCACTCGAAATGGTGAATGTACCGTTGATTTTGTATGTTTTTGCAGGAATCCTAAGCGTTCCCGAAGGATTGGCCGCTATCCAAGCTTCAAAGGCGGCGCGGTCATCGGTTATGCCATCGCCTTTGGCACCGTATTTTTCGGGAGATTCGGGGGTATTCGCTTCTACCCAATCCACCAATTTATGCAAGCTATTCCTAAGGGAAGAGGCGTTGATGGAGGGGGGAACGCTTAGTAGCGAATCGATGGATTTGCGAACTTGGGCAGGAGTGGCTTGCCCTTGCGCTCCAAACCCACTACTTAGTACAAGCCACGTAAGCACACTTTTGAGTATTTTCAGTCGCCATCTCATCCAGCTAAGACCAACGCATCCGAAAACCAACCCCATGAATGCCTTCAATTTTAATGCTTGGGTCATCGCATAGGTATTTACGCAAACGCGACATAAACACATCAAGGCTTCGTCCCATAAAGTAATCATCATCGCCCCAAATGGCTTTAAGAAGGTCTTCTCTTTTGATGACCTCATTGGGGCGGCTAGAGAGGTACCTCAGTACTTCGGCCTCACGGTAGGTGAGGGTATGGCTTTTGTCGGCGAGTTGGAGGGAAAGTTTCTCAAAGTCAAAAACGTATTTTCCCACATACATTTGGGCTTTCTCCACTTTTTCGGTTTTGACTTCCGTTCGTTGGCTTCGGCGCAAAAAAATCTCAATTTTGAGCATCAATTCTTCCATACTAAACGGCTTAGTGAGGTAATCATCGCCACCAATGCGTAAACCGTGTAATTTATCCTCCTGTAAGGCCCTTGCGGTCAAAAACAGAATGGGTACATGTTTGTCTTGTTCTCTGATTTTTTTTGCCAACGTAAACCCGTCCATCAAAGGAAGCATCACATCCAACACGCACATATCGAACGGTTGCTGCTCCGAAAAAGTCGTCAGCGCTTCTTGTCCATCCACGCAATGAACGATTTCATAATGATTTAATTCGAGGTTATCTTTTGTGACAAAACCAAGATTTGGGTCGTCTTCTACGTATAAAATGCGGGGCATATTTCTATAATTTGTCGTTATATGCGTTTTGGTTTTGAGAAACCAAAACCACATCAAAGTACATTTTGGTTGTAAGCAACCAAAATCACAAGTGTGTTTGGTTGCTCACAACCAAACCAGAGGTTTCTCAAAACCTCGTGTTGGTAAGCCAACCAACCGTTTTACCCTTTCTTCAAAGGGATTTTTATTTTAAACTCACTTCCTTTTCCAAGCTCGCTTTTCAAATCAAGTTTCCAATGGTGCGCTTTCACAATCTGTTGGACATAACTCAGCCCAATGCCAAAACCTTTCACGTTGTGAATATTTCCCGTTGAAACCCGATAAAATTTGTCAAATACCTTTCGATGATGTTCGGGAGCAATTCCGATGCCATTGTCGCGTACAATAATTATCAAACTGCCATTTTGAGAAACGGTTTCCAGATGAATATCAGGATTTTGCGGCGTATATTTAAACGCATTGTCAATCAAATTACTGATGGCATTTGACAAATGCAGGCGGTCGGCGTGAATATAGGGCTCCGTGGCATTGAGGTGGAGCGTCAGGTTAATTTCGTATTTGTTGGCCAATGATGAAATAATTTGATGAACATCAAGCCATTCAATTGTTAACGGAAGAGAATTTTTTTCAGCCTTGGCCATATTCAGCACCGTTTCTACTTGGTTTTGCAGGCGTAACGCTTCCTCTTTTACAATGGACGTGTATTTTTTCAAACGCTCAGGTTGGTCTTTGATGGCGGGCGTATTCAACACGTCGGCGGCAATACGAATGGTAGCGATGGGCGTTTGCAGTTCGTGCGTCATGTTATTAATAAAATCGCGTTGCACTTCCGTCAGTTGACGTTGGCGCAAAATCACAAACAGTGCATACCCAAAAAAGCTTACCGCCAATAATACCAACAACGAAGAGCCAATCCAGCCCCTCAAATCGCTAATTACCGAAATGTTTTGGGAAGGGAAACGTACGCCAAAATAGTAAGGGTATTTGTTTGATTTCAGCCAATTGGCCGTTTGGGTTGGCTTTTTGTTGTCGTTACGGGTACTTAGTGCCACCCCATAAAACATTTTGTTGCTGGCACAATCATAAATACCTACTTCAAAGTCGCTTACGATGGCGTTTTGTTGAAAGCGGTTTTTAAGATAATGTTCCACCAAAGCGGGGTCCACCATGGCGTTGGTATTGACCAAAAAATAATTGGACGACAATTGCTCCACAGGATTGTTGTGCAACATGACGCCGTTGAGTTTCGAGAGGTCATTGGCCACTTCCTGCAAAGCTACGTGGGCGCGTTGGTTAAACTGACGTTCGCGCATGTCTAATGCCTTACGCACCCAATAGATCTGAGTGATGATCACTCCGATGATGGATAGAGTGGACAAAATGATTAGAAGGCGAATCGTGTTTCTTGACATGGTGCTTTCGCACGTTTTTAGGTTAAAAATGTACTAACTTCAATATTAGTAGAAAATCTCATACGAAAGTAACGCTTTCGTCAGATTCTTTTGAAGTTATTAACAAAGCATTAACAAACGTTCAGTTTTTGTTAACAGCGAGTACCAAATTGACCAAGTACTTTTGAATCGTCAAACGACAACACATTTATTCACTTAAAACAAAACGTACTACCATGAAAAAAGTAACTTTTCTCTCAGTTCTAACGATGTTCTTTGCTACTACCCTTGTTTTTGCCAATGTATGGTTGGCGGCTTTTGGTTGGGTAGAGACCAATCACAACTTTGGAAAAATCAAACAAGGTAAGCCTGTAACTGCCGAATTTAAGTTTACCAACAAAGGAGAAGCACCTTTAATTATCGGAAAAGCGTATGGTTCGTGTGGTTGCACAGGGGTAGAATATCCCAAAGAACCCGTTATGCCAGGCGCTTCTGGAACCATCAAAGCGACTTTCAATGCTGCTGCTGCGGGCTCGTTCAACAAAACAGTTACGGTAGAATCTAACGCAGAAGGCGGTGCTGTAACGCTCAATATCCAAGGTGAAGTTATCCAATAATTCTATCCTACATCATTTTTAAGTGCTAAAGCACAAGTTAATCGTTATCTGTTTTAAATCAGTAAGTTGCGATAAAACAAGTATCCTGAAACTTTTGCTCAATTACTGAAAACAGCCAGAAAACAGTCGGGCGAGCCATTAGTGGCTCGCCCAATTTTTTATTCAACGTAATCCAGGTTCTTGTGAAAGGTTTCTTCCATAAAGTATAAAGAAATATACCCAATGAAGAAACAAAGCGCCGCTACCAACGCTCCCGCTGTTATAACTCCTAAACTAGGTTTAAGCGTTTGAAACAAGGGTAACGTCAGTAAAGTAGTAGCTCGCACAAAATTAGCAACGGTTGAAGTGGCCGTCGCTCTAAGGTTTGTACCAAAACTTTCGGCCGTTGCGGTCAGAAACATGGCAATGTAACCAATAGAAAAGCCAAGCACGCCACAAAGTGCATAGAAAGAACTAGCCGTTTGGATACCGCCATACAGATACACCGTGATGCCAACGAGGGTCATGGTCGTCATTACGCCAATCGCTTTCTTGCGCGATTGAAGCCATTGACTTAGTATGCCACTGAACATATCGCCAATGACCGTTCCAATAAACACATACATGACGCATTTTCCTGCTACAATGTCGGGCTGAACTCCCAACGCCGCCCCAAATTCATTTCCGTAAGTGGCCATAATACCAATCACAAAATAGGTAGGTACACCTACGCCAATGCAGCGCATATACTTCCAAAAACGTGGGCCATCGGTGAAAAATGACAACATGCTCCCTCGCTTTGAGGGTAAGACTTTGGCTTTTTCAAACATGCCCGATTCCAATAATCCTACCCGCATAAGCAGCAGTACCAGTCCCAAGCCACCACCCACAAAATAGGTAGTTCGCCAGTCGAATAGATTATTGGTCAAGAAGGCGACAACGGCTCCCAATAGCCCTACGCTCGCCACAATCGACGAACCATAACCACGTAGCCGTTGGGGTAAAATTTCGGCGACTAAGGTAAGTCCTGCCCCAAGCTCCCCCGCCAACCCAACGCCTGCCACAAAACGTAACAGGGCATAGACATCGGGCGATTGCACAAAGCCGCACAGAATATTGGCGAAGGAATACATGATAATCGAGCCAAACAAAACGGATAAACGCCCCCGTTTGTCGGCCAAAATTCCCCACAAAATTCCACCAACAAGGAGTCCTGCTTGCTGCCAATTGTAGATTTTTCCGCCCAAGAGCGACACCTCTTCGGGTGAAAGCCCCATGTCTTTGAGACTAGGTACGCGCACAATGTTGAAGACCAATAAGTCATATACATCCACAAAATAGCCCAAAGCGGCCACAATTACGGGTAAGCTTACAAGAGGGCGAAGCGAAACAGCTTCCGAAGTAGGAGTTTTCATAAAAGTTAGGTTCAAAAGGGTCGTCTGGAACGCAATTACGCAAAAAGGCGTTTTTTACGAAAGTTATTTAAACCATTTTCTTCAAAACTAATAACGATAACGCCATGCTTGAAACCATCTTGATTGGGTTGCTTTTTATCGGTGCGGTAGGATACGTCGGAAATCGAATCCGTAAAGAACTCAGTCCCAAAAAGTCGGGATGTGCCAAGGGCTGCGGCTGCGAGAAGTAGGCAGAAAGTTGGGGATAACCGTGCAAAGCTGCGAGTTTTTTCGCAAGTTTGTGCCACAAACGAAGGAACCAATACCCCAAAAATGACATCAATCGCCGTAATAGGTGGAGGCAGTTGGGCCACCGCTATTATTAAAATTCTTTCTGAAAACAACGTCTCAATTCGTTGGTGGCTTCGCGACCGTGCGGCCGTTGAACACATCCGAAAGCACCACTACAACCCTGATTATCTGCGCGATGTACGCCTTAGTCCGCGTAAAGTGAAGACATTTACCAAAATAACCGACGCCCTCAATGGCGCAGACTACGTTATTTTGGCGATTCCTGCCGCTTTTGTCCAAGAACCCCTAGCGGCACTGACTCCCAAACACTTTGAAGGAAAAAGAGTCGTTTCGGCCATCAAGGGAATGATTCCTCAGCGTCATATTTTGGTAACTGATTGGGTAGAAGAACATTTTCACGTTCCGATTGATCAAATGTGCGTTATTGCGGGGCCTTGTCATGCCGAAGAAGTGGCTTTAGAGAAGCAATCCTATTTGACCATTGCGTCAACCCACGAAGCCTGTGCTGCTGATTTTGCCCAACTCATGAGTTGTTCCTTCGTGACGGCGAACCCTCTCGCGGACCTGTACGGCGTAGAATATGCCGCTGTGATGAAAAATATCGTGGCATTGGCTTGTGGAATAAGTCATGGTTTAGGCTACGGCGATAATTTTCAAGCCGTTATGGTTTCTAATGCCATGCAAGAAATCAAACGGTTTGTCGATGCCGTTGACCCGCGCGAACGTGATTTGAGTGCATCGGCTTACTTGGGAGATTTGCTCGTAACGGCGTATTCACAATTTAGCCGTAACCGTACTTTTGGCAACATGATTGGACGTGGTTACAGTGTGCAATCTGCGCAAATGGAGATGAAAATGATTGCTGAGGGCTATTATGCGGTCAATAGCATTTACGAAATGAATAAACAATACGGCGTCGAAATGCCGATAACAGAAGCTACGTACAAGATTTTATACGAACGAGAAGCGCCCGCTTCAGAAATAGCCAAGCTTAAACTCCGCCTCCGTTAGGTCAGACGATAGTCAGACCCGCAGGAGGCTATCAGGCAAGTTTTTGGTCTGACTATCGTCTGACCAAGGTGACTCCGTCAGACGACAGTCAGACGGAAAGTTAACTTTTAGGTTTGTTAGATAAGGTCTTGGTCTGACTATCGTCTGACCAAGGTGACACCGTCAGACGACAGTCAGACGGAAGATTAAAAATTGAACCGTACGCCTAAACTTGCTTGAGGATGTACAAAAAAGATTCCTGGAACCAGTTCGACGTAAAGCCCTGTTTCTAAAAAGCAAGACAATGGGCTATTGGAAACAAAATATTCTGCTCCTGCCAAGCCTGAGCCCCCTAAAGAAATGGAATTCGTAAATTCTTTTGTACCTGGTGAATTTCTAGAATCAAAATAATAGCGGCGAGAGTTGATTTGCCCACCAAATCCGTAATACGCTCTAAGTTGTTCTTTTTTGAATAAAGCGGTATGCCAAAGGTGATTTACGCGCAACGAAAAGCCCGCATTTTGGTAAAAACCTTTACGGTATTTGCGGTCGCGACCGTAGAAAAGTCCATACGTTCCAAACGAAACATCCAACGCCTTGTTGTCGCCATAGTACTTTCGGACGTTAAGTCCAGATGGTTCAACTAGCTGAAATCCAATGGCCCAATTGTTGTACTGTGCTTGCGAGGCAAACGCAACGCATTGAACAAAGATGAGCGTAATAATGGCTTTTTTCATGGGTTTGAAGTTTTGTTGATATGCTCTATTTTCTGGATAATACTATCCATCATTTCGACTTGAATTTTCTGAATCTCAAGCAAATCTTGTTGCTGGTGCATAATCAAATGGTCAACTTTTTCGTGCAACAACCTGATTTCTAATTCAGACTTGAGGTTGATCAAAAAGTCTTTTTTAGCCCGCTCTCGGTCTTTTTCTTCCTGCCGATTTTGGCTCATCATAATCACAGGAGCTTGTAAGGCGGCCAAACACGACAGCAGCAAGTTTAACAAAATAAATGGATACGGGTCAAATGGTTTGGAGGCTAAGACCCATATATTTACACTTATCCATACAGTGATAAAAAAAGCAAATGAAAGAATAAATGTCCAACTTCCGCCAAACGTAGCTACTTTATCGGCAATGCGCTGCCCCAATGTCAAATCCGAAAAGTCAGTCTCTTCTACCGTTTTTGTCAGACTTTGAAGCTTGTGTAACGACTTGGTAAAGTCCTTTTGTAGCTTCGACAACTTCTGCCCATCCTTCATCAAACAACTCGAAATGTACTTTTGCCGCAATTCGTTTAGCTCGGCAATCGACAGCGAACTGTTTTTGCTAAAGTCGGGATGTTCAGAACGGATAAATTCGTACAGTGAACCTGTAATGTATCCTCCCACGACTTTGTCGGAAATTGGGAACGATTGTTTTGATACATCACTGACAAATTCTTCCATTATTGTTCGCTTAGTTCTTTTAACGCTTCCAATAGTACATTATTTTCCTCGCTTGTCCCAACCGTTATGCGTAAGCAATCTTCGCAAAGGGTTACTTTAGAGCGGTCGCGGACGATGATTTTTTGTTCAATTAAATCATCAAAGAGCTGTTTAGCTTTCTCAAATTTTACCAATAAAAAGTTAGCATCCGACGGATAAATGTGCTTCACTGTAGGTATGACAACCAACTCCTGCGCTAACCTTTGTCTTTCAACCAAAATATCTTTTACTAGCTGATTTTTGGTTTCTACAAAATCGAGGGCTTCCAACAAAATCGCCTGAGTAGCCCCGCTGAGGTTATAGGGTGGTTTGATTTTGTTCAAAACTTTGATGATTTCTTCCGACGCAAAGCACATTCCTAAACGCAGCGAAGCCAAACCCCACGCTTTAGAAAACGTTTGAAGTACGATAAGATTGGGGTAATTGTCCAATTCGTTGGTAAAAGAGGCTGTCAAACCTCCCGAAAGTTTAGAAGTTCCCGAAAGTTCTAAACTTTCGGGAACTTCAGCAAAATCAATATATGCTTCATCCACCACGACCAACCCTGAAAAATTGGTTAGAATGGTCAAAATAGCTTCTCGTTTTACTAAATTCCCGCTAGGGTTGTTGGGGGAACAAATCCAAATAATCTTGGTCTTTGGCGTAACTGCTGCCAACACTTTTTCGGTATCAATTTGAAAATCAGGCGTCAGAGGTACCTTAACAATGGGAACATCATTGATATCAGCGCTCACCTGATACATGCCATATGTAGGCGGCATGATAAGGATATTGTCTTCGCGTGGGGTACAAGTAGCCCGAACGAGCAAATCTATCGGTTCGTCAGAGCCATTTCCTAAGAATATTTGACTAGGACGGACCCCTTTGATAGGAGCCAATTTTTCTTTGATAGCCCATTGGTACGGGTCAGGGTAGCGATTCCATTGCTGCCCGTTCACCGATTGATACGGGTTTTCATTGGCATCCAAAAACACCCCTTCTTTGCCCGTATATTCATCGCGCGCTGAGGAATAGGGGACCAAATTCAAAATGTGTGGACGAAGAATCGAAGCTAAATCAAATGTCATTGTGGTAGGTATTGTCTAAATTCTTGTAACAACTTTGGGTGTGATTTTACTACCCATATTTTGAAGCCAGTAAAGGCCGTGTCTGGTTTTAATTTTGATACAATTAATTCATGGAAGTCTCGCTTTTTTTGAGGCTCTTCTTCCGATGATAAATAACCTGTAGCATAATGAAGAAACTTAATCAGCTCCTCAGTGAGTTGTTGTATAATATTTCTAGCTTCTATTTTTTTTAGCACTGTTTTTCCACCATATACTTCTTCCAAAAGCATTACTGTATTTATAACAGGGTTACTTTCAGTGAGGGGTTTAAAATCTGGGGAGTCAGATTTGAGAGGGTCAAAAATATGCTCAATCACATTCGTAATTAATACCCTTGAATCGGTACAATCCAAAATGTCATCATATTGTGGCTTTGAAAGTTTAGTATTATTGCAATGTCCACAGGCAAAAAATAGGTTATTCCAGTCAAATAACAATGCTTTGTTGCCTTTATGGGGACGAAAATGCTCTACATTAATGGTCGTCGGAGCTTTTGTTTCGCATATATAACATTTGTTATTAAAATCTCTCGTAATGATGGTTACCACTTCCCCACATTTATAATCTCCTTTTTTCTTTTTCGCTTCCTCTGCTAAACATAGTGGTGCGGGTTGCGATTTTTCTATGTTTATCATTGAGCTAATCGAGCTAATTCTAATTGTTGAATTTTAAGCTGTAGTTCGGGAGAAAGTGTTTTGGGTAATTGTTCAAAATACTTTTGAAAATCATAGTACTTTTCTTTCTCCTCTAGTGTAAGTACTTCAGTATCATGTTTTGATTTTTCGACTAGCAACTCATATTCTTGTATTTTATCTTTCACTTCTTGCGAATATTCGTCTGCTTCAAAATAACCTTTGACAATATTTGTGTAAGAATAAGCCGACAAATCTTCTACTCTTTCCTGTTTTTCTAAATCATAAATCACGGCATTATCTATTGAGCTTAACACAAAAGGTGAATGAGTGGTGACAATAAATTGAATTTTTGGAAAGAAAGAAGTAAGGAATGGTAAGATTTTCTTTTGTAAATCAATGTGTAAATGAGTTTCTATTTCGTCAATTAAAACAATACCTTGCAAATCATATACTTGGGAGGCTTTATTTTCCATTCGCATAATTAATTCAGATATAATATCTAATATAGCTGCATAACCGTCGGAAAGGCTTAATAAATCAAATGGATCTTTTCCAGGAATTTCTATTTTGTAGTTGTAGCTAAAGCCGCTCCTGTCGAAAGAAGCCTTTAGACTAGAATTATTAAATATTTTTTTTAGTAAATCTTCAAATTTATCAAACCATAAATCTATCTTATTTACTTTTTCAAAGTTATTTTCCTCATTTGCAAATGACCTTTCTGCCCTTAAATAAACAAGATAATCTAAAAAAACAGAATTAGCATTTTCATATTGGTGGTAATAAGTAGATATATTGACTTTTTTTATAGATTCTGAGAGCCGATACTCGGGTTTTCTTTTTGCCTTAAAGTAAGCTAATATAAAATTCTCTTTGGAAATGTTTTTTGGTATCAATTCAGCCCTATTGAAAATAAATAGCGCATCTTCATTGCTTTTTATATTTGTACCAAATTGCATTAAATCGCCTATGCTTGTATCCTCATCCACCTGATTAATTACATATTTCTCATTTGAAAGATAGATTAAATACAATCGTTTTTGTAATGCTTCCAACACACTCGTCTTCCCACTCCCATTTTTACCCGTCAAAATCAAATGCTTTCGCTCCGTATCCGACAACGGTATTTCAAGGTTCTCTAAATGACGAACCTTATTGATACGAAGTTTGGTAACAAAGATTTCTTCCATAATAATTGTACATTAGAAGTTTCACTTTAAAGTTCGTCGCCATCTTTATTGGGCAACGAACTTTAAAGTAGTAAAATTCACGGCATTACTTCAAACTACTCAATCGCAGACTCACGGCGCGTTTGTGCGCTTGGAGCGACTCCGCTTCAGCCATGGCTTCCACGGTTGGGCCAAGTTCTTTAAGCCCTTCGGGGGTAATGTGCTGAATCGTAATCTTTTTCACAAAACTATCTAGCGACACCCCGCTGTACGCCCGCGCGTGACCGTTGGTTGGCAAGGTATGGTTCGTACCCGACGCATAATCACCACACGATTCGGGAGTATAATTTCCTAAAAAAATCGAGCCTGCGTTGTAAATCTGTTCGCTAACCGCCTCGGCATTTTCGACGCTCAAAATCAAGTGCTCCGCCGCGTATTCGTTCAGCAATTCAATGGCTTCTTCTTGGGTTTCGACCAAAATCGCCTTGCTGTTCTCAATTGCTTGGCGCGCCAGTTCTTTGCGCGGTAGGGCTTCCAACTGTGTCGATAAAGTAAGATTGACGGCGGCCAAAAACTTTTTGTCCGTCGATACCAACAATACTTGGCTGTCGGCACCGTGCTCGGCTTGCGAGAGCAAATCGGCCGCAACAAACGACGGCAATGCGGTAGCATCGGCATACACCGCTACCTCCGACGGCCCCGCAGGCATGTCTATCGCCACGCCCTCTTTGGCCAACAACATCTTTGCCGCGGTCACGTATTGGTTGCCTGGGCCAAAGATTTTATACACCTTTGGTACTGACTCTGTTCCGTAGGCCATCGCCGCAATGGCTTGGGCGCCACCTACGCGAAATATCTTTGTCACACCCACCAATTGAGCTGCGTACAAGATAGCAGGGTGGTCGCTTGGCGTACAAAGAACGACTTCGCGGCAGCCTGCCAATTGGGCAGGAACGCCCAGCATCAGCACCGTACTAAACAAAGGCGCTGACCCACCTGGAATGTACAAACCTACTTTATCAATCCCCACGCTTTTACGCCAACACGTAACGCCTGGCATCGTTTCGATTTTCTGCACGGGTTGGTGTTGCGCCTCGTGAAAGGTACGGATGTTTTGGTATGCTTGGCGAATTGCCGCTTTCAGTTCCTCCGAAAGCGCCGCTTCGGCAGCATCGACGGTGGCTTGGGGCATGGCAATCTCCCCAAGTTTTATTTTATCAAACTGTAACGTCAATGCACGAATGGCGGCGTCGCCCTCGGTACGGACTTTCTCCAAAATAGGCGCTACGGCTTTCTCAATATTGGCAATGCTTTGCGTTGGTCGTGCCAACAAAGCAGGCCAGTCTGATTTTTTAGGAAAAGGAATAATTTGCATAGTGACAGATAACTCGTTTTGAAACTTGTTAGTAAACCATCTTTTCAATCGGAATGACCAAGATTCCCTCAGCGCCTGCTTCGCGGATTTTGACGATGTTGGTCCAAAAATCGTTTTCATTAATCACCGAATGTAACGACACCCATCCTTCCGTTTTCAAAGGTACTACGGTGGGGGCTTTCATGCCTGGAAGCAAGGCCGCAATTTGGTCAATGGCTTCAACGGGACTATTAAGAACAATGTATTTGTTGCTTTGTGCTGCTTGAACGGCATTGATTCGGAACAAGAGGCTTTCCAAAATTACTTGTTTTTCGTTCGATAATTGATTGCTTCCAATCAACACGGCTTCTGATTTGAAAATTACTTCTACTTCTTTCAAACCATTGCTCAACAGCGTGCTACCTGAGCTAACGATGTCACAAACGGCATCGGCCAAACCGATACTTGGCGCGATTTCGACTGAGCCACTGATTTCGTGGATTTCGGCTTCTACGCCGTGTTCTTGGAGATAATTTCCTAAAATCCGTGGATAAGAAGTCGCAATACCGCGTCCCTGAAGATCTTGCACACCGTTCCACTGCGTACTGCGCGGAATCGCCAACGAGAGGCGGCACTTTGAGAAGCCTAATTGGTGAACGACACGTACGTTTTTGCTCGACTCAACGAGTACGTTTTCGCCTACAATACCCAAGTCAGCTACGCCGTCTTCCACGTAACCTGGGATATCATCGTCGCGAAGAAAAAGAAACTCCGCAGGGAAATTGGTCGAAAGAGATTTGAGTTTACCCGTCGAACCGCTCTCAAAACGGATACCACATTCTTTAAATAACTTAATGGAATCGTCGCTCAAACGTCCCGATTTTTGAATGGCAATACGTAACATGAATTGTTTGTGTTTAACAGTGGGTGTAGGTTCCATTTCGTCTTCAAGACAACCACGAGACCATTGAAAAATGTGAAAAACTTAACTAAAAAGGTTCTACGCTCGCCCGCAGGCGTGGAAGTGACGATGTCGAAAAAAGGCGTAGTTCTGTGTTTTCACGAAGAATTGTACAAATTGATGCCACAAATGTAGGACGGTCAGGCAGGATTGTCAAGGATTTGTACAAAAAAAGACAGTAGCAGTTTAAAAACACGCCATTTTGAGAAATTGTGCAAGAAATGTGGTGGGTTTGGTTTTTCGATTTATTTTTGGAAATCAATTGGTACAAGTACTTTATCAGTCACTTTTTATAAAAACGATTACGATGAACATGAAGCTTTTTTTTCTCGTTGCGCTGCTATTTGTAAGTGTTAGTTCAATGGCGCAGTATGGATATGGCGGCTACGGGCGAGGAGGCTATGGTGGCCGACTTCCTCAAACGCCGAACCCACCTCCAAAGGCGCTTACTTCGGACAAAATGGCCGAAGACCAAACCAAATGGATGAAGAAAAAACTGAAATTAAACGAAGACCAAGAGATTTCGGTCGAAACGGTGAATTTGGATTATTGTTTGCGGATGATGGACTACCAAGAGGCGTTTATGAAAACCCACGCTAATACACGTCCAACGCAGCAAGAGTTGCAAGATATTCGTAAACTGGTAGACACGTGGTGGACTGAACGCGAAGCCAAGTATCAAAAAATTCTGACCCCTGAGCAGTGGGCGCTTTATTTGGAGAAGAAAAAATCAATGCCGCACACAAATAATTAATCGGCTTCAACCTCCCGAAAGTTTTGAACTTTCGGGAGGTTAGGCTGAAACTTTCGGGAGGTTAGTTTCAAAACTTTCGGGAGGTTTTACTTCTAAGAAAAACGTAACGGTGCAAAAGGTTGCATGTTCATACTGGTAGGTTCATGAGTCACAATCTCCGACACCAGCTTCCCTGTGGCAGGCCCAAGGCTAATCCCCATCATGCCGTGTCCCGTGGCGAGGGTAAGGTTATCAAAGTGCTCGACTCGACCCACGTACGGAATACCATCGGGTGAACACGGACGTAGTCCACTCCAAACCTTTTCTTTTTCAGGAAGTTGTACTTCTATTTCGGGGTAATAATTGTTGATTCCCTGCACAATTCCCCGCACTCGGTTCATATTTATACTCAAATCCGTTCCTGCCACTTCGAGCGTCCCCGCAAAACGCAAATCGCTTCCCATCGGTGTGGCCGTGGCGCGTGCTTCCAACATGATGGCTGGGACGTGGATATTGTTGGTTTTGTTTTTTAGCATGAAACTGTAGCCTTTCCCGCCTTGTAGGGGCAACGAAATACCCAACTTTTCACTCAACACGGGCGACCATGCTCCTGCGGCTATCACCAGTTCTTGTACTTCAAATTTTCCCGTACGGGTCAGGACAGCCGTTATTTTTTTTCCATTTTTCTCAAAATCGGTCACTTCTTGGTTTTCGTGGAAAGCGACGCCTTTGGCTCGGAGGTAGCCAACCAAATTTTTGATGAGCAAATTAGGCGTAATGTGGGCATCGCCAGGATAATAGACTCCCCCGCGTACGTCCACCTTCACGTCGGGTTCAAGGTTTTGCACTTGGCGCCCGTCGAGCACTTCGGCTACAATGCCTGCTTTGTTGGCAATTGCGGCTTCTTCGGCCATTTCGTGTTCGGTATCGGCGTTTTTGTACAACATCAACAACCCGCGCTCGTGCCACCCAAAATCTACTTCGTTGGTAGTGGCGAGCTCTTGAAATAGTTGTTTACTCAACAAACTCATGTCTCTTAAAATAGGAATTGAGCGCTGTACGTGTTCTTCGGTCGAATGTTTCCAAAACAACATCCCCCAGCGCATTAAGTCCCAGCTCAATCTTGGTTTGACGTAAAATGGACTTGTTGACTTGAGCATCCAGCGAAGCCCTTTAGCAATCATGCCAGGTTGTGCCAAAGGTACGATGTGGCTCGGCACAATCATCCCCGCGTTGCCAAACGAACAGCCGTCGCTGAAGTTGCCCTGTTCAATAATAGCGACTTTGTGGCCTGCTTGCTGGAGGTAGTAGGCCGAAAAAAGGCCGCTTACGCCTCCGCCTACAATCGTGATGTTGCTCATAGTAAACTTTTTTATGTAGTATTCCTTGCCAAGTTGGATGGCCAAAATTACAATAAGTATCGACAGCTCGGTGGAGGATTTTTGACGACTTTTAATGAAATATTGACTTTTATGTTTTTTCGTTTGTCAGAACGACAAAAGGTATTTTATACGTCTCTTGGTCTTCCGTCGATTTATCGTATTTTTGTCCACTTCATTTTTAATGTGACAGTCGTGAAATGTTAAGCAGACGAGCAAAGACCTGCGGATGGCTTATATCCGTTTGGGTCATGTGGGTGGTACATACATCCGTAGCGCAGGTATATCATTTTCAGCACTACGACATCTTTTCGGGGTTGGGGCAGTCGCAAGTCACCGACATCGAACAAGACCGCTTGGGCTATATTTGGCTTTCGACTCGGGGAGGAGGGCTTTCGCGCTTTGATGGCTTGCATTTTACGACCTACCGAAAAGAAGATAACCTGCCCGCCAACAATATTTTATCGCTCGAAATCGACACCAAGGGCACCATGTACATGGGGACACCCTTTGGATTGTCGATTTACGATGGGCAACGCACCCGCCCCGTGCGGACATCCGACCGCGAACCCTACACCGTTTCGTCGGTCATTGGCGACACCAAAGGCAATGTCTATGCCATTTGTAACGCTAGCCAATTGGGGTTGCTACTGGGGGATAGTCTTCGATTTTTGAAAAAAAACAGCTCCGACCGACCTTCTTTTTTTAGTGATATGTCGGTGACACCCGACGGCAAACTCATGGTTTCGACCTACAGCGGAGAGATTTTTGAGGTGACTCCCAAAGGGTTATTTCGCCGCTATAATTTTTCACCAGCGTTGGTATTGCGAAGTATTCTCTTTGATAATCAAGGGCTTCTTTGGCTAGGTACTGACGAAGGGGTGTTTACCACAAACGCAAAAACACCTTCGGCACTGACCGCTATTAGCCACGACATTGTCCACGAAATGACCGAAGCGTCCGACGGTAGTATTTGGATGGGGCTTTCGATGGGGGCATTGCGGTATCAGCAAGGAAACATCTTGTGGTTTAATGCCGACAATGGCTTTTCCAACTTTATGGTTCGTGGACTGCTCGAAGACCGTGAAGGAAATCTTTGGTTTACCACCGACGGCGACGGCGTGTATAAGTTCACCAACCCTGCCTTTACGAGCCTTAACACACAAACTGGCTTGCACGGGAACACGATTTCTTCTTTGGCTTTGTCGCCCACGGGGAGGCTGTGGGTAAGCTATTTTGATGGAGGTTTAGACATCGTTGACACCCAAACCAACCGCCCTTTGCCCGTTCCACTTTCACTTCAACGCAAAAGGGTTAATTGCTTATCCGTTGATAATGAAGGGAATGTGTGGGTAGGGTTGGCGGGGCCAGGGGTTTATAAAGTGCAAACCGATAAGGTAACGTATTTTCCCCTCGACGAATACATCTCGTCCCAAGGTGTTACGCTGTTTATGCAGGCAGGTAAAGGGAAGGAGGTTTGGATGAGCACCTCAAACGGCGTTTTATTGTACGATGGAAAATCGTTCCAGCATTTTCATTCCAAAGAAGGACTCAAAGGCAGTTTTGTGAGGCGCACGCTGCTGTTGCAATCGGGCGAGCTGTTGACGGCGGGGCCAAGGGGTTTGAATGTTGTTCGTAATGGTAAAGTTTCTGATTTTCAGTACGATAATGAACTGGCTTCATTTCCTGCGTTAAGTATGGCGCAGCGCTACGACGGGCTGTTGGCTTTGGGTAGTTTTGAAGATGGCGTGGTTGTTTTTGATCCAAAAACCAAACAAAAACGCTTTTTTACCGTCAAGCAAGGGCTATGTTCTAACCTTATTTACAATACGAGTTTTGACCCAAAAGGAAGGCTTTGGATAGGTACAGAACGGGGGATTGACCTTTTGACGTTGGATGCGCAATTTCGCATTGCTTCTATTCGGCACTTCAACGAAACCGACGGATTTACCGCCCGTGAAACCAACGCCAATACGGCTTACGTAAGTCCGAACGGTGACTTTTGGATTGGCACCATCAAAGGAATTTTTCATTACCGTGAAAATCCAAAACTCCGTTTGCCAACTACCCCAAAAGTCCACTTTACCGAAGTGAAATCCCCGTTTGACACGACAAACTTGGTTCAATTTGCCAAAAGTAAAGACACTTGGTATAACGTACCCAATGAGTTGTCGCTCCCACATACCCGTAATCAGCTTAAAATCAGTTTTATATCTATTAATCACAGCCACCCTGATCTTGTCAGGTATCAATACCAACTCGAAGGCGAGGATGAAGCGTGGCTGGGCCCTACGGAGCAGACCAGTGTTGTTTATTCGCATCTGAACCCAGGCAAGTATCGGTTCAACGTTCGGGCATCTTTGGGGGATAATCGCTGGGGAGAAACGGCCGTGTATGCGTTTGAGATTGTGCCGCCTTTTTATCAGCGTTCTTGGTTTATTGCCTTGGTGATTAGTCTTTTGATTGCCTCCGTAGGTTTAGTCCAACAGCTTTATATTCAGTACCGTACGCGGCGGGTATTGGCCTATGAAAAGCTCAAGCAAGAAGCTGAGGCGGCCATTCGGGTGCAGCTGGCGCAGGATTTTCATGACGAACTGGGTAATCGACTTGCGGCCATTCGGATGCAGTCGAGTGTTCTTAAATTGAGGTACGAAAGCAGAGAAACGGGCAACGAAGAAAAAAGAATTGTGGGCGAAATTGAGAAAAATGTGGTACGGTTATTTCGGGATACTAAAGATTTTATATGGGCGATCGACCCCGAAAGCAACCTCGTTAAAGAGCTTGTTTTGTACATCAAAGATTTTGGTGAAAACCTTCTTCAGGACACCACCATACGGTTTCATTCCAATACCACCATACCTTTTGAGCTCGAAAATGTAACCTTACCGCCAGGTTGGAGTATTCAGGTTATTATGATTTTTAAAGAAGCTTTAACCAACTGTATTAAACATGCACAATGCCAAAATATTTACTTTTGTGCAACCCTTCAAGGGCAAAACGTTTCTTTTTCGTTGGAAGATGATGGTTGCGGGATTGTTTTTCCCACCGATGGGTATCACAAAGGGCTTAATAACATGCGCCAACGTGCCGAAAAAATTCATTGCTCGCTCGCGATTGCGCCCCGTTCTCCTTCGGGAACAGCGCTGACACTGACGGGTACGATTCCTACTAAAACAGCCTCCCCCAAAATTCGGTAGAAAGAAGGGGCCTAAACAAAATACGTATAATGAATAACGTTACAAAAATTACGGTCATTGAAGACAACGAAGCGGTCAAAGATGGCTTGGCACTCATCATCGGAAGCCAACAGCGGTTTAGGGTAGTGAATACCTACACCAACTGCATGGATGCCTTGAAAAACCTGCGAAAAGACGCGCCTGAGCTGGTTTTGATTGACCTCGAACTGCCAGGAATGCACGGCATTGAAGGCATCAAACGCATTCTGCGCGAGCGTCCTTCTACCACTATTTTGGTGATTAGTGTACACGAAGACAGCAAACTTGTGTTTGAAGCTTTGTGTGCGGGCGCGTCGGGGTATTTGACCAAAGATACCGACCACATTCGCCTTTTGAACGCCATCGACGAGGTACTGACGGGTGGGGCTCCGATGAGTTCTAAGATTGCTTCGTTGGTGGTAAAGTCTTTTCAAAGAAACTTGAATTCTCCACTTTCTGACCGCGAAACCGACGTTCTGACGCTTTTGGCCAAAGGAAAAACCTACCATTCGATTGCCGATGAATTGTTTATCAGTGTCGAAACGGTCAAAACTCACATTCGGAATATTTACCAAAAACTACACGTCACCAACAAAACAGAAGCGCTGAAAAAAGCGGTCAAAGACAAATTAATATAAAACCCCCTTTTTTGGGGGATAAAAAAACGGGGCATTTTTCCAAAAAACACCATTTTGGGGGGATGCGCCGATTTTGTTTTTTGTGTAATTTCATGGGAAAGATGACAGCCAGTTTTCGTTCACCAAAAACCCTCCTTTCCATGAAATCTATCGCTTATTGCCTGCTTTGTTGTGTACTGTTGGTGCAGAGTATCAGTACTTTGGCCAGACCTCTCAAGAAAGAAGAAGACGTCCACGGGTTTCACCTATTGCACGGTCGAAAGACGACCCGTATTCCGTTTGAATTACATTCCAATTTGATTATCGTGCCCGTCAAAATCAATGCTTCTGATACCTTACGATTTATTTTAGACACGGGGGTAAGTTCGATGATGCTTACCAATAGTGACGTTGCCCAAAAACTCGGGATGAAATCGGTTCGGAAAATGGCCATCGAGGGCATCGGCGGGGGACAACCTATCAGCGCTGACGTGACCATCGGGAATACCTTTGTGATGGGACAGATGCGGGGATTGAAGCAAACCATCGTGGTGATGGATGATGATGTGCTACGGCTTTCGGAGTTAGTAGGTACGCAGATTCACGGTATTTTTGGCTATGAGCTTTTTAGTAAATTTGTGGTTACCATTGATTTCCAAACGAGTGAACTTACGCTAACGACCCCACAACATTATAAATATTCTCCCAAAAAAGGCAGTAAATTGCCCATTACCATCGAACGCTCGAAACCCTACTTGGATGCCGTCACGGTGTTTTCCAATAACCAAGAACTGCCGATTCGGGTGGTATTGGATACAGGTGCAGGGCACGCCTTGATGCTCAATACTGCCGCCTCGCACCTCCAACTGCCCCAGAAAGTTATCAAAGCCCAACTAGGAGTAGGATTAGGAGGAGAAATCAACGGACACATTGGGCGTCTATCCAAAGTCCGAATTGGCCAGTATGAACTCAACGACGTACTCGCGACTTTCCCTGATAGCAGTTCGTTGGGTATTAAACTTTCTCCGAAATCTCCCCAACGACATGGGAACCTCGGAGGAGAGTTTTTGCGACGTTTTAAAGTAACGTTCAACTACGAAGAAGGGTACATCGTTCTTAAACCTGTTCGTCGATTTTTAAACGAAAAATTTGAGCATGACATGAGCGGTATCGATATTAGGGCCAAAGGAAATGATTTTCGTCACTATTTTATCGAAAGTATTACCGAAAACTCCCCTGCCCACCAAGCGGGACTTCAGATAGGAGACCAATTGATGTTAGTTAACCATGAACCTGTGCAAACCCTCACACTTTCAGAGATTTATCGAACATTTCAGCAGAAAGAAGGCAAAGAGGTACAATTGGTCGTTCGGCGTAATGGCCGCCTAGTGGTGGCAGAGTTTGCCTTGAAACGGGTTATTTAACGGTACCGACAAAAACGTTACCTTTGTGGCCGATTTGTACGATTTCAATTTTTGTCCAATGGCAACAAAGCAAACTATCGAAATAATGGCCCCTGCTGGTTCGTGGGAATCAATGATGGCAGGCATAAAAGCGGGTGCTAATTCGGTTTATTTTGGCGTGGAACAGCTCAATATGCGCGCCCGCCAAACCAATAATTTTACCGTAGATGACTTGCCCGAAGTGGCGCGCGTCTGCAAAGAACACAACGTAAAAAGTTACATTACGCTCAATACGATTATTTACGACCACGACATTTCGCTCATGCGTCGTATCATCGACCAAGCCAAGGAAGCAGGCATCACGGCCGTGATTGCTTCCGATTTGGCGGTGATGAATTATTGCCGTAAAAAGGGGATGGAGTTGCACATTTCGACCCAGTCGAACATTACCAATATCGAAACGGTAGAACTCTATGCCGACTACGCCGACGTGGTGGTGATGGCGCGCGAGCTTACCCTCAAGCAAGTGGGCGACATCGTCAAAACCATTCATCGTAACCAAATCACAGGGCCGTCGGGTCAGTTGGTGCAGGTCGAGATTTTTGCCCACGGCGCGCTTTGCATGGCCGTTTCGGGCAAATGTTATTTGAGTTTGCACTCCCACAATGCCTCGGCCAACCGCGGTGCGTGCATCCAAAACTGCCGTCGTGAGTACGTGGTGACTGACGAAGAAGGCATTGAACTCAAAATCGACAACGAATACATCATGTCGGCCAAAGATTTATGTACCATCGACTTTTTGGACAAAATCATTGACGCAGGCGTGAGCGTACTCAAGATTGAAGGACGTGGCCGCGCTGCCGACTACGTTTATACCACCACCCAATGTTACCGCGAAGCCGTGGATGCCATCGAAAACGGTACTTATACCCCAGAAAAAATCGAAGATTGGAAAGAACGCCTCAGCAGTGTTTACAATCGTGGTTTTTGGGATGGCTATTATTTGGGAAGAAAAATGGGAGAATGGAGCAATCAATACGGTTCCGTAGCTACCCAGAAAAAACTGTACATTGGTAAGGGCGTAAAGTATTTTGAACGAGTGGGGGTAGGGGAGTTTGTCCTCGAAAGCCACGACGTGAAAGTGGGCGATAAGCTCATCGTAACAGGCCCTACAACGGGTTATGTAGAAACCACCGTCGAAGAAATTCGCCTCGATTCGGGTGCTTCTGTCGATAAAGCCATCAAAGGACACACCGTGGCGATTCGTATTCCTGAAAAAATCAGACCTTCAGACAAACTTTATAAAGTAGTGAGCAGCGATGTTTAAAGTCTTTCATTACCGAAACCGCTGCATTGGCTGCAACGCCTGCGTGGAGATTGCGTTTGAGCGCTGGCGCATGTCCAAAAAAGACGGTAAGGCCGTGTTGTTGGGAGCCAAAGAGAAAAAAGGGATTTATCAAATTTTACTTTCGGAAGACGAACTCCCTCAAAATCAGCAAGCCGCCGCGGCTTGTCCCGTTAATGTGATTCAGATTTTGCAGTAATTTCCACCTTTCCGAAAGTTTCAAAACTTTCGGAAAGGTATCTGTGAGTAGGGATGCTCACAACCCTCCCCTTCTTCGATAGCGCGCAGCTCCGCCTCGTGCTACCTATTCCAAGGCTACCAGCCTTTTGTTGAAATAACTGGGCTAGAAGCCTTTTGATAATCATCACGAGGCTGGAGCCTCGCGCCATCGGACGTCGTGAGGCGGGTTGCTCACAACCCGACCCTTCTCGAAGGCGTTAGACTTCTCCTTCGTCGAGGTGACAAATGCCGACCTTCCCGAAAGTTTCATAACTTTCGGGAAGGTATCAAAACTTTCGGGAAGGGGCTACCAAAACCCGTTCGGGCTTCGCCATTTCCGTGGTCATTTGGCGGGGCAAGCGAAATACTTCCCCTTTTTGATTGGCAAAATAGAGCGATGATTCCGACGGTTGTCGCGCGTGCCCATCTGCCCAAAAAGCGTAAAAATCGGGATGAACATGGGCAGGCCGACGCACGTATGAATGATTATAAACGCTGTTTTGGGTCAAAGAAGGCTGTTTTTTCCACGTTTTGCCTTGGTTGTTGCTCACCCACACGCCCACTTCTCCGCCCGTGCCGTACGGCTGAGGGCCTGCTTCCACGGGGCCGATGATTTTCCAACGATTGGCACTTTCGATGTACAACGACCCCATGTCATAGTTATGGTCAGAAAGGGCGACGGTAGCAATGTCCCACGCTTTGCCGTTCCAAGCCGCCACCTGCCACGTATGCGGGCCTTGGGCTGGCCCTGGGTCGGGGCCTTTGCTGGTGACGTAAAGAATGATGGGATAGCCTTTGGAAGTATGAGCCACATCGTTGATATATACATTCAAGCCCAACGACTGATAGTCTTTGACCAATGCCGCGTTTTGTGGCGTAGCCAGCGGCAACTGAACCGTTTCTCCCGCCGCATTTTGCCACGTTTTACCAAAATCAGCAGTTTCGACGTAGTACAAATTGGTTCGATAATCCAGCCCAGCCCCTTTTTCAGTATCGGGGTGCATGTTGAACGAAGTCCCAATTTTGTTTTTCCACTGCCCACTGGTTTGATAATGACCTTCTTCGATGGTACCAATGTTCTTGATTTCTGACCATTTGAGTCCGTCTGAACTTGTTATAAAACCGATGGTGCGACGGGGTTTTTTGGCACCGTACTTTAAGATTCCTCGTTCGTAGTGCGTCATCAAATGAAAAAAACCGTTGCCTTTTTGGTAATAACTTTGCAAGTACGAAAAGTTATTAAAGGCCGTTTCTTGGCCATTTTTGACGAAAGTAGCCTCGATTTTATCAAAAGCGCTGATGTCGTACGGCTTGCGGCTGCGGTGAAGGTACGACGGGCGTTCTACCCCGTGCGAAGTCGAAAATACCCAAATGTAGCCCTGTGCGTCGATGTTCAAGACGGGATTATCGTGGGCGTCGTCGGTGGCTTTGTCGAGTACAATGGTGGGTTTTGAAACCAGCCCCGTTTGGTGGTCATAAAAGGCTATTTCGTGCAAAAGGCTTGGTTTGGCGGCTTTGGAAGCCCCTCCGTAACAAAAAAACGTTTTGTTTACCTCTGGACTATACACCGCAAAAGGGTTGTGGTTGGATGGATACGTTCCCAATCCACCGCTGTATTTGTGGACGTATTCGTTGTCTAATTTACCAATATGATACCAAATACCTCGAAAACCATCATCGGTTTGGTTGAGGGTTTGCGCTTGTAGCGATGGCAGGCAAAAAACGGTCAATGCAATGGCGTAGAAAAAGGTGTTTTTCATTGGTTTGGGGGTTGTGGTAGAATAGGGCTTTTGATTACCTTCCCGAAAGTTCTGATTACCTTCCCGAAAGTTTCAGAACTTTCGGGAAGGTGGAAAAATTACCTCCTCCAGTCTTTCAAGGAGGGGATTTTGGTATCTTCATTCACCGAAATACCCTCGGGAATGAGCTGGACATTAATGATTTGGGACGTATTGGAGGGTAGCGTTAATTCAAAACCCACCAGCGTCGTGCCAGGATTGGGTGCATCGTAATCGTGGGTAGGTTGTGTTGACCACGTTTTAAGGGTCACGCTGGCGGGTTCCATGACTTTGAGCTGCACTCGTCTCCCGTTTTGGAACAATTCAGCGCTACCGTTGGTACCTATTCGTACCTCCGCGGGTGTCAGCATGGCCCAGCGCACCACCGTTGGTTTGTCGGAAGTCGTAATCTCATCTTTTACCACCACGTATTTTTGGTCGATAATCGCCAGCCCACGCTTGGCGATCGCAACCGCATTTCGATACACCGATGTCATATCCGTGGTGGCACTCAAAAACACGGGGCGTTGGGTGAAACTGGTGATTCGGGCGTAGCCGTCCACGAGTTGAAAACCATTGTCGAAAGCCAACGTGCTGTGAGCTAGGTTATTGTATCGATACACTTGCCAGCGTTCGGCCTCTTGTTCGCGTCCCCATAATTTGACCCCTTTGGATTCCAACGACTCGTATTCTTGCATGCCAAAGTCCATGCTCCAGCGTTCGCCCAAGGCATCCATCACAAACGAACCAATGTCCATGTGCGCGTGATTGACCGACGGAGAGCCCGCTTTTAGCCCCACGTAAATGGCGTTGGGGTCGGTCCATGAAGTCCGCATGAGCGCGACGGGATTTTTGCCTTGACCCACCCACGCCAACGCACTTGGCGCAGGAGCAGTACTGATTTTTAGGCTTTTACCCCAAATCAACGCCGCAGGAAGGATACGGTCTTTGGTGACGGAGGGGGATAAATTTTCAAATGCTTTTTTCTGTAAAAACAACAAAGAGGCGTCGTTGGTACGTTCGGCAAACCAGCACAAAGTAGGGTTCAGTCCGCCCGAGCCGCTTCCTGCGTCGGAATAGTTGAAGGTTTTACCCGACGTGCCCACCATCTGCTGCACATAGCTGCCCGTATTCAAAAACCCACGCCCCCGAGATAACCCAAATTCGCTGCCCAAAGCGCGGTTGATGGCGCTCAAAAACAGCACGTTAAAGCTTGTGCCGTAGCCCCAGTAGCTGTATCCTTCGGGGTAAGCGCCGTCGGGGTTGTAGTCTTCCATCGGGAGTTTGATGGATTCGATGGCACGGTCGATGATTTGTTTGGCCAATTCGGGTTTGTCTTCAAAAATCGCCAATGCGCCGTACGTCATGCCCGCATTGCACACCTGATTCCAGTTGTGCGACGCCTTTAGCCAACTGTTGTATTTGGCATCCAACGAAGGCTCTAAACCTTTTTTCAAAATGGCCTCTCGCAACACGGGCAGCGAACTTTTTTGGAGGTCGTGGTACAGCCAATCGTAGCCAATCGCCACGGCCATCGTCATTTCGCCCACGTCCAAAAAATGAGAAGGGTTCCAGTCCGAAAACTGCGCCACGGTCAGCAGTTCGGTCTCCGCCCGCTTTAAGTAAGCAGGGTTTTTGGTAGTACGGTAGGCATACGACAGGTAGAAAATTCGACGCAATGCCTCCCGCGATTTGTCCAATAGCCGCCGTCCAATCTGTATCCGTTGCAGAGGTTCAAGGGCAATCATATTGTCGCACTCGGCCACAATGGTTTGGTGGAGTTTTGCCCACGATTTATCCGAAGAAATGTTTTTTAAAATCTCCTTTTCCTCCCCCTTCAGCAGCATGATTCGCGGGTGCGCAGGGACGTTGGTGCTGGTTGATACGTGTTTTAGCTGCGCTTGAAGGGTGAAATGCAGGCACAAAACGCCCAAAAAGCTGAGTAGAAATGATGTTCTTTTCATTGGTGGATGCGTACTAAATTAGGAAGTCGCTAGGCATCGATTCTTACCTACGATGGGGCAAAAGTACGATTTTTTAGTCGATGCACGATAGCGCGGGCGTTTCGTTCGTGCTCACTAGTTTGAGGCTTCTAGCCTTGGAACGGCAAAATGGCAAGCTAGAAACTTGAGAATCAAAGACAGGAATGGCACGCTCTCGCCATCAGGGGATGCAAGACAAAATGTTTTGTTTCGTCAGTATGGTTTGAACTTTTCAAATGTCTTTCCATTAAATTTATATGCACCATTTTCGTGTGTGCCAAGCCAAAGATCGCCATTGTTGTCTTTGTAAATACTGAATAAAGTAATGTCTTTGGAGTTGTCTTGAACGGTAAAGTGCGTAATTTTTGTTCCATCATATTTCCAAACTCCATCACGATACGTTACAAACCACAAATTATTCTCGTTGTCTCTTACCGTTGAAAGATACTCATTTAGACCTCTTGTATTTTTTCCATCTAAACTACCAATGCTTTCGTGTCTTGTATAAAAGGTATTGTTTTTTAAAGTTGTACTGTCGTAAACACTATAACGGTTTTCGGTATTAAACCAAAAGTCGCCATTTTTGTCTTCTGTCATGGAACGCACTCCATTTGCTCCTTCGTTGCGAAATTCTGTCACATCTTCTTCGGTAATCCAGTCGAATGATTTTCCATCGTAACGACACACGCCAACTGGATTGGTGCCAAACCAAATGTTACCTTTTCGGTCTCTATAAATGCTGTAAACTTCAAATGGATTGTTAAGTTTGGGTGGCTTGGGAAGCGTCAATTCATACAAGGTATTTCCATCAAAACGATAAACTTTTTGTTTGTCTTGATAAGCATTTTTTAGCCACAAATCTTTCGCTTCAAGTTTCCATTCATTACTCGGAGTGGCTCTAATATTGGTAAATGATTTTCCGTCAAACTTTGTTATTGTAGCATTTGGATTCATACCTGAGAAATATAGGTTGCCCGAATCATCTTCTTTTATATCATCAACTCTATCAGTGTACAAACCGTGTTTTGTTGTGTAGTTTATCAAGGTTTTACCATCATATTTGTACACGCCCGTTTTCCAACTACCAAACCAATAATTATTTTTCTTGTCTTGGTAAATTACCATACTACTGCTTCCAAGCTCTTTTACAGTGTCGCCCTTTACCTTTATTTCTGTTAAAAGGAAAGAATGGTTTTTTGAATTAGAAGTTTGCCCATTGCACGAAGTAAAAATGGGTATAATACTGAAAATTAAGAGTATTGTTAATTTCATCTCTGTTTGTTTATTGCTGCCTGTTATAGAATAGCCACCAACGTTTTAGCACGTAGTGAAGTAGCACAAAACTACGATAGCGTGGGCGTATCGCTCGTGCTCACTATTCCGAGGCTTCTAGCCTTAGAAAGGAAAATGCAAGGCTGGAAGCCTGATAATAAAAGACACGAACGAGACGTTCGCGCCATCGGGTAGTTGATGCTAGGCCAATGGGTTGACCTTCGGCCACAACGGGGCTTAGTTATTTTGCACCGTTTCCCTATTTTTTACTCGTGTTAATTAATTCAAAAATTAACTCAATCAATGTATTTACGTCACTTTCAATAGTTCCTTTCATATATCGTTCGTAAATACATTTATTGTCTGGTGGGTTGAGATTTAAGGTCAAGCCTTTTTCTAAAGCTAATAATCTTAAGAATTCTCTTTGGGTTCTTCCATTTCCTTCTCTGAATGGGTGTAAATAGTTAACGTTATCTAAAATTTCTGCCAATTTATTGGCTAAGTGTTTTTTGTTGTCTTTTGGAGTTTTCTTGAACTCGGTAACTAACTGGTCAATGTATCTACAGGCGTTGTCAAAGTGTGAAGTAGGAAAAAACTGTTTACCGCCTTTGCTAATTTCGACTGTTCGCTTCTTGCCTGCCCAAACGTATATGTCCTGAAATAAATGTCTATGAATTTCAAATAGACTATCTATACCCTTGATTTTAATTGGGTTTTCGTAGAGTTCTTTAAGCCTTTTTGTTACCGCACCACTCTCAACAAAGAGTAAAACATCGGGGTCGGTAATGTCTTGTAAATTCCGTAAAAGTCCTGTCTTGGGGTCAGTGTAGGTGAAGTCAGGGTCTATGTATTTGTAGGAGTTAGACATAGGCTTTTTGTTTGGCAAATGCCACAAGTTCTGTGAGTGATATTTTGCCTGTCACGTAGTCCCTTATAATTTCAACTCCTTTTGGTGTAGGTTTAAATCCTTCAAACATATTACTTCCCAGAGCGTTTGCAGTGCTTTCTAAGGTTTTCAAGTCCGAAAACTTAACTCCCATTATTGTCAGGTTGCTTCTGTCTATTTCAATTGTGTTGAACATTTTTTTAATCTTAAATTCTTTTCAAATTTACAAAATATTTGGGCTAAATCGCTTGTTTTCTGTTGTTTTAGAAGGATGCATAATGGATAGGGCTTGGCATTTGGATGGATTTCTGCCTATAAAACTGTCAATACACCATCCCAAAAGATTTCGGGATGGATGCAAGGCAATATGCTCAATGAACCACATCACCCGCCATTGTGTCAAAAACTACGATAGCGCGGGCGTTTTGCTCGTGCTCACTATTTCGAGGCTTCTGGCCTTGAAAGGGAAAATGCAAGGCTGGAAGCCTGATAATCAAAGACACGAACGAGACGTTCGCGCCATCGGGAAAAATGTTCAATTGACCAAATCACCCTCCATTGTGTCAAAAACTACGATAGCGCGGGCGTATCGCTCGTGCTCACTATTCCGAGGCTTCTAGCCTTGGAAAGGGAAAATGCAAGGCTGGAAGCCTGATAATAAAAGACACGAACGAGACGTTCGCGCCATCGGGGAAGTGGGATTAAAAGCACAAAATCGGAGTGCCGATGCGACCCAATTTAGGGCTAATGTTGAAGATAGTACGAGGCTGAATTACTTCCGTTCGCCACTTTTTTATAATCGCATCGGCGAACCGATACAATGTTGGTGGCTATCGCTTCTTTCGCCAGTCAAGTATCTATTTGCCAGTAAGTTGTTGGTGTACAGCTTTAACAAAGTCTACTGCTACGCCTGTAATGTCTGCGATTTGCTCAAAGGTTTTGTTACCTTCATTTAAAAGATATTTAACAAAAGATTCTTTTCCTTTGTCAAGACCTCTCAAAAATAGAACGTCTCTTTCTTCTTTGATATATTCTGAGATGCTGTCCATAGCGTTTTTTAAATTTAGTTCCAAGTTACGAAGTTGAGCCAAAACACGCAACTGATTAAAGTATCTATTTAACGAAAAATCTCCTTTGGTAGTTTCTTTTATACGTACAAGTATCTGTTTTAAAGCATTTTCAGGATTTTCACCCTTGAAATTTGCCAAAATGCCCAATATGATTTCTTCGGGCTTGTCCGAGTTAAGGAAAATATGGTAGTCAAGTTCTAAAAACGAAACAAGTGGAAAGCTAAACTTTAATCGTTTTCTGTCAAGTTCGGTTGGCATTTTAGGCTTGTCTGTACCGAGAAAAATGACAAACTGTTCGATAGGTAGGTCATATTTTCGTTCAAGCATAATGTAATAGTCTGCCATTCGATAAACCATTTCGGGTTCGTCTTTCACTTGAAACTCAATTTGAAGCACAAAAGTCTCTCCTTTTGTATCGGTTACTTTTTTGAGTACATCAGGTTTGCGTTCTTTAGTGTGCTGAACATCATCAGGTAATTCTTCCATAGAAACAGCTGTAATTTCAACGGGGCCGCCCTTTAGGTTTGTACTATGGTAAAATTTCAAGATTGAGTATTTTTAACAAACAGTACCAGAGTGG
>NZ_JBYFCH010000027.1:0-85783 GCF_057652295.1 Runella sp. R5_40 | reverse complement strand
GATTCAAGGCTATCGTTGAGGGATTCGCCCTCAAAAATACCACCCCAAATCAACAAGTTATGGGGTTACCATAGGTTTTGAGAAACCTGCTGCACACCAATGAGAAACCTGCTGCACGATTAGGTATTTTTTCTTAGCTTAGCATCCTTAAACCTATGATGATTTACTTTTATGGCAAAAAAACTTCCTGCGGCCTACGCACATCCGTATGCGTTCGATGCTCGCTTTAAAAAATCTGCGGTCTATTTTTCAATGGAATTTGCCATTGACCAAGCCCTAAAAACCTATTCGGGTGGCTTGGGATTTTTAGCGGGTTCTCACATGAAAAGTGCCCACGATTTAAAACAAAATCTTATTGGAGTCGGCATGTTGTGGAAATTTGGGTACTACGACCAAATGCGCAATGCTGACAATAGCATGATGCCTCAGTTTCGGGAAAAAATGTACAGCTTTCTGAAAGATACGGGCATCCGCTTCCAAATTACGATTGCCAATAAGCCCGTGTGGGTAGCGGCCTATTTTCTCGACCCAACGACTTTTGGGACGGTTCCGATGTTTTTCTTGACCACTGATACCGACGGCAACGACACCTGGGCGCGTCAAATTTCGTATCGGTTGTACGACTCCGACCCAGCCATCAAAGTGATGCAGTGCATGGTCTTAGGCATTGGAGGAGCAAAGTTTTTGGATGAACTTGGCTACGACCCTGACATTTACCACCTCAACGAAGCCCATGCGGTATCGTCGGTTTTCTACATGTACCAAAAGTTGGGTAAAAAAGAAGCCGTTCAGAAGAAGTTTGTGTTCACTACGCACACGCCCGAAGAAGCAGGTAATGAAAAACATGACATTCACTTTTTGAACGACCTGAGCTTTTTTGCGGGTCTTAAATTGGACGAGGTTCGCAAGATTACGGGCATTTCTGACAATGTATTTAATCACTCGTTGGCCGCGCTTCGATTGAGTCACCAAGCCAATGCCGTGTCCAAACTTCACGGGGAAGTGTCGCGGCAGATGTGGGGATGGGCCAAGGATATTTGTGACATTGCCCACGTAACCAACTCCCAACACAAAGCCTCTTGGGCGGATGCCGACTTAGAAAAAGCCCGCGAAAAAGGCGATTTAAAAGCCCTCGAAAAGCGTAAAAAAGCGCTAAAAGGGCAATTGTTTAAAACCGTAGCCGACCAAGCGGGGAAACTTTTTGACCCGAATGTGCTTACCATCGTTTGGGCGAGACGTTTTGCAGGTTACAAACGCCCTGACTTACTTACCCGCGACCAAGAACGCTTTGACCGAATTATGCGTAATAAAGACCTCCCGATTCAGTTTATCTGGGCAGGGAAGCCTTATCCCAAAGACGAGGGCGCCATTCAAACGTTTAATCATTTGTATTACCTCAGTCACCTCTACCCCAACATGGCGGTGCTGACGGGCTACGAATTGGCCTTGTCGAAGCAGCTCAAAGAAGGCTCGGATGTATGGCTCAATACGCCCGTGGTGACGCGCGAAGCTTCGGGTACCAGTGGAATGACGGCGGCGATGAACGCCAGTCTCAACTTTTCAACCTACGACGGCTGGGTGTGTGAATTTTCTCGCCACGGCGAAAACTCATTTATCGTTCCCGTCGCATCTGACCACAACCGCGACGGAGAAGATATTTCCAACATGCTTGACATGCTCGAAAACGAGATTTTGCCGCTTTATTACCAACGCCCCAAAGACTGGTACAAGACCGTCCTGACAAGCATGAATGAAGTAGGCGACTTCTTTAACTCTGACCGCATGGTGGCGGAGTATTATGAGAAGGTTTATAAATAATTGGGAATTACGAGTTTAGAATGACGAATTTTCTGACTCTCTAAACAACAAATGGGCTGTTTCTTCCGAAACAGCCCATTGTCATTGATGCAAACGGTTATTAATCTACTTTTACTACTTTCAGGGTTGCTTGTTTCGCTGGGGTTGTCACATGCAAAAAGTACATTCCGCTGGCAAGGTTTCCAACTTCAAACTCTTCGTGGTGGGTGTTGGTTTCGGGCACGAACAGACGTCCCAATACCTTCCGACCCGATGCGTCCGTCAAGGAAGTTTGTACCATTTGCCCCTTGCTATCTTGCACTTTCAAGCGGAGGAGATTGGTGACGGGGTTGGGGAGAATTGTAGCGAAAGACCCGTTATCGGTTATCTGTTTTCCGTCATCCGACCCTTGCCCTTTGCCATTTGCCTCTTGCCCTTTGCCATTTGCCTCTTGCCCTTCGCCCATTGCCATTTCCCGCGCTGCGCCTACTCCAACCCCGTCTTTTGACTGGATACGGAACCAATATTCTTGGTAAACCAACACGTTTCCTTGGGGTTTGCGGGTGGCAGGATAGACACTTCCCCAGCCTTTTTGATCCCAATAGCGAACGCTCAGTTTGTACAATCCTTTGGGTAAGCCCGCGTCATACACATTCGCTCCTGCACCATTGTCTTCGTAAAAACCATACGCAGGGTGGTTTTGGGCGTACAATTCCGTAAAACCATCGCGATTACCGTACATAAAGTAAGGAGCATTGTTTTCGTGGGTATTGTACGAACGCACCACGCCTGTCTCTGGGGTAGCTCTCATATCAAACGTTAATGAACCATTTGTACCGAGGGCACAGGCATCAGCATGAATAGTCCAGTACCGTGGTGCCATTTTGTTCACATTTTCAGCAAAATACAAGGTTGGGTTTTGCTGGGTACTTTCCTCCAAAGACGGCCCACCATCTGACGTGATAAATTGACTGTCCCACTCACTACGGCTATTGGACGTTTTAACTGCCGATTTACTTTGACCAATATTGATAAATGTCAAATCAAACGCTTTCCATCTCACCATTTTAGCAGCACTTTCCCCACTTTCGCAGCCTCCTGCAAATACACATTTTGCTTTAAAGGTCTGTTGGGTTACGTTGTTGAAAGCTACTTGGAAACTGTTTTCATTAACACCCGTATTCCAGAAGGCTTTACTACCCGCAGGGCAATTGGCCGAAACCGTCACAGTCGTTCCTGTACAAACAGTTGCTTGTGAAACTGTAATTGTTGGAGTCGCAACTTGTGATACAACGGTAAAGGTAATCACCTCACTCTTATCGCTTAACTTATCGTCGGCCGACTTACAACGAGCGTAGTAAGAAGTAGTGGCTGTAGGAGTTTTGGCGGGTAAGTTAGGCAATGCTTCGTTGGTCGTGGCATTGTACCACACCACCGCAGAACTTCCGCAATTGGCCGTACCTGAAAAATCAACAGGAGTTCCGCAATTGCCCATCGGCGAAAGGCTCACAATTGGGGCAGGGGCGGTGTTTCGGTAAAAATAAACGTTGTCAATCCATACAGTTTTACCTCCACCTTCGCCTACAATTATCAACTGAGCTACGTGGGCTTTTGAAGTCATCCCTGTGAAGTTGCTTAAAGGCACATCAATGGAGAACCATGAGTTCAAGGTCGGGCTAAATGTCAACTCGTGCTCGGTATCATCACCACCGCCAAACGTACCATTGGCGCCAAAATCTACCAATTTCACCTTGAACGTACTCGCATTGGCCGTCCACACATCCGCGTGGAAGCGTTCCATCGAAGTGGCATTCACCACGGGGCCTGGGCTGTGAAACTCCACCCCTGCAAATGTCAGGTTGCTGTACTTCTTCGTCGCATCTCCCGCAATCATCACGTCCGACACATCCGCCATGTCCCACGGGGCTGACCACGTATCCACGGCGACATTGGTGTAAGCGTTGCTGAACAACGAAATCACGTTTGACGACGGTTGGGTAGGCATTGGGGCAGCCACCATTGGTTCTACTGGGGGTAATTTGTAAAAATAGACGTTGTCAATCCACGCTGTTTTACCATCCGCAACAAAAAGTAATTGGGCTACGTGCGAACGAGATGTCATTCCCGTGAAATTACTCAACGGTACATCAATCGAAAACCAAGTGCCAAGCGTCGGCGTAAACGACAACTCGTGCTCGGTATCATCGCCACCGCCAAAAGCACCATTGGCTCCAAAATCCACCAGTTTTACTTTAAATGTTCTTGCTGTAGCCGTCCACACATCAACATGGAAACGCTCCATCGTTGTAGCATTTACGACGGGGCCTGGCGTATGAAACTCCACCCCTGCAAAGGTCAAGTTGCTGTATTTCTTGGTCGCATCGCCCGCCACCATCACATCCGACACATCTGCCATGTCCCACGAAGCCGACCAAGTATCCACGGGGGTGTTGGTGTAAGCATTACTAAAGAGCGAGATTACGTTCGACGATGGCTGCGTGGGCGTAGGAGCAGCTTCAGTGGGCTCAGTTGCGATGGGCGTTGTTTTGTAAAAATAGACGTTGTCCACCCATACGGTTTTACCACCACCTTCACCCACCAAAATCAACTGAGCTACGTGGGCTTTTGAAGTCATGCCTGTAAAACTACTCAACGGCACGTCGATGGCAAACCATGAATTAAGGGTTGGCGTGAAGGATAACTCGTGCTCGGTATCATCGCCACCTCCAAACGTACCATTGGCACCAAAATCCACCAATTTTACCTTGACTGTACTCGCATTGGCCGTCCACACATCCGCGTGAAACCGCTCCATTGTGGTGGCATTCACTACGGGGCCTGGGGTATGGAACTCCACGCCTGCAAAGGTCAAGTTGCTGTATTTTTTCGTGGCATTTCCTGCCACCATCACCTCTGTTACATCCGCCATGTCCCACGGTGCCGACCATGTATCCACGGCGACGTTGGTATAAGCATTGCTGAACAATGAAATTACGTTCGACGACGGCTGCGTCGGTGTTGGAGCGGCGACCATTGGTTCGGTTGGAGCTTCACTTGTTCGGTAAAAATATATATTATCTAGCCAGACGGTCTTGTCTCCCCCACCCACAAAAATTAACTGAGCAAGGTGTGAACGAGAAGTCATATTGGCAAAAGCAGTTAATGGTACGTCGATGGCAAACCATTCTCCCAACGTAGGCGAAAACGATAATTCGTGTTCGGTGTCATCGCCACCACCAAAGGCACCATCCGCGCCGAAATCCACCAATTTTACCTTAAAAGTACTGGCATTGGCTGTCCAAACATCCAAGTGAAAACGCTCCATGATACTGGCATCTACCACGGGGCCTGGGGTATGAAATTCGACGCCTGCGTAATTTAAGTTTGAATATTTTTTTGTGGTATTGCCCTCAATCATCACATCTTCCACATCTGCCTGATCCCACGAAGCCGACCAAGTATCTACGGGCGAATTGGTGTAAGCATTACTAAATAACGATTTTACATTGGCCGACGGCTGGGTAGGCGTTGGGGCTGCCACCATTGGCTGGGTCGGAGGTAATTTATAGAGGTAAACGTTGTCAACCCATACCGATTTATTTCCGCCATCACCCACAATGATTAACTGTGACAAGTGAGCTCGCGAAGTCAAGCCTGTAAAATTGCTAAGAGGCACATCAATCGAATACCAGTTGCCTAATGTGGGCGTAAAAGTCAATTCATGTTCGGTATCATCACCCCCACCATAAGCGCCATTGGCTCCAAAATCGACCAATTTAAGCTTAAAAGTACTGGCGTCTGGCGTCCAAATATCGGCATGAAAGCGCTCCATCGAACTGGCATCAATCACTGGCCCAGGGGTATGAAACTCCACACCAGCATAGGTAAGATTGGTGTATTTTTTTGTTGCATTACCCGCCACTGCTACATCTTCTACATCGGCCACATCCCAAGATGCCGACCACGTATCTACCGCAACGTTGGTGTAAGCATTACTGAACAACGAAATCACGCGAGAAGCAGGTTCAATTGGCGTAGGAGCCGCCACCGTTGGCCCAGCCAAACTGGTTTCTTGTTGGAATACCCTCACATAGTCCACGTACATCCGTTGGGGAAAAGTGGTAGTTCCATCTGGGTTACCAGGCCAATTCCCCCCTACTGCAACGTTAAAAATGAGGAAAAATGGATCATTGAAGGGATAATTTCCCGTGATGTTTGCCTTTGTCACCGTGGTAATCAGGTGTTCATCTACGTAAAATTTGATGATATCTCTTTCCCAAACCATTGAAAAGACGTGAAAATCTTGCGAAAAATCACCCGATGGAAGTACATAATTTGCGGGAAGGTTGGTTGACCCACCCCCTGGAGGTGCCCAGTGAACGGTGCTGTACATTTTGTTTGGTTCATGTCCCAATAACTCCATAATATCCATTTCACCACAAGCTGGCCAGCTCACTTGGTCGATGTTTTTTCCAAGTGACCAAAGTGCAGGCCAAATCCCTTGTCCTTTGGGTAGTTTTGCCCGAATGTCGATGCGACCAAATAGAAAATCGCGTTTGCCTTTGGTCAACAAACGAGCGGAGGTATAATCGCGGCCCTCGTAACTTTCTTTTCTGGCTTCAATGACAAGATTTCCGTTGTTCAAAAAAGCGTTTTCGGGACGATTGGTGTAGTACTGCAATTCGTTGTTTCCCCAACCCGAACCACCAATATCGAAACCCCAGTTGGCAGGGTCGATGGTGGCTCCGTTAAATTCGTCGCTCCAAATCAATCGGTAGCCCGGAGGCGCTTGCCCCCAAGCCCTGCCCGTCGAAAAACACACTAGCATCCCAATGAGCATTGCACTGAGACAAAAAACATGGCGTACATTGTTTTTCATTTTACAAGTAACAGTTAAGGTAAGAAAATCAGAAATCATAGGTTAAATGCGAGACGCGTCGCTAATTGCTCGCAAACATTCAATTTTTTCTCATTTTATTACCAAAAATCACTTGGACATTAACTGGACAGGGCAAAAATTGGGTTTAAAAACCAGTTTTTTGAGTTGTTAGAACCCTCTCAGGTAAGCTGCTAGGTCGTCTTTCGGAGTTAAGTCTAACCGTTTTTTAAGTCGGTAACGACTTTTTTCCACCCCAGTTACTGATATATTTAGGATAGCGGCCAATTCCTTATTGGTCATATTTAGGCGCGTAAGTGCGCACATTCGGAGGTCATTCTGGGTAAGCGATGGGTGTTTTTTTAGAAGTTCGGTGGTAAAATTTTGATTGACTTCATCGAAATACAAGGTAAACTGCTCCCAACTTCGCTCTCCTTCAATTTCGGTTTCAATCGTCTTTTTAAGACTCTTGAGGCGTTTGATTTTTTCTGTTTCTTCGATGTTCCGAATATCTTCCAGTTGCTCAACGATGCTGATAAGGATTTCATTTTTATGCGCCATTTGCACCGCCGTTGCCATTAGCTCCGTATTTTTTGACTGTATTTCGGTTTCTAATTTTTCGTTTTGCAAGTACAAAATGGCCTGTTCGGCCGCTAAATTTTCGTTGGTCAGGGTTAAAATGGCACGATCCGATTCCAGCACTTTTTGTTTTAATGCCATTTCGCGGCGCGAGGTATAAATTTGTAAAATCAACCTAGCCAAGGCCAACGTCAGCAACCCCATGACTAGCTTAAACCACCACGTTTGCCAAAAAGGAGGACTAATGACAATGGTGAGCGTTTTTTCTTTACTCCAAACGCCATTATTATTGGTTCCTTTCACCCTAAACACGTAGGTATCAGGCTCTAAGTTTGTATAGGTAACGAGTCGTTGGTCGCTGTTCGTCATTCGCCACTCACGGTCAAAACCCACCATTTGAAAAGCATACTGATTTTTGAGTGGGTCGGTAAAATCAAGGGCTGCGAACCCAATCGAAAATATGTTATCGGCATACGACAACTCTACATTGGAGGCGTGCTCTAACGATTTATTCAAAACGATGCGACCATCTGGTAGCTTTCCTGTTGGAACGGATTGGTTAAAAAGTTTAAAGTCCGTCAAGACCAATTCAGGCGTTTTTTTCAAATACCGCACTTCTTCGGGGCGAATCAATGTCAGTCCGTTGATACCTCCAAAATAAAGTACTCCATTATCGCTTCGTAAACCCGTAGCTTGGTTAAATTGGTTAGACGTCAGGTACGAGTTTTTGGTAAAGTCAAAGTTAAGCCACTGGTTCGATTCAACCTCAAAACGGCTTACGCCCCGAAACGTACTTACCCATAAATACCCATCTTTGTCCTCCACAATGCCCATGACGGCATTAGAAATCAAGCCCTGTTGCTCCGTAAAATGTCGAAATTGCCCATTGCCAAGCCAAAGATTCAATCCACCGCTTTCGGTACCAATCCAAAGCCGTCCTTTAGAATCCTGAAAAATACACCGAATATCGTTGGCAGATACGCTTTTAAGGTTCTCTCTTTCGTACTGAAACCGTTGGCATTTCGCCGTTTTTGTGTCAAAAATATTTAGCCCTTTGGTATCAGTCCCTACCCAAATTTGGTCATTTTTATCCGCAAAAATCACCATGATATCATCACTCGAAAGGCTATGAGTGTCTTTAGGGTGATGGTTGAAACGGGTAAACTTCCCCTGTTCAATATCATCCAATCTAGCCAAACCTCCTCCCAAAACTCCCACCCACAACTTCCCCAAACGGTCTTCCGTCATTGTCCATACGTTATTTCCTCCGATGGTAGTGCGGTCAGCTGGGTTAAACCGAAAATGTTTAAAACGTTGCGTTTTGGGTTCAAAGTAGCTCAAACCATTCTCAAAATACCCCAACCATAAACGTTGACGGGAGTCTTCAAAAATAGTTTTTACCACGCTTCCGTAGCCAACGGGCTGGTTAGGAATGGGAGAAAAAGTCTTCAGACGGTTGTCAAACCTATTGAGCCCACCTCCGTCGGTACCGATGTATATCTGGCCATTTTTAGCCTCGCAAATACTCAAAACTGAGCGATGGCTCAGTTCTCCCTTTCTGCTACCCGTTTGCGTAAGCGTTTCAAAACGCGTTTTGTGCGCTTTATAAACGTTGATTCCCCCATTAAACGTACCAATCCATACGTTTGCATCGCGGTCAACGAGGATATTCAGCAAAGCATTTGAGTTTAATTTTCCTTGCGTTTTTCCGTACTGAACCGATGAAAACGTCTCGGTTTTAGGGTCAAAAATATTTAAACCCCCACCATCGGTCGCCAAAAGCAGTTCGCCGTTGGTAGCCTGAGCAATACCCATGACGTTGTTAGAAGAAAGCCCCTCGGACATAGCGTATCGACGAATCTCTAAGGTCGCTTTGGCAATTTTATACAAACCAGACCCCTGCGTTCCTACCCACAAATCACCCTGTTTATCGTTGAAAAACACTTTTCCAAAACTCTCAAAATCGGTATCATTTTTCCCATTAGCATGGAGTGGGTGAATGCGTTTTTCGTCAAAATAGTAGATACCTTTTCCGCTAGTAGCTATCCAAATGCGGCCTTGGCTATCTTGGCTAATGTTTGCTACTTCATTGAAGGCAAGCGGCGAATTTGACGCATCAAAATGCCTCATTTTCTTTACTTTAGGCTCATAGCACCATACGCCCGCCCCAATTGTGCCAATCCAAATGCGGCCTTGTCGGTCTTCAAACAGGTGCTTAATCCACTTTTTTGCCAAAGGTTTAAATGGCAACTCATTGCTCAAATTTCTGAACTCACCCGTGTTGACTTCCCGTAAATTAAGTCCTTCCGTTTGCGTCCCTACCCAGAGATTTCCCTTGGAGTCTTCCAGAATCGCATGAACACTTTTTCCTTGAAACGAAGACATACCACTCCCCGACTGCCGAAAAACCCGACACTCATATCCATCAAACCGTACCAAGCCATCTTTGGTCCCCGCCCAAATAAAACCTTGCTGGTCTTGGGTTAGACAAAATACGGTATTGTGTGGCAATCCTTCAGTGATGGTCAGGTAATCGAACTGTTCAAAGTTTGATTGCGCTAACGCCGTTTGCAGAAAACCTACCAATAAAAGAAAGATTGAACTTCGGAGCATTGGGTCAAGAATCAAAAGCGAAAGGTACTACGAACATCCGTAAACGACAAAAGGCTGCCTCCGAAATGGAAACAGCCTTTTGAAAAAATTGTTTCAATGCGATTATTCTACTTTTACCACTTTCAAGGTAGCTTGTTTTTCCGAAGTTGCTACTTTCAAAAGGTACATTCCGCTTGGCAAGTCATTTACGTCAAACTCCTCTTGATGTGCATTGGTTTCTGCCACAAACAATCGGTTTTGTACCGTACGGCCAGTGCCATCCATCAACGTCGCTTTCACCTCTTTGCCTTTGCTATTGGCTACTTTGAGGCGAAGGATTTTTGAAACTGGGTTTGGCATAACCGTTGCAAAAGAGGCGTTATCGGTAATCTGTGGTCCGTTGTCCGAACCAGCCGTCCTCACTCCCCCAACACCTACTCCATCTCTCGATTGTATTCTGAACCAGTACTCTTGGTAAGTAAGTACATTTCCTTGAGGTTTGCGGGTTGAAGGATAAATACTACCCCAGCCTTTTTGGTCCCAATAGCGAACCCCCAACTTATACAACCCTTTTGGTAAGCCTGTATCGTACGTATTGCCTCCTGCGCCATTGTCTTCGTAGAAACCGTAGGCAGGGTGGTTTTGGGCGTACAACTCCGTCCAACCTTCACGGTTGGCGTACATGAAATAAGGCGCATTGTTTTCGTGGGTATTGAACGAACGTGGCACGCCTACCTCAGGAGTAGCCAACATGTCGAACGTCAACGAGCCTTCAGTTCCCAAATCACATACGTCTGCGTGGATGGTCCAGAAACGTGGTGCAGTCTTATTTACATTTTCCACGTGGTACAGCGTTGGGTTGGTTTGGGTGCTAAATTCCAACTCTGGGCCACCATCACGGGTGATAAATTGACTCGTCCAAAGTGACTTGTCGTTGGCGGCTTTTATGCCCGATTTAGTTTGGCCAATATTAATGAGGGTTAACTCAAAAGCTTTCCAAATCACCGTCATACGAACACTTTCTGCACTTTGGCAACCGTCGGTAAAAATACACTTTGCCCAGTAGCTTTGCTGTGTTGCATTACTAAACGCCACTTGGAAACTATTTTCGTTCACTCCAGTATTCCAGAATGCCTTACTACCTGCTGGACAATTGGCCGAAACCGTCACTGACGTACCCGTACAAACGATGGTGTTTGAAACCGACACCGCTGGGGCTGTGTTCACTGGCGCTACTGTGAATGTCACGACATTGCTCTTCTCACTCAAACAACCTGCATCTGTCTGGCAACGCGCATAATAAGATGTCGTTGTTGTAGGGCTCATCGCAGGCAAACTTCCCAAAACCGCGTTGGTCGTTGCATTGAACCATATTGTTGTGGTTCCAACACAGCTTGATATGCTCGTCATCGGTACAGAACCACCGCAGCTACTGGTTGGATTTAGGCTCACAACAGGCGTTGCTAAGGTTGTTACAGTTCTCAAACTCATCGAAGCCGATTCGGTTTCAATACACGACGGCGTTCCGTCGGCTTTACGACAACGAACGCGGTAATTATGAACAAGACCATCGACCAACTGACTCGGTGCAATTGTAGAATAATCGCCTCCATCAACCGAATACAAAATGATTTCTCCAGCAGCACAAGTGGCATTGAAGGTAATAGTTGTTCCAGGCAAGTCACAGAGTACTTTCGATTCACCCGCCGCCACTGTAACACCATCGGATACCAAAGACACATTTTGTGGAATCGATGCTCGGTAATTGATTGTCAATGTAATAATTCCTGTATAGGTTGTTGGGCAACTTGCATCGCAAGCCGCTTGATAGCGGTAGAGTTGGTTATCAGACGGCTGAGAAGTGGGTGCACTGCTCGACCACGCGCCCCATGTACCATTCCCCACTTGCACCCGCCAAACGGGATTCCCAACGACACACAGGCCCGTAACATTGAACTGTAAAGCATTCACTGGGTTACTATCAATGTCGCAAAGCGTACGCGTATTTCCTTCATTGAGTGTTTGTTGTTGGGCATTGAGGGTAATTTCTGGTTTTCCCTGTACCGTTACCGTCACCGAACTTCCAATAGTCGAACTACATCCGTTGGCGTCGCTCACACTCACCAATGTATAGGTGTAAATGCCAGGAACGCTCGTTGGTGCTGTCGTCGTTGAAGTATTCCCCGTTGAAACCAATGCCGTTTGAGGTGTGCCGTTGATTTGGTAATTGAAGGTATAAGGCGATGTACCATTTGCCCCCGTAAAAGTCACCATTGGCGCTGTTCCCGTAAGACATACCGTCGTTGTCCCCGCGATCGTCGCCGTTGGCAAAGGTGTATTTACGATGGTGCCTGTACCGTCTAAAGTAGCTCCGCCGCCGCTTAAACTTACGTTGCGGCCGTTGGCAGCGAGACTGCTCAAGCGTAGCAAAAGGGTTTCGTTAACTTCGTCTTTACAATCTCCGTTTATCGTTACCGTTACTGTTTTCGAGGTTTCACCAGCCGCAAATGTTAGCGTACCTGACGTACTTACGTAATCATTGTCGGCTATGGTAGCCGTGCCGTCCACTGTTGCATAGTTTACAACGACTGCCGCATCGGAAGGATTAGAAAGGTTCAAGTTAAACGTCATGGTCGTTGTTCCTGTACTTCCTTCAAATACCGATGGACTTGAAACAGTCAACACACTGGCATCATCGTTGGTAATAGTACCCGTACCCGAGCCATCCAAAATCGCCGCATTTATGGGGTCACTTAACGTCATTAAGATTGTTTCATCTAGCTCAACCGTGTTGTCTCCGTTCAAGACCACAGTGATGGTTTGCGAAAATGCACCACCTGCCGTAAAGGAAGCCGTACCATCCGCAAACATTTGATAGTCTGTACCTGATGCAGCAGTACCTCCCGTAATACCATATTTCACGGAACACGCATTGGCATTGACCGTACGAGTTATGGTAAATGTCAGGTTTGTCGTACCACTGTTTCCTTCTGTGATAGTTACGTCATTGATTGAGAATTGGGTATTTACAATTTGAATGGCATAATCTTCTACTTCTCCGTCGGTGGCCAAACCTTCGGGACTTAGGCCACCCGTGGAACTGATACGGAAACGGGCAAAGCTATTGCTTGGCGTAGCTCCTGAAGGTACGGGGAAGGTCAAGAGGTTATCTCCCGAATTCACGGCAATATTGTCAAACACTTTTTCGCCACTATCAAACGTGCCATTGTTATCAAAATCAACCCAAGCATCCAGCTTTCCTGCGGCTGAAGCTTTGACCGTCACGCTCGCAGTGGTATTCAATACCAATACGGAAGGCAACGTAACGCCATCATCGTCAGTGCCATCGCCTGTTGCGGTTGCGTTGGGTTGTCCATCTAAATCCGCATCTACCGTCAATCCCAAATGAATTCCTCCTGGGGCGTTGGCGTGGCGCGGGCCATTGCTGGCCGACAACGTTTTGTACGTATCAGGTGCATCACCCCAATCCAATTCATCGTTTTCTATCGTACCCGTTTGCGCAGTACCTGCCACGGTTACGCCCACTGGCGCTCCCGTGATTGCTCCCAATGCGACCGTAAAGAGTTCATTATCTTCAATTTTCAAATCACCTTTGGCCTGAACCGTGATAGTTTTAGTTTCGTTTGCCGTGCCCGTAAATGTTAAACTACCATCGTTGTCAGTATAGTCATTATCAGCAATCGTCGCCGTGCCATCGCTTGTCGTATAAGCCACCGTAAAACCTCCTTGAACTGGGTTTGTTAATGTAGCAGTAAAGGTATAATCTACCGTTCCTGTATTTCCTTCTGCTTTTGCGATTGTTCCTGTCAACGTTACCGTTGAAGCATCGTCATTGCTAATGGTACCTGTCCCCGTTGCAGTACCTAAAATCACATTTCGACTTGGCGCCAACAAACTACTCAATGTCACGTTGTAAACCTCGTTGGCTTCTACTTTATTATCATTCGTAATGGCTACGTCCACGGTTTGTGCAGTAGTAGTACCCGCGAGGAAGGTTACCGTTTGGTTCACCGCGGTGTAGTCATTGTCGGCAGTGGTTGCAGCGCCATTCGAGGTTGCAAAATTTACGGTTACATCTATATCCACAGGATTACTCATAGTTACCGTAAATGTTTGTGGCGTAGTTGCCTCGCTTTGGCTTACGTTTCCTGCCAACGATACTATGGCCTGATCGTCGTTGGTGATGGTGGCCGTTTGAGGGCTACCACCTGGCATAATAGCGGCTAATTGGATAGCACTGGTCAACGTAATTGCCCCTAAAGAGGCTTCAAACGTTTCGTTGGCTTCTACCAAGTTATCTCCTAGCACATTTACCGTCCATGTTTGAGTTTCGCCAGCGGTTCCAGTAAACGTCAAGCTACCATCATTGTCAGTATAATCTGTTCCCACTGTTGCGGTGCCATTTCCTGTGGCATAGGCTACTTGGAAACCTCCTTGAACGGCTGCCGACAAGGTAGCTGTAAAGGTATATGCCGTGTTGCCGCTGTTTCCTTCGTTTTTAGCCACTCCCCCTGACAACGTAAGCGTCGCGGCGTCGTCGTTATTGATGGTGCCCGTTCCAGTGCCCGTGCTGATGGCTCCATTGGTAGGGTTTGAAAGCGTAACTATTACCGTTTCGTTATCTTCCACTACCACATCCCCGTTCACCACCACAGTAATGTCTTGCGTAAGTGCCCCTCCAGCTAGGAAATTAACCGTTCCCGATGCAAAGGCTACATAGTCACCGCCTGACGTAGCCGTTCCGCCAGTAATGGCATAAGCTACTGAAGATGGTGCTGCGTTGGTCGTTCGGCTAATGGTGTACGTTAAGTTAGTCGTACCAGTATTCCCTTCCGTCACGGTAGGGCTCGTGATAGCAAACTGGTTATTCAAGATACTTACTTGGTAATCTTCTACTTCTCCGTCGGTAGCCTCTCCTGTGGGCGACAAACCACCTGATGTACTCACGCGGAAACGAGCGTAGGATGTCCCTAAACTAGCTGCTGGTACGTTGATTGGGACAGTATTACTCCCCACCACTAAGCTAACCCCGTCAGCCACTTTTTCGTTTGCATCATCCCAATCGCCATCGCGGTTAAAGTCAATCCACGCGTCTAATTTAGAAACTGCCGATGCCGTCACGGTCACACTTGCCGTAGTGTTGATGATAAAGGCACTTGGTAAAATGACGCCATCGTCGCCAGTAGCATCGCCATTGGCCGTCAATGTGGGTTGCCCGTCCAAATCTGCACTTACGGTTGTCCCTAAAAATACGCCTCCTGGTGCCAACTTATGGCGTGCGCCGTTGTCAGCAAGGGTAGTTGGGTACGAACTTGCAAAGCCACTTTGAGCGGCGGTAGGTGCGTCACCCCAATCCAATTCGTCGTTTTCTATCGTACCCGTTTGCGCAGTACCTGCCACGGTTACGCCCGCTGGCGCTCCTGAAATTGCTCCCAATGCGACCGTAAATAGTTCATTATCTTCAATTTTCAAATCACCTTTGGCCTGAACCGTGATAGTTTTAGTCTCATTTGCCGTGCCCGTAAATGTTAAACTACCATCGTTGTCAGTATAGTCATTATCAGCAATCGTCGCCGTGCCATCGCTGGTCGTATAAGCCACCGTAAAGCCACCTTGAACTGGGTTAGTTAACGTAGCCGTAAAGATATAATCTACCGTTCCTGTATTTCCTTCTGCTTTTGCGATTGTTCCCGTCAGCGTTACCGTCGCGGCATCATCATTGGTAATAGTACCTGTGCCTGAAGTAGTACCAAAACTAACACTTCGGCCCGACGCCGATAAAGCACTCAGGGCAACGTTGTAAACCTCATTGGCTTCTACTTTATTATCATTCGTAATGGCTACATCCACGGTTTGTGCGGTAGTTGTACCCGCAAGGAAGGTTACCGTTTGGTTCACCGCGGTGTAGTCATTGTCGCTAGTTAATGCCGTTACATCCGTTGTCGCAAAATTTAACGTAACGTCCACATCCACAGGATTACTCAAATTGACCGTAAATGTTTGTGGCGTGGTTGCCTCGCTTTGACTGACATTTCCTGCCAACGACACCGTAGCGGCGTCATCGTTGGTGATGGTGGCCGTTTGGGGACTGCCACTCAGAGAAATGGCGGCCAATTGAATGGCACTCGTCAAAGTAATTGCACCCAACGCCGCTTCAAACGTTTCGTTGGCTTCTACCAAGTTATCTCCTAGCACATCTACCGTCCACGTTTTAGCTTCGCCAGCGGTTCCAGTAAACGTCAAGCTACCATCGTTGTCGGTATAATCTGTTCCCACTGTTGCGGTACCATTTCCAGTAGTATAAGCTACCTGGAAACCTCCTTGAACGGGTGCCGACAAAGTAGCTGTAAAAGTATATACTGTGTTTCCGCTGTTTCCTTCGTTTTTAGCCACTCCTCCTGACAACGTAAGCGTCGCGGCGTCGTCGTTATTGATGGTGCCCGTTCCAGTGCCTGTGCTGATGGCTCCGTTGGTAGGGTTTGAAAGCGTAACTATTACCGTTTCGTTATCTTCCACTACCACATCCCCGTTCACCACCACAGTAATGTCTTGCGTAAGTGCCCCTCCAGCTAGGAAATTAACCGTTCCCGATGCAAGGGCTACATAGTCACTGCCTGACGTAGCCGTTCCGCCAGTAATCTCATATGTTACTGAAGATGCTGTTGAGTTGGTCGTTCGGCTAATGGTGTACGTTAAGTTAGTCGTACCAGTATTCCCTTCCGTCACGGTAGGGCTCGTGATAGCAAACTGGTTATTCAAGATACTTACTTGGTAATCTTCTACTTCTCCGTCGGTAGCCTCTCCTGTGGGCGACAAACCACCTGAGGTACTCACACGGAAACGAGCGTAGGATGTCCCTAAACTAGCTGCTGGTACGTTGATTGGGACAGTATTACTCCCCACCACTAAGCTAACCCCGTCAGCCACTTTTTCGTTTGCATCATCCCAATCGCCATCGCGGTTGAAGTCAATCCACGCGTCTAATTTAGAAACTGCCGATGCCGTCACGGTCACACTTGCCGTAGTGTTGATGATAAAGGCACTTGGTAAAATGACGCCATCGTCGCCAGTAGCATCGCCATTGGCCGTCAATGTGGGTTGCCCGTCCAAATCTGCACTTACGGTTGCCCCTAAAAATACGCCTCCTGGTGCCAACTTGTGGCGTGCGCCGTTGTTAGCAAGGGTGGTTGGGTAGGAACTAACAAAGCCACTTTGAGCGGCGGTAGGTGCATCACCCCAATCCAATTCATCGTTGTTGATCGTACCCGTTTGAGGACTGCCTGTCAACAAAAACGCACTAGTAGAAATTGGAGTGGCTGTAACGGAGTTAATAGTAGTGGTAAAATCCTCATTGTTTTCGACTTTTAGATCTCCATTCACCAGTACCGTAAATTGATGGCTTTCCCCCGCAGTTCCCGTAAAAATCAATGCCCCATCATTGTCTGTATAATCATTATCGGCAAGGGTGGCTGTACCATCATTGGTAGTGTAGTTGACGCTAAAACCTCCTTGTACAGCATTGGTTGATGATACCGTAAATACATAGGAGGTTGTTCCTGTATTTCCTTCATTCTGAGCAATGCCACCGCTTAGGGTAATCGTGGTGTTGTCATTATTAGTAATTGTTCCCGTACCCGTTGTTTTAGGACCAAACGTTACATCTCGGCCCGACGCCGATAATGCGCTCAGGGCAACGTTGTAATTCTCATCGATTTCTACTATGTTATCGTTTGAAACGGCCACATCTACCGTTTGGGCCGTTGTCGTACCCGCTGGGAATGTTACCGTTTGATTGACTGACGTATAGTCACCTGTTGTTGCTGTCCCATCCGTTGTTGCAAAATTTAACGTAACAGCCACATCCACAGGATTACTCAAATTGACCGTAAATGTTTGCGGCGTAGTTGCCTCGCTTTGGCTGACATTTGCTACCAGCGATACCGTGGCCTGATCGTCGTTGAGAATGGTAGCCGTTTGAGATGGACTAGGTACATTGATAGAAGAAGACAATGGCCCCGTAACCGAATTGATAGTTACCGTAAATGTCTCATCCAATTCTACTTTCGTGTCTCCTCTGGCGAGCACAGTAATTGTACGCGTTTCTCCCGCAGTTCCAGTAAATGTTAATGTACCATCATTATCATCATAGTCATTATCAGCAGTAGTGGCCGTAACATTGTTGGTCGAGTAGTTAACGGTAAAACCTGAAGCCATGTTTTTATCTAACGTCACATTGAAAAGATAAGACACCGTACCCGCAGTTCCTTCGTTTTGGGCAGCAGGGCTACTTAACGTCAAAGAAGCAAAATCATCGTTTGTAATCGTTCCCAGTCCTTGCCCATCAGAAATAGCCCCATTGCTTGGCGCTGTAAGATTGACAAAGAATGTTTCATTACCTTCCACTTTGGTATCTCCGTTGACCGTCACCGTAATTGTCTTTTCGGATTCTCCAATGGCAAAACTCAATGTACCACTTGTACTTGTGTAGTCATTATCGGCAGTAGTTGCAGTATTGTCCGCCGTTGCGTAGTTAATCGTTTCGGCCGTGGCTGTACTGGTTCGAGAAACCGTAAAGGTAAAGTTTGTTAAACCCGTATTACCCTCATTGACAGTCACGTCATTAATAGAAAACTGAAGATCGTCGTCCAGAATAGTACCAAGTCCTTGGGCATCCATAATGCTTACTGAACTTAGCAACCCGCCACCTACGGCCAAGTTTGTAAGGTTCACAAAGAAGGTTTCGTTCGCTTCGCCAATGACATCCCCAATGACAGGAACAGTAATCGTTTTAGAAGTTTCACCTGCATTAAACGTAACGGTACCGCTGGTAGTGGTATAGTCTGTTCCAGCAGTGGCTGTTTGTGGGGCGGTAGCATAATTGGCAGTAACAGTAGTACTCACAGGATTGTCCAATGTAACCGTAAATACAAAATTGGTATTTCCAGCATTTCCTTCAATGAGTGATACGTCGTTGATGGTCATCCGAGAATTATCATCGTTGGTGATGGTACCAGTTCCTGTACCCGATGAACCCGAAACGATGACATTACGGGAATTTGCATTTACCCCGCTTAGAAGGACTAAAAAAGTTTCGTTGGACTCTACCAATACATCGCCATTGACTGTGACATTGAAAGTATGAGTTTCTCCTGCGGTACCAGTAAAGTTAATAACTTCGCTATTAGACACATAGTCTGAACCCGCCGAGGCTGTCCCAACTGAAGTAACAGCATTAACCGTGAAGGGTACATCTACGGCCTTATCGGAAGTAATGGTGAAAGAATAGATTTGCGTACCCGAATTTCCTTCAGAATTTGAGACACTATTAATACTCAATACCGCTTGGTCATCGTTGGTAATCGTTCCTAGCCCAGTTGCTTTAGTAAGTATTATTCCATAAGGTGCGCCTGAAAGCACAACCTCAAAGGTTTCATTCAATTCTACAATATCATCCGCATTAACAGTAACCGAAACCGTAGCAGTGAGGCTTCCACCCGTGGTAAAGTTCACTGTTCCGCCCGAAATAGGAGTAAAATCACTACTGTTTGTCGTATTGTTGTTAGTATTTACGGCCAAACTAAAGGCGTCATCGGTATTGTCCCGCGTTACGGTAAAAGTGAACGTAGTGGTACCACCGCCGTTACCTTCACTGAGTGTTACATCATTGATTGAAACAAGCGTCGGGGTTCTAAAACCAAAATCAAGTGTAGTATTGTTTTCTACGTCACTAACATTATACGCTAATGTAATGGCTTGGCTGGCGATTGAACCATTGATGGCATCTTGGCCATTGTCATCGTTGTCTGCATTTAAGTTAGGATCAGGGGCAGTCCCCCCTGGGCTAGAAATTAGACCATTAAGAGGCTTTCCTGAACCGAATTCTGACGAGGGAATTTGAACGATGTAATCTCCCGTACACAAATTACTGAATAAGTATAAACCTCCTCCTGCGGTGGTTGTGTTAATGACAAAGGTATCCCCCGCATCTAAAGTGCCATTACCATTATCGCGGTAGAGGTTTACCAATACACCATCAATTCCTGCATCGGTGCCTCCATTAAAAACACCATTTTTGTTGTTATCTCTAAACACCAAATTTCCCAACGAATGTTTCGACAACTGGGTGACGGTAGGATTAATCGCTCCTCCAGCCACATCATCGGTGAGCACATTGCTGATATTACTTCCCGTCACCGTTCCTTGATTTGATATTTGGCATACCCCCGCAGGAAGTGGTGTATTGATTGATACCTGAAACTTAATGGTAAACACCCGATCCGCAGGAAGTAAAAAACCACTTGGATCACCGACGGTCACGGTTTCACCCGCCAAAACCACCCCCTTGCGTGCTGCTTCGTCGAGGGCTGCTTGGATATTTTCGGCCGTGGCAGCCGTAGCTTGGTTATCAATTTCTTGTTTTGGCGCTTCAACCACTTGGGCTACTTCGACAACCTCCTGTTTGGTTTCCTCTTTTGCAAGAATTTCCGCGGCGATGCGGGCGGTAGGGTGCGATGGGGCAGAACAAGTAGAAGTACTAACAGAATAGGTCGGAGTACCCGTTTCGGTTTGCAACATACCAGCTGAGTTAGTGTTTCCCCTAGCCGTCCAATAGGTAGGAACATCAGGCCCATTGCTTCCCTGTAAAATCAAATCTCCTGAGGTTGGATCGAGGTCTCTAACTCGAATGGCTCGCGTGCTTGATGGACCATTTACATTGTTAGCTAGTACATCACTACAAAGGGTAATAATTTCGTCATTGGCCGCTCCTGTCCCCCCCATTCTCAATTCAACACCTTCTAAACTGATTGCATCTCTGGTAAGGGTATTTCCATTAACAAAAAAATCGAGGCGACTGGCTAAGGTTGTACCAACCCGGGCAATCCCTTGAATGGTTGCTTCACCATTGACAAGACCAATGTTAGCATTGTTCTTTATTTCGTATTTGGCCAAACCATTTTGCTCGTGCAACATCCGAACAGTACTAAATATAGTAGGAGCCGTATGGTTGTGAGTTATATTGGTGTTGTTATTCAAACGGCCATTTAACCTAGAAGTATTGAAAGTAGAACTTAACACCGCTGCTTCATTAGCCGCCTCAATATCGGTACAGTTGACAATGTTGTAATTAATAGTTGCAGTACCTACTGATCCCACTTCAATCCCTGCCATGGGAGTTCCAAATCGTTCAACTTTGCAATTGTTAATATTGGCGCTAAGATTGGAACTACCTTCGGCAATCATTTGAATCCCTTTTGTGCCTGCCCTTTGGAAACGGCTATTTGTAAGGTTAATGGTAGCAGTAGCCGAACCTTGCGTACGGGCTTCAAAACAGTCTGCTCCAGTGGGATCGTTAAACGTACAGTTATTGACTGTCAAAGTGAGCGTTCCAGTGTTGTTGATGAGGTGAAAATTACGAACGGCGGATGTTTCAAAAGTAGAACCCGAAATGGAACAAGTACCACTTAGGTTACGGAACTTCAGGGCACTTTCATCTTCGGATGGAGCATCTCCATTGCCCGTGGCTGTACAATTGTCCATGGTAAGATTGCTCACACTCAAGCCCATAATACCGTGCTCTTTAGTAGCTCCAATGTCAATATTATTGAGGGTTACGGTATTGACCACATTCATATAAATGGCTGCAAAACACGCCGCAACATCATCTTCATCACACTGTGTATCAAAACCACCATCGCTGGATGAATTGGCAGAAGGGAGATTCATATTTTTTAAAGTAACGTTTGCTGCGTTACGTATTTCAATCCCACGCCCAGAAATATTGGTTAAAGTTCCCCCTGAAGCATCTGTTGTACCCGTACCTGTGATCTGGAAACTACCCGTTGTGTTTTGTAAGAAAATACCGTTGGACGCATTAGAGGCCGACACACTCTCAAGGATAACATCAAGCGACCCATTGTTAAAACTAACCCCAGGGCCTCCCGAATTGGTGATGCTCACATCGCGTACCAAAGCAGTGCCAAAAACATCACCTTGCAACGACGTGCCACCTGTATTAATGATGTTTACTCCTCGCACTTGGTTCTGCGACTGCATATTCACGGTGTTAGCATTCTGACTAATCGTTGGTCGAGTGCCATTGATAGCAGGAATGGTAGCCCCCCCCATTGGTGGATGCACCGAAAACGTTACCCCTGCCAAAGCCGCTAAACTTGCCCCAATAGCTCCTTGCCCAATCAACTTTTGTTGTCCCAACAGTAGGGTACTGGTATTGTTATTATAAGATCCCGAGTAAACAAAGATATTATCGCCCACTCCATCCAATGACGTGCCATTGAAGGAATTCATATTATTAAAAGGGGAGTTAAGGCGTCCATCACCGTTAGTACTAGCACTCGCATTGATAAACCAAATCATTCCCGTCACTGTGATGCTGACTGTCCCCGTTGAGCTGAACGTGCCATCCGTTACTGTATATTTGAAGCTAGTTGTACCCTCATATCCTCGATTTGGGTTAAAGGTAAAACTCCCGTTAGGATTAAAAGTTACGGTTCCTTCGGTGCCTGTTACATCCACTCCGCTGACTGTAATGGCATCGCCGTCAAGGTTTACGTCATTCGCTAAAAGACCGCTTCCTACGGGCACGTCGATAGATACGTTCCCTACAGTAGAATAGGCATCATTCACGGCAATAGGTGCTGTTTTAAGCGAACCAGGAACCAATGTTGTATTGGGGTCAATGGTATCGGTAAATTTTACGCCCGTGGCATCATCTACTGTAGATGAATTGGTAATAGTAATGGTATATTCTAGCACATCGCCTGGCGTTGGCCCCGAAGTGCCGTTGTCGGTTCCTACTTGGGCTACCGTTTTTAAAGCAGAAACGGAAGGTGCCAACCACCACGTTTTCACTTGGGTAGCTAGGTTAGTTCCATTTGGAGGTGGCGCCAAAGGACTGAGTGGCAAGATCTTTCGCTTTGCATTGGCATTCGCAACTGGGTTTCCTTTGGCCAATTTTTCATTGGGAGACGCAACAGGTTTTAGCTGATAGTTGTCTTCTGGAAGGGAGAAAAGTTGAATCAGTACACTGAGTACTAAGCTCACCGAGATGGGAGTAGAGATTTTCATGACGTAGTAGTTTTTCAAAACTGAGTATAACGTGTAATAAATTATTCAAAAGTAGTCGAAAAAATTTCAAAAAAAATAATTTTAATGTACTATTTTTTATATCTTTGTTCGTGGAGGCGCAAAAAATTATACCAATAAAGCATATTTGGTAAATAGTTTTAATGAGTCTCCATCAACGTTGAAAAACTCTATTCTTTACTCAGTTATGCAAAGACGGCCGTTTATAAAGCTATTAGGTACTTCCTTGGGCAGCCTTCCGTTTTTATCGGGTTATGCTCAATCGCCTATCTCTTCCCCCCAAACATGGTCTCAATGGTTATCGCAACTTGTTAGTATTTGTCCCATTGAATCCGTTTCGATTGCTTCAGCTGGCGCTTTACCAGCGCCTCTACCTGCCGTTCTTTCAGGAGAATTTTCGCAAGCAGAAAATCAAGTTTACTTTTATGAACAACAGCAATACTGTTTGCAGGTGTTTGAAAAAAAGCACCCAACGCTAGGCACCCTAGACTTGATGGTTCCGTTTTGGCAACGCCAAGCAACGGGGACTTGGGAAAAAATCGCGTGTTGGTCATTGTTTGAATTACAAGCCCTCGCTGAAGCTTCTATGCAATTAGGGACTACTACCTTTGCCACCCTTATCCCGTTAAAAGCTAGTAAGACGGGGCGCTACCTAAGTGCCAAAGGTGACGTACATCTTCAATCGTATCTTCACTCGAACAACTACATTGTAACAACTATTCTCCTCAAAAAGAACACATATATCCTCTGGGAATCAAGACCTTTATCTTAATTTTTCATTGTTTTACTAAACCCTCAAATGTTATGGCAGAACCGTTTTTGTCCGAAATTCGGATCATGAGTTTTGTGTTTGCACCCAAAGGTTGGGCGCTTTGTAATGGGCAATCACTTCCCATCAACCAAAACCAAGCATTGTTTTCTCTTTTAGGCACTACGTTTGGAGGCAATGGCCAAACCACTTTTAATTTACCCGATTTACGTGGTCGAACCCCTATCCACGTAGGGAGTGGGCATACGTTGGGTGAGCGCGCAGGTGAGCAAGCGCATACTTTATCCATTTCAGAATTACCCACCCACACCCACGTAGCCACTGCTACCACAGCCTCACAGAATTCTATTGCGCCAACTACCAGTAGTTATTTTGCCAATTCGTCTCCTTCTGAATTCTATTCTGGAACGGCCAACGTAGCTATGAACCCAGGAATGATAACTAATACGGGTGGGAGTCAGGCACACCTTAACATGCAGCCTTTCCTGACGCTGAGTTTTACAATAGCATTACAGGGAATCTTCCCAAGCCCCACCTAGTAGGCTACCCTACACTTTTACTGTATTTACCTTTTCTTTAACCCTTAAACTTCAACGATTATGGCTCAACCTTATGTTGGCGAAATACGAATGTTTGCAGGTAATTTTGCCCCCGCAGGATGGATGTTTTGCGAAGGGCAACTTGTCCCTATTTCGGAATACGAGACCCTTTTTAACCTTATTGGTACTACCTACGGTGGAGATGGACAGTCAACCTTTGCCCTGCCCGATTTACGTGGGCGCCTTCCTATTCACCAAGGGAACGGATTTATTTTGGCCGAAACGGGTGGTGCCGAAGAAATTACCCTGACAGTTAATCAAATTCCAGCCCATTCCCATCCGTTTTTGGGCAATGACTCTCCTGGAACAGGAAGCACCCCTTCTGGGGCTACATTTGCTCGAAATGCTTCCGCAGATGGTTATTCCACGGATTCTTCAGGTGGGGTAGTAAATTTTCCACCACAGGCTGTGAGATCTACTGGAGGATCCCAACCACATACTAATTTTCAACCGTATTTATGTGTGGATTTTATTATCTCCCTATTTGGCATTTTTCCTTCACCTACCTAAAACACAAACTTATCATGGATCCATTTGTAGCAGAAATCCGCATATTCCCTTTTAATTTTGCCCCCAAAGGATGGGCGTGGTGTGACGGTCAGTTATTACCTCTATCTCAAAATACTGCTTTATTTTCCCTATTAGGCACCACTTATGGGGGCAACGGAAAAAGCAATTTTGCCCTCCCTGATTTGCAAGGCCGAGCTCCCATGCATCCAGGTCAAGGGCCTGGGTTGTCTTTACACGATTTGGGTGAAACTGGAGGCAGTGAAACCGTCTCTCTTTTAGAAAGTGAGATTCCATCCCATAGCCATACGTTGCGTGTGGTCAATGACGGAGGGTTACAGTCTAATCCCGCAGGTGCCTATGTCGCTCGTGCAGGTCTCTATAATTCATCACCCGGAGGCAATTTTGCTTCAATGTCAATGAATGCAATGGCACCCGCAGGTGGCGATCAGCCTCATAATAACATGATGCCTTATTTGACGTTTTATTTTAACATTGCATTACAAGGAGTCTTTCCTCCTCGCACGTAATTGAATGAGTGAAATGTTTTTTAGAGCAAGAGCTATCAATGAAGCAGATTTGCCTGCTTTATTAGAAATTTATGCCAGTACTAGGGCCGAGGAATTGGCCCTAGTACCTGACTGGACCGAAGCACAAAAGCGTACTTTTGTGACCCAGCAGTTTATGGCCCAGCACCAGTATTACCAAGAATTGTACAAAGGAGCTGACTTACAAATCATCGAAACAGAACAGCAAGCCATCGGACGGCTGTATGTGCATTGGCAGTATAGTCCCACCGAAGTACGTATCATGGACATTGCCATCCTCCCCCCCTACCGAGGCCAAGGGTTGGGCAGCAAGCTCCTAGAAGCAGTGCTTCGCCAAGGGGCCGTTCTTGGCAAATCGGTGACAATTCATGTGGAATATAACAACCCCGCTCTGCATTTATACGAGCGTTTGGGCTTTAAAAAAATCGGAGAATTTAATACGGTGTACCATTTGTACCAATGGAAACCCGATTCTACCTCTTAACTTTTGTAGAAAATGATTGATACCTTACAAATTACTGATTTTCAACCTTATCTAAATCAGGACTTTACCATTCATTTTGCGTCGGAAGCAAGTCACCCTGCTCAACTCACTCGCGTTTCGGCCTGGAGTACTGGTGTCGGCAATTACCGTCAACCTTTCACGCTTGAGTTTGAAACAGACATGACGCGTCAGTATTACTTACAGGGTACTTTTACTCTAACGCACCCCACTGCGGGCGATGTGCAACTTTTTATGGTGCCCATCGGTCCTGGCGCAAAAGGGATGCGTTATGAGGTTGTATTTAGCTAAAACGGAGGCTCATCTAGCGGATTTGGGGGTGGAAAGTTCATCCCCATATCGCCCAAATCGTTGGCTTTACTTTTGAAAGTTCCCCCCGTCGAAGCAGGTGGGGTATCAAACGAACTCGCCGCTTGTGCCCTGGCTTCTGGATTAAACGATGGCGTAGGCGAGGAAGCTGCGCCATAAAAACTATCCAAATCGGCAAATTTGGTGTATTTACCAATAAACCGCAGCTGAATGGTATCCAACGAACCACTACGGTTTTTGGCGACAATTACTTCTCCTACTCCTTGTACTGAATTACCCGCTTCATCTTGCGTAAACCCATAATATTCAGGACGATACAAGAACGCAACCATGTCCGCATCCTGCTCAATTGAGCCCGATTCACGTAAGTCAGACAGCTGCGGACGCTTATCACCACCACGGGTTTCGACGGCACGACTCAACTGCGACAAGGCAATCACGGGTACATTCAGTTCTTTGGCTAAGTTTTTCAACGCCCGCGAAATCGACGCAATTTCTTGTTCGCGGTTTCCTGCCCCCTTGCTGCTATCGCCTTGCATAAGCTGCAAGTAGTCAATCACGACCATTTGAATGTCGTGTTGTTGTTTCAAACGGCGGCATTTGGCCCGTAACTCCAGAATCGACAAGGCGGGGGTGTCATCAATATAGATAGGCGCGCGCATCAGTCGGTCGATGCGTTGGTGGAGTTGTGTCCACTCGTGCGGGGCTAAGTTTCCTTTCTTTAGTTTTTCACTGTCAATCTCGGCTTCGGCCGAAATCATACGATTGACCAACTGCACCGCCGACATCTCCAAAGAGAAAATCGCCACGGGCATTCCAAAATCCACGGCAGCATTTCTTAGGCTTGAAACGACGAAGGCCGTGTTGTGCGTCACGGTCATGTCTTCCAACAAAAACAAGTGATTCCCATCAATTTCAAAGCCATAATAGTCATCAAAACAATCAAACTCCACTTGGACTCCCGTTACGCGCCAATCAATGTTGCTTCGTCTTTCTCGTGCTTTTTTCCGCTCAATTTTTACGGGTATTTTGGTCAAATCCCCACTGATTCGGACACGATATACTTCTGTTTCGTAGCCAATCGAGCTAATAGATGCCTTTTTGGCATTTAAAGAAACCCTAAACCCAAGAGAATCACCCAAATACTTGATTTGTTCGGCCAATCTTTTGTTTTTCTGGGTGATTTCGTAACAATCATAATCACTCTGATAGTGTCCATCACTATCTATCAAGCCCGCCAAAAGCTTGAGGCGATTTTTGGAAGAATTATATAAAAAACTGTCAGGAATGTGTTTGTTGCCAATCGTATTCAAATGACGAAGTTCTTCCTGCAAACACACTTCGGTTTTTAACCCTCTCTGACCAGATGTAATTCCATAATTAGGGGCTTTGCCCTTCTGCTGATACTTGACAAGTTGTAGATTTAACTCATGCGCATAGGTATCCAGATACGCCACCACTTCTTCATCGGTATTCGTAACGCGCGAACTGTACGAATGCCCATCCCCTAGCCAAATTCCGAAAAAATAAGGGTCTATTTCAACAGTTTTTTCTGAAAGCTCAATCGGAACCTTATAACCTTTGTAATTACTCTTAAACTTATTTGACTTTTTGAGGTAATCGCGAACTTCGATGTTGAGTACATCACCTTTTTGATGCCCCCCTTCATTTCTGCTACGTTTCAAGGACAAAATATGGCTTTCATTCACCCGATAGCTTATCCCTCTATTCTGGTGTACCCAATACATATTTTCTTTACCTCGCGCCAATGACAGCACCCGTCTAGGTGTAGAGTCATCTCCCATCAACAAATCGCCGACTTGCACATCCTCAACGTTGCGAAGCGTACCGTCATACATGACTACTTTTGTGCCTTTTCCTAAACACTTACCCATCGCTGGCCGAGCGGCAAGAATCACCAATTCGGTAGGTTGCCAACCCGACGTGAGGCGGTCGAGTTGCGTAAAACCTGAGGGGACGCCCGTCAGACCGTCTTTTTGTTCGCGACGGCGCTCCAACTCGCGTAATGCCTCGGTCATGAGCGCGCTCATGTCGGCGTAATTCTTGCGAATATTGGATTCAGAAATTTTAAAAAGCGATTGTTCTACGGTATCAAGCAGCGTAAAAACGTCGGTCGTATCCTCAAACGCATCTTGCAAAATCTTTGATGCCACCGAAATCATTTCTCGCTTCATCGACGCTTGCGCAATGACCCGAGCGTGGTATTCGATGTTCGCTGCGGAGTTTACTTTGGTGGTTAGGGCCGTAATGTACTGTGCTCCACCCACTACTTCTAGCTCGCCCAATTGACGCAGCTGAGTCGTAACCGTCAACAAATCAATAGGTTCAGAGTTTGTAAAGAGCGTAATAATCGCATTATAGATGCGTTGGTGCGCTTCTTTATAAAAACTGTCCGACTTTAAAATATCAATAACCGCGTTGAGCGCGTCTTTTTCAATCATCAAAGCCCCCAGCACTGCCTCTTCCAACTCAAGTGCTTGAGGTGGAAGTTTTCCTGCACCCGCTCCCGACTCCAACCAGCGGTTATTATTTGCCGCTCGCGAGCCATATCCTGACGTGCCTTTTCGAAGAAAATTATGGGACTTATCGTTTTCCATTTGTGTCAAAATAAACTACTTAATTGCTTACGTACAGTTAATTGTTAACCGTTATTTGTACTGATTACTATTCACTAACTGGAATTTTATATCCAGTTTAATTTTGCACAACTACTTAACCCACACGGTTAACAATTAACTGATAACGGTTAACTGTGCATTATAACTTTTTGCCAAAATTGCCTCTATTTGTCCCCGAACCCATTGGTATTCAAGCGCTGAACACGTTTTACCCGTTTGCCAAAGCAAACGAGCATTGCGGCCATTTTGATAGTCGCCTGAGTATGGCATGTACGTATCGAAGTTATTTAATTTACCAAAAAGTAATATACCATACGTACCTACAGCATTTGCCAAATGAGCAGGCCCGCTGTCTATTCCAATAAAATATTCAGCTCTACGAATAATTTCCGCCGTTTGTAACAACGAATACTTTCCGCAAGCATCCATGTACTTGGCGCTTCTCACCGAATTTTTGCTTTTTAGCCCAATTTCTACCACCGTATAGCCCAAGTCTTCAATCAACCAATAAATTAGCTTTTCCCAATTGGGAACTGACCAATCTTTGGCTGGATAATTGGAACTGCAATGAATCACAATTAGTTTCTGGGGCAGGTTTAAATTCGCAATTTTTTGCGCGTCCGCCGCTGGAATGTACAATTGAGGCACGTCATCTTTGACGGGCAACTCTGCACACAACTGAAAGATAGTCAGCAAATTACCTTTTTCAAAGTAATTAAATACGGTTATATCTTTTGCAGCTGCCACTTCGTTTTTGTGAACCCTTCCGCTGATGGCGTCCAAATTACTTTGCCAAAATTCAAGGTTATATACTTTATCAAAAACCCCTGAATTAAAAACCAACAAACGGCGTAACACCGTAGGCTGCGCCCAAGCTTCATTGATGACAGGATGGGTCGCGACCAACTCTTTAAAAGCAGGCTTTACAACCCACACTATATAATCGTTTGGGTGTGCTTCCCGTACCTGACGCGCAAGGGGTTCGGCCGCCACAATGTCGCCAAAATGTTCCGTACGAATGATAGCCACCAGTTTTTTACGTCCCAAAAAAGACAATTTTAACCCCAAAAAACGTACGATTGTAGCAAATGCAAGTACGTATTCTTGGGCTATGTAGGTATATTTTCGGTAGCGATGTTTCCAAAGTGTAACAAAATCTGATAAGCTCATGCCGTTGGAGGTCAAAATCCTATGGTAAGTTTCTATCTACAAAGTTAGCCTAAAAACGGATTTATAAAGAAAGTAATCTATTTTTGGTTCAAAAACGTTTTTTCAATTCATATGAATGATAAATTTTTCATCCAAGCAGGTGCTTTATTAGGAGCAGTTGCCGTGGCGCTAGGGGCTTTCGGAGCCCATGCGCTCAAAGCCATGCTCGAAACCAGCGGCCGAGCCGACACCTTCGAAACGGCCGTTAAATACCAGTTTTACCACGCCATTGGCCTCGTTTTGATTGGTATTTTGCTCCAAAACTGCGCCGTCAATGCAGAGCGCTTTTACCACTGGTCGGGCTATGCCTTTTTAGTGGGTGTTGTTATTTTTTCGGGCTCGTTGTACACCATTTGTTTTACGGGCATTCGTGCTTTTGGCGCCATTGCACCCATTGGAGGTACACTGATGATCATCGGCTGGGTGCTTCTGCTCCTCGCCGCTGGCAAAAAATAAGCGCTCATTTCCATAAAAAAGGCTGCCTTGTTGGGCAGCCTTTTTTTTATTGTAGTCACCGACTAGCCACCGAGTGCTGTCATGTATTGTTGCAACAGCGCCTCGTATTTCTTGGCAGCGGCATCCTGTTTTCCTTCACGACACGCATTGGCAAGCGTTTGAAGGATGTACAATTGGATATTGCTGTCTTGATTTGAATGATGCTGAATGTTGTATTTCAACACCGACTCTGCCCGCGTAGCCATCGTGTTGGCAATGTCAAGGCCTTTTTTGGTTTCGCCCAAGTTCAACAAGAACCCTACGTAGTTGGCCGAAATCTGGTCGTACGGAATGGTCTTGTCTGGCATTTTGGCCAAAATAAAGTTCATCGCCGCTTTGGCTCTGTCCATCTTTCCTTCACGAATCAACTGATCAACTAGACGCATGAACGCAATACGCGCCGAGAATGCTGGCGAGCCCTTGAACGTACCGTCGTAGTACGTATTGGCATTGTCAAGCTCACGCCAGAAGGTCTTCTTCATCAAGTTCTCGCTCATGATGTCGGTGTTTACGTAACCGTCTGATGCGCCAGGTACACGCACTGGCAACAAGCGATACGCATACCCTTCCAACTGCATATACTCTTTCAAGTTGAGGTAGTTTTCGTTGGTCAACGTTCCTGAGAAATAAATCGGGCGCTTCCAATCGTTGGTCGCGATGATGTCGAGCATAATAAGGTCAGACTTGTACAAATCGCGCTTACCGATGTTCCATTGCATGGTATCTTTTACAAACGACGCCAACTCCGATTTAAGGATATTCATCTTTTGCACTTGTTCTGGATTAATACCCAACACCAACACCGACGATGGCAAGATGCTCGTCATTTCGCCGCTCGTCAATGGCACCTGAATCGCCGCGTTGTTTTGTTTTACCAACGACATGTATTCTTTCAAATTGATACCGTTTTTCACAGCTGGCATTTCATAGAAAGGCACAATGTCGTTTTTACCCGCCGCAAAGTTTTCGTAATTCAACGAAATAGGTAGCGGCTGCGACTCGTACGTTTTGCGCTTCATTTGGCCAATGTACCAGTCAGTACCCAACAAGCTCAAGTTACAAACGCGCACGTCGGTACGGAAGCCTTCTACTTCTTGTACGTACCAAAGTGGGAAGGTATCGTTATCACCTCCTGTAAATAAGATGGCGTTTGGCGCGCAAGAATTTAACAAGTTTTTGGCAAAATCAACCGAATGATAACGGTGGCTACGGTCGTGGTTATCCCAACCTTTAGCCCCCATCAACAACGGTGCCGACAATCCTAAAGCAGTAGCAATCCCCGCGCGGGTAGTAGCCGATGGTAAAAACTTGGTCAAGAAATCGTAAATGAATAGCACCCCAAGCCCAATCCAGAACGCAAAGATGTAGAACGACCCCACGTAAATATAATCACGTTCGCGCGGTTCTACTGGTGGAGAGTTGAGGTAAACGACGAGGGCAATCCCCATCATCAAGAATAACAAGCCCGTTACCAAGAAATCGGTACGACGGCGGAAGGCTTGAATGACAATTCCTAAAAGGCCCAAAATAAACGGAATCATGTAGAAATTATCACGAGCGCGATTGGTAGCCATTACATCAGGCAACCCTTCGTTGGTATCCCACGGACGAAGTCCACCCGCGCCTTCTTCGTCGCTTTCACGGCCTACAAAGTTCCACAAGAAATAACGCCAGTACATGTGCCCCAACTGGTGCGAGAAGAAAAACGACAGGTTGTCGCCCATGCTTGGTTTTTGACCTTCGGCCAAATTAAGCTTGTCGCGGTACAACTGCGGGTGATTCCCTTGGTTGCTGTGTACGCGAGGGAACAACATTTGTTGGTTTTTCTCATATACATATTCTGGACGGTAATCGGCAATGACATAACGACCGTTTGATTTACGGTAAATCGGCTCGCCGCGCTCCGAATTGATTGGACGCGCCGTAAACACAGGCCCAAACAACAACGGACGACTACCGTACTGCTCGCGTTTTAGGTACGAAACGTAGCTAATGACGTCGCTTGGATCGTTTTCGTTGATTGGCGGATTGAAGTTTGAACGAACCAACACCAAGAAGTAAGAAGCGTAGCCAATCAAAACAAACGTAAATGACAACAACGCCACGTTCCAAATTTCGTTTTCTTTTTTAGCAGTGTAGCGGATTCCCCAAATCAAGGTACCCACAAATAATAACAAAAACACCACGATACCCACCGAATAAGGTGTACCTAAGGTATTGACAAAGAAAATTTCAAATTTACCCGCAATCGACGGCAACCACACAATCACTCCCGAGTTGATGATCACAAGCACCACCAAACCTCCTACAAACGCAGCGATTCCACCCCACAAGGTAGGTTTGTATTTTTTGAAATAATACACCAACGCCAACGCAGGCAAGGTTACCAAGTTGAGCAAGTGGACGCCGATTGACAACCCTACCAAATAGAAGGTAAAAATCAACCAACGGTTGGCCGCAGCTTCGTCTTCGATGCGTTCCCACTTCAACACCGCCCAAATAACGATGGCCGTAAAGAACGACGAAAGACCATACACCTCCGCTTCGACAGCCGAAAACCAAAAGGAATCAGAATACGTATAGGCCAATGAGCCCACAAGTCCAGAACCTACCACGGCGATGATTTCGCCCATTGAAAGCTCGTCGTCTTGTTTACCCAAAATTTTGCGGGCCAACAATGTGATACTCCAAAATAAAAATAGGATGGTGAAAGCACTTGATACCACCGACACCATGTTGATCCAATACGCTACTTGGGTGACATCGCCCATGGCCAGCATCGAAAACAGACGGCCAATCAGCAAAAATAGTGGTGCTCCTGGAGGGTGTGGTACTTGGAGTTTGTACGAACAGGCGATAAACTCGCCGCAATCCCAAAAGCTTGCTGTACGCTCTACGGTAAGTACATAAGTGACTAGCGCTATGGCAAATACGAGCCAGCCAGAGAGGGTGTTTATTCGGTTAAATTTAGACATGAATAATTAGTAGAAATGTGAAAAGTCTTGAGTTTACAATCAATACATTGGGACACCAATTAGGTTGCTACTTTGGCTTTCTACTACGAAAGCCGTGCCAAAATTAGCAAATTCGGTAGAAAGCCGACGAAACGTCGGTCTTAAAAGTTGTTAAAAGAAGGATATTATCCAAGAAGCGTCGTCAACTCGCTTATCATCATGGCGGTAGCACCCCACACTTTATGCCCCTGAATATCGTAAAAAGGGGTTTCGATGGTAACCCCACGCACTTCGAGTTGCGTGCGGCCTATCACCCCTTCATCGAGCAGTTCGTCGAGGCTCACTTCGAGAACGGCCTCCACTTCGCGCGGATCGGGGTAAAAGTCGGGTTTGTAGGGGAGTTTGCCCACCACGGGCAGCACATAGAAGTTGCTGGGAGGAATAAACAATTCCGTCAGTTTGCCCAACACCTTCACGTCGGCGGCTTTGATGCCAATTTCTTCTTGGGCTTCGCGCAATGCGGTACGTATCAAGTTTTCGTCCGTTTTTTCATAACGTCCTCCAGGAAAAGCCATTTGGCCTGCGTGTACTCCGTCGTATTTAGGGCGAAGAATGAGGGGGGCAAAAATTTTATCGCGGTAAGGATAAAACAAAATCAAGACGGCCGAGCGGCGCGTTTTCTCGTTAGGTTGGGCTTTCAACCGCAGCCTATTGGCAGAGGCCATTTTAAGATGCGCGTCTTGCCCCGGCAGTGGCAACTGCAGTTGTTGTTCGAGGTGATGTATAAAATCGTGAAACGGCATCGTTACTTTGCTAGTACTTTTACGAAAGCGCAATTTAGCGGTATTATGCTTTTATTAATCTTTTTTTTACAAAAAACTAATGATTTTTTTGCACAATTTTCAAAATAATTGCTTAGCGCAGCACCCGTGTAACTGCCCGTCTCACCGTTTTGTTTAGAAGCACCAGACGCTATGTCCCTAATTTCTATTGACTTCTGTGGGTAATGGAGAAAGAGGAATAGCTCGTGAGCCTCGTGGGCGGGGATTCTCAAATCCCCGCGACGCAACAACCGAATATAATCGGGGTTGTGAGCAACCCCTTCGTTGGGATTTGAGAATCCCAACACACGATTAAAAATTCTTTTACAAAACGAGCATCCACACGTGCCATCGGGGAGAATACTTTCTAGCCGTGTGAGGGGATTCTCAAATCCCCGCGAGACAGCAACCGAAGACAATCGGGGTTGTGAGCAACCCCTTCGTTGGGATTGGAGAATCCCAACGCACTATTCAACATTCTTTTACAAAACGAGCGTACGCACGTACCATCGGGAAGAATACTTCCTAGCCGTGGGCGGGGATTCTCAAATCCCCGCGAGGCAACAAGCAAAGACAATCGGGGTTGTGAGCAACCCCTTCGTTGGGATTGGAGAATCCCAACCCACAAAGAGAATCCCAACGCACGATTAAATCCCAATTTGTAATCGTAAACCAGGTTGGACGCTTTTGAAGAAGCCGTTAAAATAAATTTCAGGCTGTATCTTAAACATGCCATAGGTCGTGACCGTCATTGAAAAATTCCAAGTGTTTTTGTCAAAAATAGACCCGTTTCTGGTCACCGAATGCCCCAAATACGCACCAAACAGCACTTTTTCGGTATTTATGCGTTTCGATGAGGGGCGTCTAAAATCGTACAATGTAACGCCCACCTGCACAAAACCATTGCTATGGGTCGTAAAACGCCTGGTCTGGTCGTTGCGCTCGGTAAAAAACATACTGCGCCATCCCAAAGTATAGCCTATCATTTTGTATTTGTTGGGAACAAACGTAAAGTCCACTTGCGAGTTGGGCACCAATTCATTCCTAAATACGCCAATACCAAACGAAGGGTGAACGGCGATAAAATCTTCTTTTTTGTTTTGGACTTTTCTAAACATCCTTCCCGACAAAGGCGTGTCGGTGTATTCAAATGAAAACCGCTCGTCGGTCAGGTCGTGCCCCGTGTATTTTTTCACATCCTCCAGTGCCTTCCGTATGTGCGCATTGGCCGTCGAAGTTTCAACAAGCCCCTCCGCATCTTCTAAGTTGTTCAGCACAAAACAAAAATACACCGATTCATGGATAACCACGCTTTTTTCATTTTGTACAATGAGTAGCGTATCTTGGGAGGTTTTCAACAACAAAGGCTCTGGACTCTGCGGCCTAAGTTGGAAGCGTTGTTGGGCGGAGATATGTTCTTTCAAATCCAGTTGGTACTGCCCGTTGCTAAGGGGTTTGTAGATGACCGTACGCGCATTGGTCGTTTCTTCCAGACCCGTTTTTATTTTCTTAAAATCCCTGATAAACAATGCAAGGGTAGAGTCAATGTTTTGAAATTGTTGTAAGCTCCGCACGTTGGGGGCATACACAATCAGCTTATTCCCTTTTTCCAAGTCAAATTGGTAACGACTGTGCTTTTCGAGTACCCAAGGTTTTGTTCCTGGCAAATTTTGGGCAAAAGCGTGGCTAAGGATGCCCACTGCGAGCATCGTTGTGATGAGGGTTTTCATGGTAATTACAGGATTTTGAGTGTTTTAATCTTTTTTTCTAAGGGACGTCATGATGCTACTTCCCGACTGATTACTGCTGTTGGTTTGCCAGTTAATCACCACAAACCCTTTGGCTTTGGCCTCCTTTTCGCGGGCTTCAGCCATTTCAACTTTGTGATAATCAGCCAATTCGTTGGCATGGACAATTTTAAACGAAGGCTTGATTTTGTTTTTGGTAATAGAAAAGCGGGACGGTTTTGCCGCAGGTGGCTGACTCGCTTCGGGCATCGACGCCGCAGCTACTTCGGGAGTTGTGGGAACGGTCTCCACCTTGGCCACCGTCACAGCTTCAACTTCAACGGCTGAAAGTGCTACTTCGTGGTTTGGCTCGGGTTCAGAAAGAGTCGGAGTGGGCGCAAGGTGGGGTGCAGTCGATGGTGCCACTTCTAATTTTTTGCGAACAATCGACCGTTCGGGCGTCGTTTTTAGGCTAGTATTTGCTTTTATTACCGTAACCAAAGGCTGGTTTGACAGCACCTCAACGCGCTGGTTTGCTACTTGAGTATCCGTACTTTTACCAACAAACCACTGCATTCTCCAGCCTATTCCTCCTACCAACAGCAGTAGCCCTACCGCTGCGGCAATGTGGTAACGAATGTCCCCTTTTTGACGGCCCAACCATGGTTTTTCTTTTGCAACAGGATGGAGTTCAGCCTGTAATTGCTGCCAAACCATCCCCGAGCGAAAGTTTTCGGGTGGACTATCGAGGCTGTCCAGTTCTCCCCTCACCCATTCGTCAAATCGTTCCGTATTGCTCATAGCCTCTTTGTTTTAAAAGTTGTTGTAACATGGCCCTTGCTTTGCTCAACTGCGACTTGGAAGTGCCAACATTAATGTTCAGTTGTTGGGCGATTTCTTCGTGTTTAAATCCTTCAACGACGTACAAATTGAACACCATTCGGTAACCTGCGGGCAATTCGAGCAGTGCGGCATAAATGGCTTCGGCATCAATCGACGTCTCGGGAGATTCTATTTGATAAGCGCTATCCGCTTCGTCGGTATCCGTAAATACGGGAAATGCCTTTTGTTGACGAAGGTGCATGAGGGCTTCGTTGACCATGATACGTTTGAGCCACGCTTCTAGGCTGTAGTCATCGCGGTAGTCAAAATCGGGCAAGCCTCTAAAAAACTTCAAAAAACCATTCATCAATACTTCTTCCGCGTCTTGGCTGTGCCGAACGTAACGCATACAAAGCCGAAACAATCGCGCGGCAAAGCCCTCGTACAGCCTATTCTGCGCGAATCGGTTGTTTTCTTTGCACATTTCAACAACTTTCTGCCAGCGATACACGGGTTTGCTTCGTTTGGTTTCAATGATAGAAATGCAGAAGAACGAAAATGGGTTGCCTGAAGGGTAAAAAAATTAATGCTGCTTATGGTGGGTGGGGATTCTCAAATCCCCGCGAGGCAACAACCGAAGACAATCGGGGTTGTGAGCAACCCCTTCGTTTGGATTTGAGAATCCCAACGCACGATTCAACATTCTTTTACAAAACGAGCGTCCGCACGTGCCATCGGGAAGAATACTTTCTAGCTGTGGGCGGAGATTCTCAAATCCCCGCGAGGCAACAACCGAAGACAATCGGGGTTGTAAGCAACCCCTTCGTTTGGATTTGAGAATCCCAACGCACACCTTGAGAATCCTAACACACGATTCAACATTCTTTTACAAAACGAGTGTCCGCACGTGCCATCGGGAAGAATACTTTCTAGCTGTGGGCGGAGATTCTCAAATCCCCGCGAGGCAACAACCGAAGACAATCGGGGTTGTAAGCAACCCCTGCGTTGGGATTGGAGAATCCCAACGCACACCTGACATGACAAAAAAACTACTTCCCATAAAGCTTCACCAAGCACTCCGCCACAAACGTACCGTCTAAGGCCGCTGACATGATACCGCCCGCGTAGCCCGCGCCTTCGCCACACGGAAAGAGGCGCTTGGTTTGAATATGTTCAGCCGTTTCGCGGTCGCGGGGGATGCGCACGGGCGACGACGTCCGACTTTCGGCTCCAATCAACTGTGCCTCATTTGAAACGTATCCTTTTATTTTTTTTCCAAAATCTTGTAACCCCAACCGCAGCGGCTCGGCAATGTGCGGCGGCAAATACTCGCGTAAATCCAGCGACTGCAACCCAGGCTGGTAAGAAGTTTCCAACAAACTGCTGGACGTACGCTGTTTGATAAAATCCTGCACCCGTTGCGCAGGCGCTACTTGCCCGCCCCCCGTGATGGCACAGGCTTTTTGTTCAATTTTCTTTTGAAGTTCAAGCCCTGCCAACGGCCCAAACTTGGCAAACGGCTTTAAATCGGCTTCTTCGATGCTCACCACCATGCCCGAATTGGCAAAACGGGAATCGCGCCGTGAAGGCGACATGCCATTCACCACCAACTCGCCTGGCGCCGTGGCCGCTGGGACAATGAACCCACCTGGACACATACAAAACGAAAACACCCCCCGCTGCACACCATTGACGCGGGTTTGGGTCACCAAACTGTACGACGCCGCGGGCAAATACGCCCCTCGATCGTCACAATGGTACTGTACCGAATCAATCAGGCTTTGGGCGTGTTCAATCCTCACCCCTACGGCAAAAGGTTTACTTTCAATGTACACACCTCGTTGATGACACAGTTCAAAAATATCGCGAGCTGAGTGTCCCGTCGCCAAAATCACCCCCAATCCCACGTATTCTTTACCGTCGGACGTGATGACACCGCGCATCGCTTCAGACTGGTTATCAAGTATAAAATCGGCCACTCGGGTGTTAAAATGCACTTCTCCGCCTGCTTGCAAAATGCTTTCGCGCATGTCGGCAATCAGCGGTGGAAGTTTGTTGGTGCCAATGTGCGGATGGGCATCGTATAAAATTTGGTCGGTAGCCCCGTGCGCCACCAAGATTTCCAAAATTCGTCGTACATCTCCCCTTTTGTTGGAACGAGTATATAATTTCCCGTCGGAATACGTCCCCGCTCCCCCTTCGCCAAAACAATAATTGGAATCGGGGTCCACGATGTGCTCTTTGTTAATCGCTGCCAAATCGCGCCGACGCGCTCGCACGTCCTTTCCGCGCTCTAGCACGATGGGTCTGTAGCCCAATTCAATCAGGCGCAATGCCGCAAACATCCCCGCAGGCCCACACCCCACAATCACCACAGTAGGCTTTTGGGATATGTCGGGGTAGCTTTTTTGGTAAGAAATCGCTGGCGGAGCGGCTTCATCGGCATACACCTCCACCGACACGTTGACTTTTACCTGCCGCGAGCGGGCGTCAATCGACTGCTTTAGTTTGCGAATTGTGAGGGTTTCGGCTTGTTGTAGCCCCAAATGACGAACCACATGTTGTTGAAAAGCAGCGTCGTCGAGTGCCACGTCGGGTGGCAATGTGAGTTGTAATGATTGATGCATTTGAAAGGGATTTAGCCTTTAATAAGTGCAAAGGTACGTCAAATCCCTAAAATTGCGAGTAGCTCTGCCTTTTTCGTACGCGACACACTTACCTCGCTTTCATCGGTCATGACGAGGGTTCCGCCGTCGCCTTTCACATACCGTACGACCTGACGTAAGTTTATAAGGTGCGATTTGTGTACCCGCATAAATTCATTTTCCACCAAAAATGGTTCAAAATCCGCCAATGGCTTGGAAGCCATCACTTTTTTCTGATTCGTCAAAAAAATAGTGCAATAACTTCCCATCGCTTGCACGTGAATAATATCCGATAACGGCAACAACAGCACCCCGTTCATCGACGGCACCGATAGGCGCTTGAGCGGTTGGGGCGCATCTTGGGAAATACCCTGGGAATCTTTCTCTTGCAATTGACGGTTTCGCTCCTGAACTCGTTGGTATTCAGCCAATAACTTTTCGTTTTCTTCCAAACGTTTCAGCGACAACGAACGCGCATCGTCGGCTTCTTGGCGAAAAATACGAATACGGTCGGCCAGTGCAAAAGAGAAAAGCGCTGCCTCTAACATTGTTCCAATGGGAAAAGCATTATAGACCAAAAAATGAGTACTCGTAATAATTCCCATTTTCCACAACGTAATGACGACCACCGAGCCAAGAAATACCGTCCACCCCAACAAATAAAACCGAGCTTGTCGTAGTCCCTTCCAAAAAACGGTGGTGGCGGTTGTCATCAGCAAAGCACAACTTATCAAAAACGAGAGCATTGTAAGGTTATTAGACAACGGACGAACATTATAAAATTCAAGCAGCGGCAAGCAAGATAGCATCCCCAAATATACTTGTAGGATGCGATGCAGCCGCGGCACAATGGCCTTGGTTTGAAGAAACTGCATCGCAAACAAAATGACCAACCACGTATTAACTACCGACGGGGTGTCTATCCAACGATTAAAGGACGGACACTCGGGCCAAAGTAAGTCAAAACCAATCCCTTCGAGTCGAATCACCACAAACGTACACGTAATCACATAAACGCAATAGGTAAGATAAAGGCGCTCGCGTAATTGTACGAAAATGAATAAATTATACAAAAACACCAGCAACATCCATCCCAAAAAGGCACCTTCAAAAGTATCGTTCCAGTGCTGCCAGCTCGCCAGTGCTTTCTCCGACGCCACGTACATCGATGCCAACAAAGTAGCATCGCCACTTATACCAATATAAACTGTTTGAGGATGTGTACCCAGCGGTACTGTCAGCTGATTATTTTGGAAAAATCGGCTGTTGTATTTTTCCAAAAAACCCGTTTTATAGTAGCGAATTGCGCCTTTTTGGTCGATAACATACACTTCTATTCTGAAAATATTCTCTTCATCACAAAGCAAATAAAGGCTTCCTGTCGAATGGTTTTCGACCGATGCCTTCAACCATACTTTTGAGTTACGGACGCCAAAATTAGGAGCCGTTTTAGTGTTTTTTTGAAACGCTTTTGATGGCAATTTTTGAAGTTGTTCTATACCAAACAGTCGGCTTTTATCTTCATAAAACTGAAGATAGCTTCCCAGCGAAATTGTCTTCGATTCCCTGTAATGAAGCACGGGAGACGTCTGACTCTTTCCCGAAAAAGCACTTAATAAGCATCCTAACAAAAACAAAATATAACACCTCACAAGATCAAGAAAGTATGTCTTTTAATATGACTTATTTATTACAAAAGCTAGAATTTTTCAAAGTATATACACGCAAGTATATTTTTATTTTAAAATCATTGCAATATTACACTTTTCATATCTATGTTATTTTACCAAACTATCTATTCGTATATTTTTTATTCCTCATTTGTTTTGCATAAGTATCATTTTCAATACTTTCACGTTGACTAACGCATTTTATTAGGCATCAGCTATATGCTTTTCTGCGTTGAAGCTCTGCTTGAGTTTCATGCTACAAAAATGTTTTAGGGAAATTTATGGGCACTGCTCAAACTACTTTGCAAACGATTTGTTCAATGGTATATTCAGATTCATTCAAAACATAGATGGTGTCAACTAAGACAAGTAGTGTATTCCAAAACAAAAAAGCCAAAAATGGCCTAATAGAACAACCTTTTAACCATAATGATAGGTTACAAATGGCTATCATCGCCCAAAAGGTATATCAAAAGTGCAAAATATGGCTGTTATTTGCAATACTTTGTTTGGGGGTAAATAACTGTACAAAAGATGATAACGCAGGCTTCGACCAAATGCCCAAAGAATGGCTGGCAGCCAAGGCAGAAATTGAAACCTATAGTGCCATAGACTCAAGCAAGGCGTTTTCATTGGTAAAAAAGTTTCAGGAACAACATCCCAATTCAGCATTGGCACAGGTCATTTGTCTGCTGGGATACGCCGAAACCTATCACTTTTGGTACAACAACACAGTTGCCAATGAATATGCAAAAAAAGCGGCCTCGGCTGCCCGAAAAATAGGCTATTTAGAGGGACAAGTCCAAGCAGACTTACTCATTGTCGAAACAACCAAAGAATGTGATACGTGTTTAGATTATTTACTTACTGTTGAAAAAATCATCCAATCAAATCCCTCAGCATTTACGGTTAAAACCATTTTTCGTTTTTATCATGACATGGGGTATTATCATTATGAAATAAGTGACACTGAAACAGCAAAGTATTATTTTTTACAGGCAAATGAACTAGCAAAAAAGAACCAATTATTTCTCGAAGAAAGTATTGCAAAAAGCGCCTTAGGCTCGGTATTTTCTCGTCAAGAAAATTTTAACAAAGCAATTACATTTCACCAACAAGCCATTGCTACATGCCAACAAAATACCCCTAACGAATGCGGAAATCATTACTACGAATACGCTATTGCACTCCTCGAATTAAAGCGCTATGACGATGCCTTGAAGGCCATTCTCACCGCCGAAAAATTGTACAAGGTGCACCCACATCCGTTCAATGCGGGCGAAATTGATGGTATTCTTGGCACGATTTACCTGAAACAAAAAAACTACGAGAAGGCAGAAAAGAGTTTTTTGACATTTTATAAAAAAGCACGATTTGCTTCGACCAAGATTTGGGCGCATAATCTGTTGACAAGTTACTATTTTACAATTGGTGACTTTAAAAATGCGTACATAAATAGTCAGAAATCTATCAAAATGCGTGACTCCGTTTATTCAAGTGAGCGCACTTACACCTCCGTTGCCAAACGAACAAACTTTGAACTTGCGCAAAAAGACGAAGAGGTTCAGGCAGCCAACATTCGGCTAAAATACGCCATCGTGATTGGTGTTTGTATATTGTTGACTGCCCTAACTTTGGGCTTTTTGATTTATCGGAATCAGCAACTTTCCAAACAACTTACCCAATTAGAACAAGATAAATTACAGCAAAAAATTGATTTTGAACAGCGAAAACTCGCCACAACCACGCTGCATTTGAGCCAACAAAGTGATTTGTTACAAAACATCAAAAAAGAAATTGAGCAACTCAACGAAAACGCCGAACCTAGCTTACGAGCCAAGATAAAACACCTTTTAAAAACCATTGATAGCAATACCAATGATGAAAATGAGTGGGATAAGTTTAAGCTTCATTTTGAAGCAGTGTCACCTCATTTTTTTGAAGTACTTCGTCAACGTTCAAGCTCAATTACCGAACTAGACCTAAAACATTGCGCCTATTTAAAAATTAATCTATCGCCCAAGCAAGTAGCTCAAATTCTGGGAGTAAGCCCCAAAAGCGTTACATTATCTCGGGTACGTATTAAGAAAAAATTACAACTCGAAGAACACGAACAACTCAACACTTATTTGCAAAGTATTTAGTATCTAGTGCCCTATTCTATTGCTAATCCTCTTTTCTTTAAACAATTATACTTATGAACTCAGGAACCATTACAAATATTCCTATGCCGTCTCCCACTTATGACCACGTTAACATCGTTATTTCCGAAAGTGATTCAAGCCAAGTTCTGCGGCTCCTTATTGAGCATCGAATTCCGTTTAGTTGTATTCATTCTTCTACAGGAATTTACCCCACTTTAATCAACACATCCACAACGAACGCCCCTACCAATACTTCCAAGGAGATATATGTATTTAAGGATGAGTTTGTAGAAAAAATTCAGCAATTACACGAACAAATTGTTTCTGATTTTTCTTTTAAAATACCATCCATTGATGAAGTTTCAAGCTCGTTTAAAGTAAGTCCAAGCAAATTTAAAAGTGTGTTCAAAAGCTTGTACCAAACACCTTACCATCAGTACTTTATGGAGCACAAAATGCAACAAGCACGCGAGCTTCTTGAGAGCGGTCGGTATTCGGTAAAGCAAGTTTCTGACCTTTTGGGCTACACCACTCCGATTAAGTTTGTGATTGTGTTCAAAAAATACCAAAAGGTAACGCCAGGCCGAATTAAAGTCAACGCCCGAGTCCGTAGGTAGGTAAGCCCAACCTCCATAAAACCCTTCCGAAAGTTGCTGTAATGAAACCCTCCCGAAAGTTTGAAACTTTCGGGAGGGTCACTCGACATTCTAATTATATCCTCTCGCTTGCAGTTGAAACAACTCGGCATAGCGGCCTTTTTGCGCCATCAACGTTTCGTGGCTCCCCGATTCCAACAACTCTCCGTTTTCAATCACAATGATACGGTCGGCCATGCGGACGGTGGAGAAACGGTGCGAAATCAGCAAAGCCATTTTTCCTCGGGTCAACTCCGCGAAACGCTGAAACACCTCGTATTCGGCGCGGGCGTCCAAGGCAGCGGTGGGTTCGTCCAAAATCAACAATTCAGAATCCCGCATGTAGGCGCGGGCCAAGGCAATTTTTTGCCATTCTCCGCCCGACAACTCCGTCCCTCCGCTAAAATGCCGTCCCAACACCTGCTGCAAGCCGTTTGGAAATTTTTGAATCAAACTAGCGGCCAAACTCCGTTCGGCGGCGGTTTGCACCCGCGGGAGTTCGTGGATATGCTCGATGTCGCCCACGGCAATGTTGGCCTGCGCGGTCATCATCAAACGAATATAATCCTGAAAAATCACCCCAATGTGGCGTTGCAATTCACCCAAATCGTACTCGCGCAAATCCACACCATCCAACAAAATACGGCCTTCGGTGGGGTCGTACAAGCGGGTCAACAATTTTACAAGGGTCGTTTTTCCAGCCCCATTTTCACCCACAATCGCCAGCTTTTCGCCTTTTTTTAGGGTAAAATTGAGGTCCTGAAACACCCACTTTGAGGCATTCGGGTAGCGAAAACTGACATTTTCAAACACAAAACCTTCCTGAATAACACTCGGGAATGGACGCGGATGCAGCGGCGAAGCCACCTCGGGTTGGAGGTGAAAGAAATTGAAAAAATCTTTGAGGTACAATGCCCCCTGCGAAATGCTCGTAAAACGGTTCAAAATCCCTTCAAGCGACGATTTTAGCTGCCGAAACGACCCAGCTAAAAACGTTAAACTCCCCAACGTAATGCTTCCTTTGACGGTTTCCAGCCCAATGTACCCATAAGCACCGTAGTAGCCCGCCGTCCCCACGGCCGTCAACAGGGCGCCCCAAAACGCCCGTCGCAACGCCAATTTTTTGTTTTGCTGGTAATACCCGCTCGACACTTCCCGAAAGCGGTCGGTCAGAAATTTCGACAAGTTGAATAATTTCACTTCTTTGGCGTTCACGTTGCTCGCTCCTACGTAACGCAGGTAGTCGAGCTCGCGGCGCTGGGGCGTCCATTGGTAAGAAAGGGCGTAGCTTTCGGCGTTGAAATAAAATTCTCCCAAAAACGCGGGTAAGATGCTCAACACCAGTATCAAAATCAACCACGGACTAAACACCACCAACCCCGCTCCCAGAAAACCAATGGTAATAATGTCTTGAAACTGCGCCAACGTTTGGGCCAACAAGGCCGTCCGTCCGACGGTTTGCTGACGGGCGCGTTCGAGTTTATCGTAAAAAACGGGGTCTTCAAATTGCGCCAAATCGAGGGTAGCGGCGTGCTCCATGATTTGAATGGAAGAACGATTGGCGTGCAAATCGCCCAAAAGCGCATCGAGCAACGACGTAGCACGGTTAAGGCCATCCGACAACACCGCCAACCCAAGCTCAAGGCCAATCAACCACAACAACCAAGAGGTATCCGTCGAGTGGGAATTGATTAACCTTACTACCTCATCAATGATCAATTTTCCCAAATACAACGTACCAAAAGGGATAGCCGAACGTACCAAACGCAGCAATCCATTGCCCGCGGTCATCCACGGATGGGTATTCCAAATTTCCTTAAAAAACGGGGGTAAATACTTGAGTGCCGCAAAACGGTCTTTGAGGGTGGGTTGGGGAAGTTTGTTTTTGGGGGCCATTTAGTAGCAAAAAGGAGTTGAATGTAAGATGGATTTTGTCCCTATCCTTCTCACCAACAGCAATTTCTTTTATTTAGTGCCGAAGTTGCCCCGTCTCAAACTGAAACCTACTTTCGCCACAAACTCCCCCATGTTGTGTGTAGCGAGCACAACGGGGGCGCGCACTCCCGAATATTTAGGCGAAATACGAAAGAAAAGTATTTCTTAAACCAGTTTAAGTTTTTTCGGTTTCCCATTTTTCAACTTTGCATTGAACAATTTTAAAAGAATACTACAATGCAAAAACGATTTAACATTAAGGAAGTTGCACCCAATGCACTAAAAGCGATGATTGGTTTAGAAATGTATCTTTCAAAGGCTTCCATGTCTAAAACAACCAAAGAACTCATAAAAATACGTGCTTCACAAATCAACGGTTGTGCCTATTGTATCAACGTTCACACGCAAGATGCAATTAAAAATGGGGAAACAAATCAGCGTATTTTTCTATTGAATGCCTGGAGAGAAGCTGAGGGTATTTTTACAGATGAAGAAAAAATAGTATTGACAATAACGGAAGAAATAACGTTGATCCATCAAAAGGGATTATCAGACGAAACCTATTCAAACGCCTTACAGTTTTTTAGCGAAGCCCAAATTGCAGATATTATCACTGCCATCATTACCATCAACCTTTGGAACAGGGTTGTGCTAAGCACACACTTACCGATTGGACAAAGTCTTGCATAAGACAAAAAATCACCCCGTTGTGCGCACTGCTCTACTGAAGACTGCGGACAACGGGGTAATAAAGAATTTTATTTTTGAAAAGACTCTTCTTTCAACAGTTCAATTACCCAACTCAATTTTTTTACAAATTCATCTGACTTATTTATATCAAATCCTACGTCTTTAAATCGAATATTCCCTTCTTTATCAATAACAAATTTAGTAGGCAAATTCGTAACCCCAAAACTATGTGCAACTTCATCTGTATCATCAAATAGAACATTAAAACCTTGGCCTTTCTTTTTCATTATTTCTTCTACTTTCTGCCTATATTTTAAATCTTTTTCTTTCGTATCAATAAAAACAAAAGTCAATGTAGAATCATTGTTGTACTTATTCATTATATCATAATAAGAATCAAAAGAAGCTACACAAGGCCCACACCAAGTAGCCCAAAAATCAATAACAACAATTTTTCCTTTAAGTTGTTCCAAATTGACAATTTCATTTTTTCTATTGCTTAAAGAAAACTTAGGCGACACTTGCTTTATCACTTGTTTTTTTACACTACTTTCCCAATACTTATACTCTTGACTTTTAATTGTTTCAATATCTTTCGGATAAATTTCTTTAAGCATTTTGCTAATTGTTTCATTTGCTTTACCTGTGCTCATCACAATTTTTATTTCTTGTTCAGCTTCTTCTTTCATTCCTGACTCTAGCAAGGCAAAAATATATACTTCATTACAAGTAACTAACTGTCTTTTTCCATAATCAACTGCAGATTTTTTCAGTAAATATAGAGCATCATCACATTTATTCTTTCGCCTTAATATAGAACCATAAGTACACAAATAATTTGCAAGTTTTTCTTCTTTTGACTGAACTATTTCTCGTTTTGTAAGAAATGACTTAAAAGAATTATTATTCAGTTTTAGCAAATCACTCTCAGCAATATTTATTGAGTTAATAATCAGCTTTTCAGCAATATCTAAATGAATACCCTGATTACAAAAATTTGAAGCAACTAGATTTGAAATTGATGCAGTAGTTTCTTCAATATTCACATCTAATAGCAATTGATACCACTCTCTCCATCTATCTCTTTCAAAATAATCTTTATACAATCTCATAAGAAATATTACCTGAGTAGCTTTTACATATTTAATTGCAAGTTCATTTCTTAAATAAGTATAATCCTTTACTAATTTTTCGTATATAGCCTGTTTTTCTTCAAATTTTAATACTTTATTAAACTCTACCTGAACTTCCATTACTTTATTCTGAATCGAATAATTATCATTTGGAAACTTAGTTCGTTGTAAATCAGAAAAATAATTAGCTTTGTTTATATTTTTCAGTTTTCTATAATTTTCTATTAATGTTTGAATTTCATCTTCATTTAAATTTTCAAGATTAGAAAACTTCTCTAGTTCTTCTTCTAATAATTGACAATTTTTTGTATCATTATTTAAAGTATTAAAGTAAAATTTTACATACCAATTACGTTTTAAAGATGGATATTTCTCAAACTCTTGCTCAAACAGTCCTCTGGCTAAGCTCAGAGCACTATTATTTAACCTATTACTATTTACTAATCTACAATAAGCAATACCTACATCTGCGTGTCCTCCTTTTAAGGGTAACCCTTTTTCATCATGTAAAAGGATGTAATGGGCTAAACTACCATTAGTATCCTGGACATTAAAACTCTGATTTGTTGGAATTATCACTATACCTACTACATCATTTTCTGGCTTTAAAGTAAGCATTTGAGTGTTGTTCTCAGAATCAAAATCCATTTCGATAGCATATATATCATTTTCAGGTCTTACAAAATACACAAGCGCTTTAATACTTTTACAAGTATCTAATGGAGTACCTGTAGTGTTATAAAATACATGTATATTTTGTCCAGAAGACGGCTTTTCAGGCAAAAATCTAATACTTAATTTTTGCCCCTTAGCACTTAAATAGAAAGAAAATGAAACAAAAAACAAAATTATATTTTTCATAGTGTTGGTATTTAAACAAAGACTCGTAAAAATTCAGAAACAGTACCTACGATTTCATTTTAGTTCTTTATCTAAAATTTCTTTCAAATCTTTTGCGGAGATATTCGTTTGAACAATTTTACCAGTTGGGTCAATTAAAGCCGTTGTTGGGAAAGCATCGATATGATATTGTTTCACCAAGTCATTTTGAGGAGTATTGAGTATTTGTGGCCATTTAACTTTATGCTTTTCTAAAAAACTCCTCAATTTTTCAGGCGAATTCTCTCCCGCCGCTATACCAACAAATTCAACTTTAGTTTTATCTAATGTTTGATACAAATCGACTAGTTTAGGAATATCTTGAACGCATCCACGGCACCAAGTTCCCCAAAAATCAACATATAAATACTTGCCTTTGTAATTATCGGTACGTATTTCCTTTCGTGTAACAAACTCTTGGCCCTTAAACGGTTCTAATAAGTACCCACTCTGAAACGAATAGACATTTTCGTTATGACCAGATTCTAATTGAAGGGTTTGAGCATAAAAATTAACTCCTTTGTTCTTATATTTATTACCCAAAAGCCCGCCTAATGTCAAATATTTATCAATTTCTATAAGTTGATTATTTTCAAACGTTTTGTTTACAGTCTCTTCTACAATCCCACACTTTTGAAAAACAAAATTATTCCGAGGAAAAGCGATGGTATAATCTCCTAATTTACATTTTCCATATTGAGGAATATTATACCCTAAATTACCATCCTTAAAAACCTTCATAACTAATGGAAAATCTGCATCCAGAACTTTCCCATTTGTAAAACGGTCATAATGTACTCTTTGCAAATTTTTAGTAGAAAATTCATTCTTACCAAAGACAAGTTGTTCAGGCTCAAATGCTTTTTCATCGCTAAAATCTAAATTGTTATTTGTATCAACAATCACCCATTGTTTCCCATTTTTATCCCGCCCACTTACTGCATATACAAAACATCTAATAAAAGTTGAGGTTAGCTGTGTCGTATCGGGAACCCACTTCCATGACTGTTGTAAATATTCATACATTCCCTTATCAATGTTACCTTTTTTAAAATGCTGATAGACAAACTGATAAGGATCTAACCAAATATTACCTTGAATTACATGATGCCAATTTTTAGGTATGCCTTTAGGGTTTTCATACGTTTTTGCCCATACAGATTGTTTATCTTCTGCTCCCAGCAAACCAAACGAGGGAATAAATGGCCCATATCCTTCCACAATTGTAAAAGGAATAGATATTTTGCGACTCTTCTCTTCTGAACTTAATTGGCATCCACCAAAAAAGATAACAATAAAAAACAAGCAATAAGTACGCATATAAGTTCTACATTGTAACAACCCCAATCTGTAAAACAACGAATTCTAATAGTCCTCGCCCCAAACTACAATTTGGGGCGAGTCTCCGACGCAATTAGCTAATTCCAGGCAATTCGCCACAGTCACTTATCACAATCTTCTTAGAGGTCCGTCCGTTGGGGCTGCCGTAGCTTTCGGCTTGTAGCACCACGTCCATTCCTTCTACCACTTCCCCAAACACCACGTGGTTGCCGTCGAGCCATTCGGTCGTAACCGTTGTGATAAAAAATTGAGAGCCGTTGGTATTGCGCCCTGCATTGGCCATGCTCAGTATTCCTGGCCCTATGTGCTTCAACTTAAAATTTTCATCGGCAAACTTTTCTCCGTAAATAGACTTTCCACCCGTTCCGTTGCCTTTGGTAATATCGCCTCCTTGGAGCATAAAACGAGGAATAATGCGGTGAAAAACGCTTCCTTTAAAGCCAAAACCCTTTTCGCCCGTCGCCAATGCTCGGAAATTCTCGGCGGTTTTGGGGACAATATCCGCGCGTAATTCAAAAATAACTCTTCCTAAAGGGGCACCATCGGCCGTAATGTCAAAGAAAACTCTTGGATTGGTAGGCATTTGTTTATCTTGTTTGAATGAAATTTAAAGGTAGGAATTTATTAGTTAAGCCCCTCTGGTAGATTAAAAAAAGTGAGTTCTTTCCTTTTACTGAAGTTGTTGTACCATCACATAAATGAACGACCTCCATGAAAAAATACCTTTGGGGACTAGGCGCGCTGGCCATGACCAGTGGATTAGTCGCTAGTTATCAAAACGATAACCCAAGTCGTGCCTCACAAAGTAGCCTCGATAGCGTGTATGCCAAGCTTACGCAAGAGCAAAAACACGACCTCAAATATGCCGTAGGAGCGCTGGAAGTAGCCGATGGCTTGGAAGCCAATCTGTTTGCTTCTGAACCCATGATTACCAACCCCACCAACATCGACATCGACCATCGGGGGCGGGTATGGGTGCTCGAAGCCTACAACTACCGCCCTGCCATCACGGGAAACCCTACCCACTCCGAAGGGGATCGCATCCTGATTTTGGAAGATACCAACGGCGACGGCAAAGCCGACCTAAGCAAAGTATTTTACCAAGGTCCCGAAGTGGCTGCCCCGCTAGGCGTTTTGGTCATGGGCAACCGAGTTTTAGTATCGCAAAGTCCTTACGTTTGGTTGTTTACCGACGAAAACGGTGACGACAAAGCCGACAAAAAAGAGATTATTTTTCAGGGAATTAAGGGCGAACAGCACGACCACGGAATGCACGCCTTTACCTTTGGCCCCGACGGAAAACTGTATTTTAACTTTGGAAACGAAGGAAATCAGCTACTCGACGGCAAAGGTCAGCCCGTACTCGACCAAGACGGGCAGCCCATCGACCGCAAAAAATACAAGCAGGGAATGGTGTTCCGTTGCGACCCTGATTTTAAAAACGTAGAAGTACTCGGGCACAATTTCCGCAACAACTACGAAGTGGCCGTGGACAGCTACGGTACCATGTGGCAGTCGGACAACGACGACGATGGCAACAAAGGAGTCCGCATCAATTACGTGATGGAATACGGCAACTACGGCTACACCGACGAAATGACGGGAGCAGGCTGGAGTGCCAATCGGACCAATATCGAAGCCGAAATCCCTTTCCGTCACTGGCACTTAAACGACCCTGGCGTAGTTCCGAACTTACTCCAAACGGGCGCAGGCTCGCCTACGGGTATGGTGATTTACGAAGGTGATATGCTGCCAACTGTCTTCCAAAACCAAATGATTCACTGCGATGCGGGGCCAAACGTGGTGCGTTCGTATCCCGTTGAAAAAAATGGCGCGGGCTACAAAGCCAACATGGTAAACGTACTGTACGGCAAACGCAACCAATGGTTCCGCCCGTCGGATGTGTGCGTAGCGCCTGATGGTTCGCTTTTTGCCGCCGACTGGTACGACCCAGGCGTAGGTGGCCACCAAGCGGGTGATTTGAACCGTGGACGCATCTACCGCATCACGCCACCCAATACCTCTTACAAAACTCCTGCCCACGATTTCACCACGTTGGAAGGCGCGTTGAAAGCCATTCAAAGCCCCAACGTTTCGGTGCGTTATTTGGCGTGGAACAAAATTCGTAGCCTCGGCCAAAGTGCGGAAAGTGAGCTATCGAAAATGTACCAAACGTCTCCAAACCCCCGCATGAAAGCGCGGGCGTTGTGGTTGTTGAGCAAACTTCCCAACGGGCATAACTACGTCAGTGCGGCATTGAAAGATGCCAACGCTGATTTACGAATCACGGCCATTCGGGCCGCGCGCCAAATTACGGCCAAAGGGGTATTGCCGTTGACTGTAGAACAATTGAATCTCTTAGCTTCTGACTCAGAACCGCAGGTTCGTCGGGAAGTAGCATTAGCGATTCGTCATAATACCGACGACCTCGCAGCGGATATTTGGGCACAATTAGCCAACCGCTACGACGGACAAGACCGCTGGTACCTCGAAGCCCTCGGTGTATCGGCCGATGGTCAGTGGGATAAGTTTTTTGGCACATGGCTCAAACTTGCAGGGCCTAACCCAACTGCCTCCGCCAAAGGGAAAGACCTCGTTTGGCGGGCACGGACGGCGGCTTCGGTACCGTTGTTGGCCTCGTTGGCGGGCGACAAAAACGTGGCGTTGAAAGACCGCCTTCGCTATTTTAGGGCGTTTGATTTTAACCCAGGCGCTACCGAAAAATCGACGGCGTTGCTGGAGTTAATGAAAACCAATACCGACACCGAAATTACCAAACTTTGCCTTCGTCACCTCGACCCAGGTTTTGTTAAAACCTCGCCATTGGCGCAGCAAAACCTTCAAAAACTGCTCGACGCCAGCTACGGCACGGGCGAATACATGGATTTGGTACAACGATTTGAACCTGCCAGTGAAGCAAAACGCTTGTTGCAACTTGCCCTCGACAAACCCATGCAACGCGAAGGCCGCGACGCAGCACGTCAGTTGTTGAAACAAGAGCAAACGCCGCTTCTTTGGAGTACTATTAATGGAAAAGACGTCGCCAAAGCTCAAAATACGTTGATTGCACTTCGTGGCATTGGCAGCAAACAATCGCTAGACATCCTAAAAACTGTAGCGCTAGACCCCAAACGTCCCAAAGCCATTCGGACAGAAGCTACGCGGGCGTTGGGTGGAAGTATGGACGGCGAAGACCTCGTGCTCGACTTGCTCCAACAAGGTAAAATCGCCAACGATTACAAAGCGGTGGCCGTACAGGGTGTAAGCGGTGCTTGGCGCAAAAATGTCAAGATTCAGGCCGCCAAGTACCTTGACGCAGCTCCAACCAAAACGGGCAAAAAACTCCCGCCCGTCAGCGAGCTAATGACCCTTACAGGCAACGTCGCCAACGGTAAAGCGGTGTTTGCTAACTACTGCGCTATTTGCCACCAAGTCAACGGTGAAGGATCAGATTTTGGGCCTAAATTATCCGAAATTGGCAGTAAACTTGGCAAAGACGGTCAATACATGGCTATTTTCTACCCAAGTGCGGGGGTAAGTTTTGGCTACGAAGGTTATGAAATAAAGTTCAAAGACGGCAGCACGACGGTCGGAATTGTGGCCAGTAAAACCGAAACTGATTTGCTCCTCAAATTCCCAGGAGGTACGACCCAAAGTTATAAAATGAGTCAGGTTGTTTCGATGAAAAAACTTGACGAATCACTGATGACTGCTGGCCTTCATGAATCCATGAGTCAGCAAGAGTTGGTTGATTTAATTGAGTATTTATCCAGTCTTAAACGTAAATAAATGAAAACACTATTTCTAGTTCCAATTCTCGCGCTTTGTGCATTTTTTGCCAGTCATGCCCAGCCGTCAAAGGCCATCAACGTAGCTACTTACAATTTACGCTACGATACGCCCAACGACGGCCCGAATGCTTGGCCTAATCGCAAAGAAAACGTCAAAGCACTTATTCGTTTTCACGAATGGGATATTTTTGGTACCCAAGAAGCCTTGCGTCATCAGCTCAACGGCGTTGCTGAATTAACGGAATTTGCGTTTGTGGGCAAAGGCCGTGACGACGGCAAAGAAGCAGGCGAGCACTCAGCGATTTTTTACCGAAAAGACCGTTTTAAATTGCTTCAATCGGGCGATTTTTGGCTTCGCGAAACCCCCGAAACCCCAGGCAAAGGCTGGGACGCAACCTGCTGTAATCGGATTTGTAGTTGGGCCAAATTCAAAGACCTCAACACCAAAAAAGAGTTCTACTTTTTCAACGTCCACTTCGACCACCAAGGCGTAGAAGCCCGCCGTCAGTCGGGGCATTTGATGGTTAAAAAAATGAAGGAAATTGCGGGAAATGCGTTGGTCATTTGTACTGGAGACTTTAACTCAACCCCCGAAACGGAACAAATTCAACTCATGAAAGGCGCGCTTAACGATACCCACGATGTATCAGCAACCCCCGCCTATGGCCCCGAAGGAACTTTCAACGCGTTTAAATTTGATGCTCCTATGAAGCAACGCATCGACTATATCTTTGTCAGTTCGCCCATCAAAGTGTTGAAATACGGCGTTTTGACCGATGCCAAAGACCAACGCTATCCATCTGATCATCAGCCTGTAGTTGCCAAAATTATATTTTAAGTAAAGTTTAAGGTCAATTTAATCTTGTTTTAAGAATATTTTTGCAGCTTTGAACATCAAACAAGGGCGTTTGGTACAAGCAAAAGCCTTCTGTTTTTTGTGGTGTTATCAAGGACATTGATACCCGATCCGCCAATTTAGAGTGGGTCGGGTATTTTGTTGTAAAATATCCCCATTTTCACGTACCTTTACTAGCCTAACCCTTCCCTGACCAACCAACATGCTACGTCGTTTTATTGCGTCGCTACTGCTTACTTTTGTCGTACTTTCGGTTCATTCCAAAGGGCATTCCCCTAGTTTATTTTTGGGATTTAATCCGCGCGTTCAAGCCTTGGCCTTTCAATACCCCGTTCAGGCTCAATTAATTTTTGACGCGGGAAACGAAGCTAATGTCTATACCGACCAGCGCTTTGGGGCGGGTGCACAAGCCCAAAACGACAATAGTTCCAATGCCTTTCGCCACTCGGTTTGGAATGCTCTTTCCATCAAAAAACTCAAAGACATCGGAGCCTCCGAAGCTACGGCTACCGAAATTGTCAGGCTGTTTACCTCAGCCTACGAATACAACGACGCAGGTACGGCACTGGTGAAAAATGCAGCCTCTGCCATGGATTTGCACAATAATTTGGTGGGGCGTTCTTTCAAAAATTACACAACCGTCAATCAGCTCTTGGACAGCCTGTATTTAAAATCCATTGAGCCTAAAGTGGTTACGGTTGGTCTTGAGCAAAATTTAGCCAGCCACAACGCCGACGCCAACACTGCTTGGACATTGCTCGAAAACACCGCAAGTTCGACGCTGGAGGTGAATAAACTATTGTACCGCATCGACCCTTGCACTACCGTTTTGTTGTTAAATCACCCCATTACGGAAGCTGTAAAGTTTGAAGTGAGCAATAACATTCAAGCCAAAAACGTAGTCGTGGCCACGGTAAAAGTGACCTACGACGCCCAAAAATACGTACAGCTAAATCCAGGTTTTAAGGCCGAAGCAGGCAGTGTTTTTACGGCCTATATTGATGGCTGTGGCAATAAATAGGCATTTATCCTTTCACTAGTTGGTGTAAGATCGCACTGTCAACGGTGTGGCGGCCATCGAAAGTCACTACTTCAAGGTGCGGAATGGCCATTCGTATATCTTCTTCGTACTTTTTCGTATCAATTTGTACCAAATACTCATCTTGCAACCCATACACAAGCGTCGTAGGAACAGTAGCTAATTTGTTGGGTTCAATCACGTCGGCTACGCCATTTCCGAAAAAACCCGCCCAGATAAGCAAACGGTCGCAGCGAACGTGGTCGTTGTTGAGCCACCGAAGCAAGGTCGCATTCCCCTGCGAAAACGCTAGAAAATTAATGGTCAACTTAGATACATCTCTGCCTTCCAACAACGTGTCGTAGAGGTGGTTGAGGTAATAAATGTAGTCTGAGATTTCGTGGGCACGTTCTTCTTTCGTCATCCACGACGCTCCTACCCTACCCGAAACGCCTTCGAGGTAAAACCGAGATAAAGCCTCGGGGGCAACGACAAACGTTTGACCGTCGTTCAACACGTCAAATTTTCGGATAAAAAACTGCGCCAATTGCCCATATCCGTGCAGCACAAACCAAACGTTTTGGGTGGACTCGTTGAGTTCGCCCAGCGTAAAATATCGCGCCGTTCGCTTTACCTCTAAGTGATGTTCTTGCATAAAATGAAGTATATTTGTTGGCAATATTCGTACTTAAAACCCGAACCGACAACATGAAATCAAACCTTTTTTTCTACCTTATTTTGGCTGTATTAATCGTGGTAGATGCGTGGCTGCTCGCTCATCCCAATCTTCTAGGCAAAATAGGGGTAATGATGTTTAAATATGACATGATTAGAACTTTTCCGCGCGCCCTTGCCACGGTAGGTCTTACGGCATTGGTATGCCAAGGAATTGTACTAGGTCTTCACGCAAAAGCCCCCAAAAAGACGGCTTTCACTGTGTTAGGTGCTTTTCTTGTGCTATCTATTGGCATATTAATCAATACCTATTTCAAATTTTCGTCAGGCACTTACGCCATGACAGGGGCAGGTTTTAAAACGGGTGCACACCTCACACCGCTGATTTTGATGCTTATTTTTGGGAATGGGCTGTACGAAACCTCGTCAAGAAAATAAAAAAACACGCCCCAACTAAAAGTCGAGGCGTGTCCAACCCATACAGCCATTTTAAAAATATTTTGTCTTAACGTAAGATCGCTTGGATAAATTGTGTAACAACTTCTGTTGTTCTAACAACTATATAACATTCAATCCCTTTTAATTAGTTCCCTTACGTCGGTCTCTTCTATCTTCTTTGCGATCGCGAACATCTTCGCGGCGGTCGCGTTTGTCTTCTTTTCGATCTCTGACGTCCTCGCGGCGGTCACGGCGATCTTCCAAACGGTCACGGCGCCCTCCGTGGTGTCTCGCATCGCGACGATCTTCTTTGCGGTCACGAATATCTTCTTTGCGGTCTCGTCGGTCTTCGCGATGATCGCGTTTATCTTCTCTTCTATCTCTCACATCCTCGCGGCGATCCTGGCGGTGATGTTTTCTGTGCTCAAATTTACGGGGTTTTTCCGTTGCCAGAGCCGAGATTGAGATAAATCCAAGTATTAACGCGGCAAAAATGAGTTTTGTTTTCATGGTAGCTGATTGTCTAGGTAGTTTTTGTTTTCATTGATTAGACGCAGCATTCTGAAAAAGGTTTAATGATTTATCAACATTTTTTTCTACGCTACCCAAACCTTCCAAGTTTGATAACCGCGACCTTGAAACTTGGAAGGTATTACCGATTCACTCCCACTTTCAACCCACCAAACCAAAAACGGCCTTGCGCTGGCTCAAAATAACGGTTGGCACTCGCATTTATTTGAACGTTCTGAAAATAGGTTTCGTCCAACAAATTATTTACCCCCACAAACGGCTCAATATGAAACTTCCGCCACGTCTTTTGTCCACCCAAACGCAGATTCAAAAGGCTATATCCATTGGCGGTCACAGCGTTGGCATCATCGGCATACAATTGGCTCGCATGGCGTACCTGAGCAATCGCAAATAACCCCGAAGGCATAAAATAACGAAGTTCGACCTGCACCGCGTGTTTAGGAATGCCTGGCAACACATTTCCATCAAATTTCCCCGCTGAGGTTTGATACTCACGGTAAGTAAAATCCGAATACGTATAGTTTGAGAACAAGGTTAAGCCTTTGGCCAACATGGCATTCAAACTTGCCTCAATCCCTTGTCGTTTTGAACGACCCGCGTTTCGGTAAAACACCCTCCCCGCTTGCCCCGTAATTTGGTACGGCACCAATTCATCTTTCACTTCAATGGTAAACAACGCCAAATCGGCCCGCACCCGTTGTCCAAAATAGGTCTTTGCCCCTATCTCGTAATTCAAGGCTTGCTGTGGATTTAGCTCGGGGTTAAACCCACCCGTTCCTGAAGGGTTATTCGACAACTCACTCATGGTTGGCGTTTCAAAGCTGCTCCCTAAGTTAGAATACAAATTAACCGCAGGAGAAACTTCCCACGAAAGTCCCAACGTAGGATTGATACGACTGTAATTACGGCCACCCGATTGGTCGCCGTCCGACATAAAATAATCGGTTGCTTTTAAGCGAATCACATCCGAACGCAGCCCTACCAACATCGTTATTTTTTTGTACGATAGCTCCTGCGTAATATACGAGGCAATGTTCTTAAACGATTCCAATTGGTCGAAAGTTAATTTTCCTCTCACCCCCGTCATGTTATCAAATCGGCGGCGCGTGTCTCCCTGCGACTCCAAGTCAAGCCCCATCCGAAAACGGTAACTAAGGAAATCAAATTTCTGAGAAAACTGGTATTGAAAACTCCCGCCTGCAAACGTTCGATTGATGGTTCCTGCCCCTGCGGCCTGAAACGCCAAATAGTTGGCAAAATCACGTTTTGTCCCAAAAGCACGCACAAAAATGAGGTGATTACCCATCGTTTTTTCAAACGTAATTCCAACCCGGCCTTGGGTCACCGACTCTCCTGCCAAAAATCGCAGGTTGTTTGGATGGGCTTGGCGACGATTTTCGGCTACTTGCGCCAATGTAAGTCCTCCTGGGTCGTCGGCTACGGGGCTTGTGCCGTAGTTGGCCAACACCGAAAGGCGCGTCAATGAATCAAAATCATAGCGTAGCTTCAAATTCAGAATCGTACTTTCCATGCGACTATTGGCGCGATAACCCTCTGATTGATTACGAGTTGCGACAAACACCATTTGGAGTTTTTTGTGTTGAACGCCCGTTTTAAAACGCCAGCTTCGCATACCGTACGAACCCACCGTTCCCTGCACTTCGGCCAACGGCATTTGACCCGCATTTTCGGTTTGTAAGCTTATTACCCCTCCCGCAGCGTTGCCAAACAGTCCCGACGACGGCCCGCGCATCACCTCCATCCGCTGCATCGCCCCCATGTCAAGGTTATCCACGTCGGCTTGGCCATCGGGAGTAGATTCAGGAATGCCATCCACGTAGAGGCGAATCCCGCGAATCCCAAACGCCGCACGTGCCCCAAATCCCCGAATCGAAATGCGTAAATCTTGGGTATAATTATCTGGATTTTGAGCAAAAAGCCCTGCCACACCTCCCAGCGATTCGAACATCGAAAGTTGCGGCTGCCCTATTTGGATGCGCCCGCCGTTGAGCACTGTCAATGCCGCTGGCAAACGTTTTTCATTGATTTCAAGTCGTGTAGCCGTCACGGTCACGGGAGCGAGTTGGCGCAGCAATACCGTGTCCTTTTTTTGGGCATTGGCCGAATCAATTCGAAGGAGAAGCAACGATGAAAAGCTTAATGCAATTTTAATCCCCAAACCTCGTTGTTTTTTTATAGAAATAATCATAAAATTGTTGGTATTTATCCAATAATGAGTGTGCAAGGTCGCTATTCAATCTAACATTTCATCTTTATGAATTCGTTCGACATTACAACCCATCTTCAAAGCAGAAAGTTAGAACTCGTTGTCGAAAACCGTACTGCTTATACCCTCGATAATGCCGAACTCAATATTTACGAGACCCACCAAGCCGCCCAAAACGTAGAGCTTACTTTTTCTAATCCCGTGCTGGCCAGCATGATTCGGGGAAAAAAAGTAATGCACCTGACCAACTCACCTTCCTTTGATTTTTTTCCAGGTGAATCGGTGATTGTTCCTGCCCATCAAACCATGCGCATCGACTTTCCCGAAGCCAATAGCAAAAATCCTACCCAATGTTTGGCGTTGGCGATTTCGCCGACCAAAATTCGCACCATCGTCGAAACCCTCAACGAACATTCGCCGCTGGTGGATAATAACGAAGGATGGCAATTTGCCAACGATAATTTTTATTTCACCAACGAAGCCGCCATTCACCAGCTCATCGGGCGACTTATTTATTTGTTTACCGAAAACAACGCTGCCAAAGACTACTTCGCCAATTTGGTACTGCAAGAACTCATTGTTCGACTCATGCAAACCAAAGCCCGCATGGTGCTAAGTACCAACCTTCAACAGCTTGCCAATACCAATCGGCTTGCTTACGCGATTAAGTATGTACAAGAGAATATTCACCGAAATCTAACCATCAAAGACCTCGCCGACAAAGCCTGCATGAGTGAGCCTAACTTTTTTCGGTGCTTCAAACAACAGTACGGCATTACCCCCGTAGAGTACATTAACCAACAACGGATTCAACTGGCCATGAAGCTTTTGTACAACACATCGTACAGTGTTTCAGACATTTGCTTTGCTTGCGGCTACAACAACCTCAATTATTTCCAGAAAGTCTTCAAAAAAGCTGCTGGCGATACCCCCGCCAATTACCGCAAAAAAATCGTTAAGTTCTAACTTACACCTTTTGATAGAATTGTTCTGTTTTTTAATACAATAGTGCCATTCTTGGACTGAAAGATTATCGTAGCTTTGAATATTATTATTTTGATAATTTCTATTACTTAATCACGTCTTTGCTACATGGAACTTACAGGAACTCATACCCTCAACGCACCCGCAGAAACCATTTGGGCGATGTTGATGAATCCCGAAACGCTGGCCAAAGTAACACCAGGTATCTCGCGCCTTGAGCTCGAAAGTGAAGGCGTTTATAAAGCCATTGCTGAGGTAAAAATTGGCCCCGTTGCGGGCAAATTTGAAGGAAAAGCGGAAGTTGCCAATGCCGTAGCTCCCGAGAGTTTTACGTTGCGTGTGGTACAAAACAGTAAAATAGGCAACGTCAATGCCGACATCAACATGACGCTGAAGCCGCTCTCCGATTCCCAAACCGAATTATCATTTGACGGCAAGGCTGATATGTCGGGGCTATTGGCTCGTACTGGAAACCGCGTGATGAGCGGCGTTGCCAGCACCTTGACCAAACAATTTTTCAAAAATTTCGAGGACGAGCTCTCCACAGCAGGTTAAAAGTGCTGAGGGTTTCTCAAAACGTGATGAGGGTTTCTCAAAACCCGACCGAAGAACCCTTCCAACGTGCAGAGGGTTTCTCAAAACCCGACCGAAGAGAGCCCTTCCAACGTGCTGAGGGTTTCTCAAAACCCGACCGAAGAGCCCTTCTAAGTTTTGAAAACTTGGAAGGGCTGAAACACAAAACATCTTTCCTTTAAACCGTGCGAAAGCACATAACCTTTTAAGAAGTATGCCAAAAATAACAGTAACTGTCAACGGTACTCAACGCACTCACGACGTAGAAGGCCGATTGCTTTTGGTACATTACCTACGCGATGTTCTTGGCCTCACTGGCACGCACGTAGGCTGTGATACCAGTAGCTGCGGTGCTTGTACGATTCACCTCGACGGCCATGCCGTTAAATCATGCTCCATGCTTGCTGCCCAAGCCGACGGTGCCACCATCACTACGATTGAAGGGTTGGCCTCGGGCGACGAATTGCACCCACTCCAAGTAGGCTTTAAAGAAGAGCACGGCCTTCAGTGCGGTTTCTGCACCCCAGGCATGATCATGTGCGCCGCCGATTTGCTCAACCGAAACCCAAATCCTACCGAACAAGAAATTCGCGAAGGGTTGGAAGGAAACATTTGCCGCTGCACGGGTTATCACAACATCGTTCGGGCGGTGCAACACGCCGCGGGGCAACTGACAGAAGAAGTTTAATTTGAAAATAGAGGACGCCGTTAACTAAGTCTTAGCACCGTCTTTATTCTACCATTTTCAAAACTTCAAATTTCAACATTTTCAACTTAAAATCATGAGCAATAAATTCATTGGAAAATCAGTAAAACGCATTGAAGATAAGCGTTTTATTACTGGCAAAGGTCGCTATACCGACGACATCAACCTCCCAGGTATGACCCACGCCTATATACTTAGAAGTCCGTACGCCCACGCACGCATCAAGAGCATTGACACGTCGGCTGCCGCTGCCATGGAAGGAGTCGTAACCATTATGACAGGCGATGAAGTAGGCCATTATGGCGTTCCTTGTGGCTGGCAGGTCAACTTCAAAAATGGCGACATTATGAAAGAACCTCCTCACCCGCTGTTGGTCAAAGACAAAGTACGCCACGTAGGGGATGCGGTAGTGATGGTCGTCGCTGAAAGTCGCGAAATAGCACAAGACGCTGCCGAGGCTATTATTATTGATTATGAAGTACTTCCTGCCATTACCGACGCCTCCAAGGCCGTAGAAGCAGGTGCACCTTTGGTTCACGACGATGTTCCCAACAATATCTGTTTTGACTGGGAAATTGGAAATCCGAAAGCTGAGGTGGACGAAGCCATGGCATCAGCAGTTCATATTACTACCTTAGAGTTTGTCAATCAGCGGGTTTCTCCCAATGCCATGGAGCCGCGCAGCTACATTGGCCATTATGATGGCGTGTATGACAAATATACCCTTTATACCTCCACCCAAAACCCGCACCTCATCCGTTTGTTGATGTGTGCGTTTGTATTGGGTTTACCCGAGCACAAGGTGCGCGTTGTAGGCCCCGACGTAGGTGGTGGTTTTGGTTCAAAAATTTATCACTACACCGAAGAAGCATTGGTCACGCTTGCGGCCAAGAAAACAGGCCGCCCTGTGAAGTGGACAGAAACCCGTTCAGAGGCGTTTTTGACCGATGCCCACGGCCGCGACCACGTCACCAAAGCTGAAATGGGTTTTGATGGTGACGGAAAAATCGTTGGCCTTCGTATTAAGACATTTGCCAATTTGGGCGCTTACCTTTCTACGTTCTCAACAGCTGTTCCGACTTATCTGCACGGTACGCTTTTACAAGGACTTTACACCACGCCTAAGATTCACTTGGACATGACGTGTGTGTTTACCAATACAACTGCCGTTGATGCTTATCGTGGTGCAGGCCGCCCCGAAGCTACTTATTTATTGGAACGTCTTCTCGACCTTTCGGCCTTAGAAATGGGCGTTGACCCAGCAGAATTGCGTCTCAAGAACTTTATTCCTGCCTTCGACGGAGTGACGCAGCCTGGATACCAAACCAACGTTGCTTTGCAGTACGATAGTGGAAACTACCACGGCGTGCTGCATCGTGGCCTCGAAATGCTTGGCTACGAAGATTTCCGCAAAGCCCAAAAAGAAGCCGCCGCTTCGGGCAAACTCCTTGGCGTTGGTTTCTCTACGTACATTGAAGCTTGCGGTATTGCTCCGTCGGCCGTTGTGGGTTCGTTGGGAGCGCGGGCAGGTTTGTACGAAGTAGGACAAGTGCGCGTTCAGCCTACGGGAAAAGTGAGCGTATTTACAGGAGCCCACTCCCACGGACAAGGGCACGAAACGACGTTTGCCCAAGTAGTTGCCGACCGCCTCGGTATTCCGATGGAAGACGTTGACATCATTCACGGCGACTCTGACACAGTTGCGTTCGGGATGGGCACGTACGGCTCCCGTTCGTTGGCCGTAGGGGGTAGTGCCATTATGAAAAGTTTGGATAAAATCATCGAAAAAGGTGCCAAAATCGCCGCTCACAAACTCGAATGTTCGCCCGATGACATTGAATTTACTGACGGAAAATTCACCGTTAAAGGGACAGATAAATCACTGGGCTTTGGCGACATTGCCCTGACGGCTTACGTACCACACGTGTATCCTGCCAACCTTGAGCCAGGGCTTGACTTTAGCAGTTTCTACGACCCTACCAACTTTACGTATCCGTTTGGTTGTCATATTGCGGTGGTAGAAGTTGACAAAGAAACGGGCGCAACCAAAGTAAAACGTTTCATCGCCGTTGACGACGTTGGAAATGTCATTAACCCAATGATTGTGGACGGACAAATCCACGGTGGTTTGGCACAGGGCATCGGACAAGCACTGCTCGAAGGGGTTGAATTTGACGGAAATGGTCAAATCATTAATGGCTCGTACATGGATTATGCCATGCCTCGCGCCGATGATTTACCCATGTTTGAACTCGACCGCCAAGTAACGCCTTGTCCGCACAACCCACTTGGGGTAAAAGGAGCGGGAGAAGCGGGCTGTATTGGTTCAACACCTGCCGTGGTCAATGCCGTGATTGATGCGCTTTGGTCAGCAGGACATCAAGTCAAAGACATCCGTATGCCGCTTACTTCTGAGCGCGTGTGGTCGGCAATGCAATCGTAAGTTTCGAGTGTAGAATGCAGAGTGTCGTATATTCAAAATTCGAGACTCTGCACTCAAAAATCGACATTCATTCACTATTTCACTAATCAAAACATGATACCACAAGCAGTTGATTATAAACGCGCAGGGTCGGTGAGCGAGGCGATTAGCCTTTTGGCAGAAAACCCAGACGCAAAAATTTTGGCAGGCGGCCACAGCCTTATTCCCGCCATGAAGCTTCGCCTCAACAGCCCTTCGTTGTTGATTGACATTGCTCGTATTCCTGAGTTACGTTATATCGAAGTCCGTGATGGTGGCGTCGCTATTGGTGCTGCCAGTACACACCACGACATTATTTCTAATGCCGATATTCAGAGTCGCTACGGGGCAATGATTGAAGCAGGAGAACTCATTGGCGATACTCAAGTACGCAACGTAGGTACTTTGGGCGGAAGCATTGCCCACGCTGACCCGTCGGCCGACTGGCCTGCGGCCTTAATTGCCCTCAATGCCAGCATCAAAGTAGAGGGACCCAACGGTGCCCGTGAGATTCCAGCGACGGAGTTTTTCTTAGGATTTTTCTACACGGCACTTGAAGAAGGCGAAATTGTCACTGAAGTCGTACTTCCAGCCCCTGCGGCAGGTTCGCGGAGTGTTTATCGTAAGTTTATGCAGCCTGCCTCTCGTTTTGCCATTGTAGGCTGTGCGGCTTCGATCACCATTGATGGCGGCACGATCACCGACGCAACTGTTGCCTTTACGGGCGTAAGCGCCGACGGTGCCTTTTTGGACGAAGCCGTAGGAGCTGCGCTTGTGGGTAAGTCGGCTTCTCTCGAAACCATTGAAGCTGCTGCCAATGCTGCGGCCGAAAGTGCTGAGTTGAACGAAGACCATTATGCTTCGAAAACCTACCGTAAACATCTGGCCAAGGTATATGCCAAACGCGCATTGGCAGGTGCTTGTGGCTTATAAGTAGTGCGGGCGGGCGGGTTTTGAGAAACCCGCCCCACCCAAAACCGTGAGTAACCCACCCAAACCTTACTGCGTTTTTTTACGGTAATTCATCACTACAATTCCGCACTCAAAGGGCTTTGCGGTCACGAGTTCAAAGGGCAATTTGCTCGTTAAATCCCCAAAAATGGGCATTCCGTTGCCAATAGCCACTGGGTTGACAAACAAATGAAGCTCGTCAATTAAGTTTTCTTTCAGCAGCGAAGACACAAATTTTCCTCCACCGTAGGCGATTATGTCTTTCCCTTCTTGTTGTTTCAGCTGATTCAATTCTTCCGCCAACTCCCCGTTTGTCACCACCGTATTTTCCCAAGGAGATGCAGTTAGCGTTTTTGAGAAAACGACTTTTGGCGTCGTGGTGAAAATTTTACCCACTTCCACTTCTGGGCTGTCAACGTTTTCAGCCACACTCTTCCAATGTGGAATAAACCCTTCAGCAAGATTTCTTCCCAGCACAATTGTATCAAATGAATTGGTCAATTCGGTGACATAATTGATGAGGTCTTCTGTCCACGCAAAAGTCATCCAATCCATTTCTCCGTTTGGCCCTGCCACAAACCCATCCAGGGTCATTTGCATTTGTAATTTTAGCTTTTTCACGCTGTGTATTTTTTGTCGTTTAATTGATAGGACAAAGGTAAGAGGCCTTCAGCTATCGTGAGGGGTGGAATTACGCCATTCTAAGGGGCGATTGCGACAAACATAGGTTACTCTGGAATCAACACTAGTCGTTTCTCAATGTCCTGTAATTTGTATTTTACCTTCCGAACGCCACCCGTTGCTTTGGCATTGATGTCACCTGCAAGATAAATAGGAAACTGCCGAACCAAGTGGTCGTCCTCCATTTTAAACATGTCGTGCCCCATGTACCCCTTCGATAATTCGGGCGTCAGGGGAGCCATGTGGATTTTGTCAAATGAGTCGGGGAAAAATTGGTAGCCATACACTTTTCCAAACGCTCCGCTGCCGTACGTACACGAATAGATGTAAATCTCGGGCGCGTTGTTTTGGTCCAAATCGGCGGTTTCGGCGTTGATGACCCAACCGTCAGTTTTCTGGCGTATCGTGATTAATAATTGGTTATTACGGCTTACTTTCATCACCATTTCTCGCACAGCCCCTGCCTCAGTTGTACTGATTTCAAATTGGTGTTTCTTAAAAATAAGCGTTTTTTCAAACCGTTCGGCCGTGATTTCTTCCGTGGTAGGCGGGCGCAGTGAAGCCACCATTGTTAGCATAACAAGGCCACTCAACAGCAGTATTTTCCCAAATTGAATCAAATTTTCAGAAGTACCTAGCTTCAAACTAGGCCATTATGTGTTTTCATTTAACGATATTAAGCGTCTTTCTGTTAAAACACAAGCAAAAAGACGGCCAAAATTGCCTTCATTCAGATTTAATAATGCTTGTACCCACGAATTAACCCTCAACATCACCACCCCAACGGGGCTTTTTGGGTTCGGTACGGGCTTTCTTGGCATCGGTAACACGAAGTCAAATCAATCCAATTAAAATAATCCGAGTTATACGGAAGTGAGGCGGTTGTATTACGAGGTATGTACATGGATTTATAAACCACCGAAGACGCTCCGAAATAGCCCAACACTTGCTCTTCGGGGTGGCTGGTACAATTTACGTTTCCAACGACCGTCGCCGCAGGAAGGTCAAAAATACCTCCTGAGTTATTGATTTGGCTATCAACCCCTTTCCAAAACTGGTACGCTTCCTGAGTCAGCGAATATTGCTCAAAAAGAATAAAATAATTTGAAACCCCATCAAATGGAATTTTGCCGATTGGAACTCTCGTAATCGTCTGTCCATTGGTAAGGCGATCGTTGGCCAAAATGATACAGCCATTACACGCCTCTATTTTCCAACACGGTTCACAGCACTTGTTTCGGGTGGCAATGACGCCCCCAGGAGTCGTTGTGACGGTCTGTAAACAGTAATTAATTTCCTCATAATGCGCCCATTTCCAGCGATAAAAATCGTTGGGAGTACTTGGGTCTTTTACATCGACATACATGGCAAACTGCCCCCTCAACTTCGCCGAATTCGTTTCTTGGTATTCGGTATAAAACGTTCCAAACTCGGCTACAGGTTTGAGCAACTCAGGGTTGGAAGCATACGTTTTCCCATCGGGCGTTTTGATGGTAATGTGGTATTTTCTTCCAACGATTCCTCGTATCCCCGTTACTGAGGTTTCGTACAACCCCTGCCCACGGTCGGTCAGCTTTTCGGTCATTCCTTGGTCGTCGCTCATCACGACGGTCGCTCCGCCAATGGTATTCACGGAAGTTTGATTGGTATAAGGGTAGCTGTATTGTAGGCGAATTTTATACGGGCCAGGCTGGTTAGTAATCGTGCCATCGACCACCAGTTTTTGAGCGTTTTCTGTGATTTTTGGGTCATAACTTGTGACGCATTGACTTAATATCAAAGCAACTCCTACCGCTCCTATCCATCTTTTTCCCAGCAAATGATGTATGACAATGGCAAAATAACGTCTCACTGACATGGCTTTTTAATAGGTAAAATTGTACGTAATTGAAGGAATGAGGGTTCCAAAGATGGAGAGCTTATAGGCATTTACTTTGTTGTAAAACTGCAAAACGTTGTCATTTTTGGTGCGGAAGAAAATAGAATACGCATTTTGACGGGCGTATAAATTATACACCGAAAAAGCCCAACCGCTTTGCCATTTGCGCTTGGTGGTAGGGAGCGCATCAACGTTAAAGCCAATATCTAAGCGGTGATAATCAGGAATTTTTGCCTGATTTCGCAAGGTGTAGTTTGGCACATACACATTGTCCACAAAATACTTATCAATCGGATACGTAATAGGCCGCCCCGTACTATACACCCAGTTAAACGACCAACTTGTACGGCGGCTAATCCGATAATTAAGCACGACATTCACGGTGTGTGGTTTGTTAAAATTGGCAGGATAATATACCCCGTTTCGGTACTTATCTTCCGCATAAGGGCTATTGATTAGGTACTCGGTTTGGGCAAAAGTATAACTTACCCAACCTGTCAAAAAACCCGTATTCTTACGCACCAACACTTCAGCGCCGTACGAACGACCCGTTCCTTGCAAAATCGCCGTTTCGGGGGCTTCGAGCAGGGTCAAGTTAGTCCCATTTCGGTAATCGGCTACGTTAGTCAAACGCTTATAATACAACTCCAACGATGTTTCGTAGGTATCTTTTTGCCAGTTTTTAAATATTCCCAACGAGAGCTGGTCGCCGATTTGGGGCTTCAAAAAGGCATCGCTCAACTTCCAACGGTCGGTGGGCAAAGCCGCCGTCGTATTTGAAATGAGCTGTAAATACTGATACATTCGGTTAAAACTAAATTTCAACGAAGTCGTCGGCGACAAATTGAGTCGAGCGACCAAGCGCGGCTCTAAGCCTCCGTAGGTTTTTATGACTTTACCCGAAGCATAATCTACCCCGCCCGTCGTGGTCGTAGGGTCGCGAGGTACGTTGAGTTCATACGCATTGACTCGGTACGGGCCCAGCGCGGCAAACCACGAATACCGCAAGCCATACATCACGCTCAGTTGTTTGCTGACTTCGATTTCGTGGTTCCAATAGGCCGCAGCTTCTAAGCCTTGTTCTTTTTGGAGTGTCAGCGGATTGATGTTTGACGATGCCAAAGTAGGTTGCAAATCGCCTGGTTGAATGTCATACCGAATTCCGCTTAACCCAACGTCTATTTTATGTTTCCCCGCTACGTAGCCCACATCCAACTTTAGGTTTTTGTACGTCACTCCCGATTTTAATTCGAAGGCATTGGCCGAATCTGGATTGGTAATGGTGGGTGCGTAACGACTATAGACGGCAGTCAGGTTGGCAAACAGTTTTTCGGAAAAGGCATGGTTCCAACGCGCCGTCAGGTTACGCGTTTGCCAATCAAACACCGACGAAGTAGCGTTTACTTCGGTTCGTGCCAAGGAATCGCCCGCGATTTTAAAGACGTCTTTCCCTTGGTAAAAGGTGATATAGACTTGATTTTTGGTCGAAGGTTTGATGGCTAATTTACTTGTAATGTCATAAAAATTGGCTTTTGTCCCCTTTAACGAAGCCGTTTTAGCAAATCGAAATAAATAATCTGAGAACGAAGCTCGGGTTCCTACGAGTAAGGCCATTTTATTTTTAACCAGAGGCCCATCGACCATCAATCGGCTGGCGACCAGTCCTACCCCACCCTGAACTTTCCATTTTTCAGCATCGGGTTCTTTTACTTTTACCTCAATCACCGACGACGTCCTTCCTCCATACTGCGCGGGAATTCCTCCGCGATAAAACGTTACGTCTTTGAGGGCATCGGGGTTAAAAACCGAAAACAAACCCATCAAATGCGACGAATTATAAACGGGCGCATCGTCGATGAGAATAAGATTTTGGTCAATGCTGCCTCCTCGGACATTGATGCCCGTAGCCCCTTCGCCCACGCTCGATACGCCAGGAAGTAACTGCAAACTCCGCATTACGTCCACTTCGCCCAACACCGCAGGTATTTTCTTGATGCTTTTGATGGTCAGTTTTGCGACCCCAATTTCGACTTTCGAGACATTTTGTTCAGCCTTTGTTTCGCTCACTTGTACTTCTTGTAATAAGAGCGCATTTTCTCGCAACAAAAACTCCAGTTCGTTGTCTTCGGGAACGATGATAGGAGTTTCTTCCGTAAAGTAACCCAGCATCCGTGCCACCATCGTGTATTTGCCTCGTAGAAGTTCAAAACGAAAAGTGCCATCCGCTTTGGAGGTAGTAACGAGCCGTTCGGGGCCTCGTGCCACAATGGTCACCCCTGCAAATGGTGTTTTTTCGGGGTAATGCAGCACCCGCCCAGTAACAATGTACCGAGCTCCTAACACGTTGGAGTTTTGGGCAAACACATAACTACCCAAAGATAAAAGCACCAAAACAAGGTAAGAAGTAGCGCGAAAAGCCATAACGGGTTGATGAAGTCGGGTTTGTAACAATAATCATCATTTTAGCCCAAAATTCAAAGCTTTTTCACATCATTTCTACAAGAATTGAAGACTATACGTATCACTTTTATATTTATGATTCTACGTAAAAAAATCTCGGGGCAAGGGAACATAACAATAGCAAGCCAAAACTGTATTTAGCAAAGAACTTTTCAATAAACAACATTTAATCAAGTTGTTACAGGGTATTTTTATGCTTTTTACTGTATATTTATTAGCTAGCTTCCTCAATCATTACTTTGTTATGAAAAATCTTTCAACCACCGTGTCTGCCTCACGAAAGTGTACTTACTGCGGCTCAAGTGCCATTGAGCGGGTTCCCCGTCCTTTTTTATTCAAATATCCGTTGTTTTTTTTACCTATTCGACGGTACCATTGTGATGATTGTTCTCGCAGTTTTTACAAGTTTGTTTTGTGAGGTAGAAACAAAAAAGCAAGGACTTACGACCTTGCTTTTTTGTTTGGTTATTTATCGCCCGACTTTTTCGTCATTCATTCACGATTTAGTCCAGCACTTTTTCCAATTCAACACCTTTATCACGAATCAAACGAAACTCCCTGAAACGGCGCAAGGTTGACATGGTAAAACCAACAACCAATATCAGCGTCCCAATCCAAAGGACGTTGATGAGCGGTTTTTCTACGGCTTTCATGACAATATAATCGCGCTGCTTTGAATTGGCATCAAAACTGAACGTTCCCGTTTTAGGATCAATCTCCATAAATTGAATCCGAAGACCCAGTTCTTCGCTCACTTCGGGTTTGCGCATCACCATGCGGTCTTGATTAATGGCAAAAGTCGGAGCAACATAGTACTCACGTTCTTTGTCCAAAATCTTGATTTGTGCTTTTACGGCAATGTCATTCGGATTTAACGCAACCCCTTCAACGGCATTCGTACGGGTAACGCTTTCGAGCACCGCCACGTAGTCGTTTACAAAAAATGTATCTTGCAACGCCACTCTGAAATTTTCAGTAGGCGACCATTCTTCGGCGTCACCTGGATTGCTACCTATCATTGCGTATGAATACAAATCCTTGTTGAGTTCCCGCTTAATATCTGGCGACGTTACCATACCCATTCGCTCATTGAACTGTACCCGTGGGAAGAGTGTAGTAATTCGCCCCGTTGGTTCACGGTACTCCACTTCATAGAATACGTTTTCTGGATACACCGCTACGGTATCACCTTTCTTGTGGTATGTTTTTTCACCAATGGTAATATCCCGCAAACACACCGCGTGAAAATCGCCCTCGATGATGTCTAACCAACTGCTTGGCACGTACTGCGGCACATCCCGAATTTCGGTGCGCGGCCCGCGATAGGTCAGCAAGTAGTCACCCATGCGCGTTGATTGACCCAACCATAGCAACACGTTTTCTTTGTTTTCACGGTTATCGTCTTTGGTAAAAAAGTCTTCTTTTGAAATCAAAAGTCCTGAGCCATTGAGCGACACTACCTTTTGATAACCCGATGACCACAAAATACCAATCAACATCAAAGCAACGCCGATGTGGGTAATTGCCCCGCCAGAAAGTCGATAGCTGCCTTTGAGAACGCCCAAAATAATGGTCATATTTGCCACCAATGCAAATACCGAAGCCGTCAACAAAGCGATGTAAGGGAGTTTGTTGATGCCCCCAAAAGTAATGAGAATCGCAGTGATGAATAGGGTAATCCAGACTGGGGTAAGTAAGTCCTGCATTTTACCCTTCTGCACCCGTTTCCACCAGAAATACTGGCCAATCCCTGTTAAGATGGCAATGACCGCAAAAAACCAAAGTTGGAATTTTGTGTAATAGGTAATGGCATCGGTAGGTGGAGCCAATTTAGACACCCCGCCAAAGCTTTCCACAATTTTATTCCAAACAGGAATAGAAGTTGGAATAATGACCTGAAAACTTGCCAAACAAATCACGGTAGCGCCAATAAATAGCCAAAACTCCCGCGAGTAGGTTGATACTTCGTCAGCATCGGTAGGGAGTAATTTCCAAGCGCGGGCCGAAATAATAACCGAAACTGCAATAAAGGCCAATAAATAAAGCAATAGCTGACCCGAAAGCCCTAAATCAGTAAATGAGTGTACGGATGAATTTCCTAAAATTCCGCTTCGGGTAAGGAAGGTTGAATATAAAATTAGGATAAACTGGGCAATGACCAAAATCACCGAGGCTTTGAGTGCTGACGCATTTTTTTTGGCAATAATCATGGTGTGCAAAGCAGCAATTCCTACCAGCCAAGGCACATATACAGCATTTTCGACGGGGTCCCAACTCCAGTAACTGTTGAAACTCAGGGTTTCGTAAGCCCAATAGCCGCCCATCAAAATACCCACGCCCAAAATTACGCCCGTCAAAAGCATCCAAGGCAAGGCTGGGCGAAGCCATTCGATTACTTGTTTTCTCCAAAGCCCCGCCATCAAATACGCAAACGGAACTAACGTGAGCGCGAATCCCAAAAACAGCGTCGGCGGGTGAATCACCATCCAGTAGTTTTGAAGCAAAGGATTGAGGCCATTTCCGTCTTTAGGAACAAAATTGGGATTCATTGCCCAAACTTGTAAATCAGGCATGGCTTCCCGCATGGTCAAGAAAGGCGTACTGCCAATTTTAAAATCAATACCTGGGATAATAACCCCTAAAATCATTGAGGTCAAAAATGCCTGTACCAAGGTATAAACAGTCATCATGGGGGCTTCCCACAATTTATTGGTCCGAATCAGCACAACCCCTAAAATGGCTTGCCAAAACATCCAAAGCATAAAGCTCCCTTCTTGGCCTTCCCAAAAACACGAAATCATGTAATACCACGGTAGTGCTTTTGAGGAGTGGCTCCACGCATAATGGTACTCAAAATGGTGTCCGTAAATGATCGTGTATAACGTTGCACATACACCCAAAATGGCCGCAACGTGTACGTAAAAAGCTCCTCTTGCGAAGCGCTTCCAAGAACTGAGTTCTAACGAATCGGTTCGTAACAGCGTGACACGCAAATAAGCGTAAGTAGCCACTAATGCCGTTACGAACGATAAAATGACGAGAAGGTGTCCTAAGTTTCCGAGGGTCATGGTTGGATATAATCTACAGTTTAGCAGCCGTCGCTTCTTTAAAATCAGGCTTTTCGTTGGTATATTTTGAAGGGCACTTCATCAAGATTTTATTACAAGCGAAGTGGTCGCCTTCCATGCGCCCAATGACCACTACTTGTTCTGACTTATCAAAATCTTGCGGTTTAGGGCTGCCATATACTACTTTTTTAACGACTCTATTGGTATCAGCCAACATAAACTCAAAGTGGTTGGGATCCATAACGGGGTCGTATTTCATTCCGACAATCTGTCCGTTTGCGTCTTTGGTGAGTTTACCCACTACGTGAATTTCCGATTTTTCGCCTTCTTTGGCCAATTCTTCGGCTTCCGTAAAATTGGAATACGTACTGGCGTTTCCGTAGGTCGAAACAATGATTCCAATCGCAATCGCGATGACTATAAGTCCAAAAATGTGTATCTTTTTCATTTGTTTACTGATTTTTGATGCTTACCAAATTCGTGTTACTCCGTACTCTTCAAATAATTTCTCTTTTGTTATAATGCTTAGGTTTTCAGTCAACGCCTGCGCAATCAATGTCCTATCAAATGGGTCGCGGTGATGAAACGGGAGTTGAGCGAGAGACAAAGTATGTTGGAAATGCAAGCTTAAAACAGAAAAGCCATTCTCTTCAACTTTTTTTAGAGTTTGTGAAAATGGTAGCGTTAACTCTAACTTCCCCAAACTTACTTTTATCGCAATTTCCCAAAAGGAAACTACACTAACAAAAACTTGTCCCTCTGACTGCGTTTCAATCAATTTTTTTACAATTTGTGGCAATTTATCATCTCCATTTATAAACCAAATAAGAGCGTGAGTATCAAGTAAATACTTCATAGCTACATATATTCTTTAAAGTCTTCCAGGGGTTCATCGAAATCATCAGACATAATGAACATTCCCTTCCCACTCCCAAAAACTGGCTTCCGTTCTGGCGTTGATTCGTTTTTGGTTTTAGATACCAAAAAGTCAACAAAGTCTTCTACCTCTGTTTGTTTTTCCAGTGGTAGTTTTTCGATTTTGGCTATCAAGTCTAAAAGGCTCATTTTTTTGCTTGTTTTTCTAGCTTTGAAACTTTCCTATCTATATTCACCAAAAAGGCAATAATCCCCACAAAAATGACCGATATAACCGCAAATACCACCCAAATTTTACCATCGGCACGCATTTGGTCGGCCATTGAAATTTCCTGTTCAACGGCTTGTTGAGCAAATAGGTTTAAAGAAACCAACACAAAAAGAAGGGTTGTAATAAAGGTATTTTTGCTATTTTTTTTCATTTCAACTCGTTATTTTAAATTGTACATTTTTGGGCTTTTGTTCGCCATCTACTTTAATCTGCTTGCTCCTCCAACATTCGTACTCGCACTCGTACCGTAGCCATCCACGTTCCGAGTAATCCCCAACCAATCACAGCGGGGTAAAAAATCCGTCGCATTTGGTTGTCCATGTCCAATTCACTGAATGCGGGGTTCCCACCGTTGCCTGGGTGCAATGAATCGGTCAAACGAGGGAGAATAAAAATAAGGGGAATAAACACGGCGTACGCCAAAATATTATACACAGCCGAGATACGCGCCCGACGCTGTTCATCATCAAACGACCCGCGCAAAATTAAGTAAGCAAAGTACATCAACATACTGATGGCGACGCTATTGAGTTTGGGATCGCTTGGCCAAGGGTCGCCCCACGTAACGGAAGCCCACAGCGAGCCCGTGGCACAACCCAAAATTCCCAACAAAATAGCGACATTGGTAAACTCTACCGACTTGAGGTCGTATTGTAAATCATTGGTACGTAAATACTTAATGGCATATACCAACGAGGTAGTGAGCATGGCAATCATGGCAAACCACATCGGTACATGGAAATACACGTTACGGATACTTTCGTTCAAAATGGCACGACGAGGAACCGTCCCCATCAATCCAAAGTAAAGTGTATAAGTCAGCAGTAGCACCGCTATTATTTTCCACCAGTTATTCTTCATAAGGTATTACTTTAATTCTCTAACTACGCCACAAATAAGGAAACAAAATTAAGGACAAACTAACCACGATGGCATCCAACGCCAACAAAATCATGACTTCTTCCGAACTAGACCCACGGTCTAAGCCATCGAGGGCATTTTTTGCTAACTTCATCACCATCAACAACATAGGAATAATCACGGGAAAACTCAGAATCGCCATCAAGGCGCCGTTGTTTTCGGCTTTGGAGGCAATCCCCGCGACCATCGTCAACGACGACGCAAACCCGATGCTTGACAAAAAAATCGTCACCAAGTACATCCACAAATCTCCGACAGGATTACCCATCACAAAAGCGTAAAACCCAAAACCCGTCAACGACAAAACCAGCATCAAGCCCGAATTGTAAATGATTTTGGAAAGAATAATCCCTTGTGGGCTTGCGATGGTATAATAGTACAAAAGGCGCCCAGCGCGTTCTTGGGTAAAACTTTTGGAAATGGCATTAACCGCCGTAAACAAGATAATAATCCAAAATAGCGTGTTCCACGTAATGGGCGTCAGCTGGTTGGCTTTGAGTTTAAAGCTCAAATAACAGACAAACACCGTACTTACAATGTACAACAGCATCCCATTGAGGGCGTAGCGTTGGCGCCATTCGAGGGTTATTTCTTTTCCGATGAGGGTACGAAGTTCTTGCATCGGGGCAAAATTACGACACAAACCAACGCGTTGTACTGAGGAAGGTCATTAGTTTTTAATTTTTATCCAACTACGGTGCGATGCGTGCGTTTCCACCACACTAAGTAACCCAACGAAGCTAACGCCAAAACCGACGAAACATAAAAGGCCACGGGGATATTGGCGAGTTTTCCACCGTACCACCAGCCCGACCACCACGCCCCTACGCCAATGCCTGCTTCAAGCGCGATGTACATAGTTGCCAATGCTCTTCCGCGATAGTCGGGATGGCTGAGGTCAATTGTCCATGCGGTCAAGGTAGGTGTGTTGAGTCCCCAGGAGAAACCAAACAAAATCGCCGCCGTCCAAAAACTCCACACCGATTGACTAACGCCCAAAATACCCATCCCAAGCGCCAAAAGTATGGACGAAACAATCATCACAGGAACGCGCCCATAGACATCCGACGATTTACTAGCAAACACCCGTATCACCAACGAAGCAATGGTATAGACCGTAAAAAACAGCCCTTTGTTATGAATCCCGAGGGTTTTGCTCACGTCTGGAATGAGCGTCAGAATAACTCCTGACGAAAATGAAACGGCAAACATCACCACAAACACGTTGAGCACGCGCGGCTCAAACAAATCGGAACGACTGATTTTGAGCATACTAAATCGGAAACGTTCTGTTTGAACCAACGTTTCTTTCATGTTGAGCAAAATCAAAATCGACAACAGCGCGAACGCCGACGACACAAAAAACATGGGGTTGATGCCCATCGACATCGTGAGGTAGCTTCCAATGGCGGGTCCTAACGACATGCCCGTGGCAGTAAAAATACCCAACATCCCCGCCGCCTCTCCGCGACGATTTTCAGGAATGATATCGGCAACGTAGGCGGCCGTCGCGGTTGGTTTTGTTCCCGTTGAGAATCCGTGTAAAAAGCGAAGCAACAAAAAGCCCCACACCACGTGGACAAAAGGGTAAAACAAGCTCGCCACACAACACACCAACGACCCAAAAGCCATGACGGGCACTCGGCCAATGGTATCGGTCAGTTTGCCGCTAAATGGCCGCGACAACCCCGCCGTAAACGTAAAAAGTGCAATGATAAGTCCGATGTAAGGTTGTCCGCCCATCGCCGTCAGGTAATCGGGCAGTTCGGGAATCATCATTTGAAAACTCGCAGAAAATAGGAAGTTACTGAGGCATAAAAGCCAAAATTGTAAATTGTACATAACAAAACTAACTGTGGAATAAAAAAACAAAAGGACTGAAAGTGCCCACGTGGTTTACTTTCAGTCCTTTTGACACAGCTATGAGGTTTCTAAACATGATAACTTGTAAAACCTCATAGCTGTTGCTCAATTTTATTTACGTTTATCTAATTCTAAAAACCGTTTCGGGCAAATCTTCCGTATTTGCGTACAAATCAGCCAGCAGTAAATCGGCCTGAATTGCTTCTAAATGTACCGTGGCGTCCAACGACTTACTTTCAAACATCAACGACCAAATTCCCTGCTCGCTTTTTCGCCAAAGTTCCACCCAAACACGACGAGAATCGACCAATAGATATTCTCTCAACGTCGGAATCTCTCGATAAAGTTCAAATTTTTCGCCTCTGTCATAATTGGCTGTACTTTGCGAAAGCACCTCTATCAGCACAACGGGGTTGGTAAGGCTACTGGTTTGACTGTCCGAAAACTCAGGTTTTCCGCACACAATCACTAAATCGGGATACGCATAAAGCCCCGTAGCTGGGATAAATAAGCGCTGGTCGCTTGAGTAGGAACGGCATCCTTTCTTTTTCAAAAATGAACCAATTTCAATGGAAAGGTTTTCCCGTATGGCATTATGCGCTGGCTTGGCTCCTGCCATAGCCTCAGGCGTGTCCCCTTCAAAATCCCCCATCGGATAAATCTGCCCATCAAAGTATTCACTTTTATAGGCCGCTTTTTCTTCCAACGCTAGGTATTCTTCGGGTGTGTAGTATTTTTTAGGAAGTGCTGTCATACCACCAACTTTATCAAAATCTAAAACTTTGACAAAGTTAACAAAAGAAGACAATTTTATACCTAAGAAAATTTGGTATGTAGAAATATAATGTATATTTGCGGTATGCAACAACAAACGTACCTCAAAGGCTGTCTGAGCGCCATTGTTCTTCAACTTTTGCAAGAAAATAGGCGCATGTATGGATATGAAATTACCCAGCGGGTTCGCGAAATCACCCTGGGAGAACTCCAACTCACGGAGGGAGCGCTGTACCCTACGCTTCATAAATTAGAAGCTGAAGGAGTACTCTCTACCGAAAACGCCCTCGTGGATGGGCGCAACCGAAAGTATTATAAACTGACCGAAAATGGCCACCAACAAGCCCAAACGGCGGTCTCCGAATTGACCGATTTTGTGTCTAACCTTCAAAAAATTTTGAACCTTAAACCTTCGCTCGGATGAAACTAACACCCAACCAACTCGACCTCATTAGCAAAGAAATCATTCAAGGAGGCATCAAATACCAAGACCTGTACGAAGAACTCCTCGACCACTACATCACGGCCATTGAAGATAGAATGGCCAGCGGGATGGCATTTGGCGATGCTTTTGGAGAAGTTCACACGAGTTTTGTTGATTACAAACGCCCCGCGCGGGTTTGGGATCATTACAGTGTTTGGAAAGATTACACCTCCGTAGAGTATGGCTTGGGTAAGCTTCAAGCCGAATACGAAGAAAGTTTGACTGGCGAAATCAAAAAACGGCACTGGCAAATTATGGGCAATTATTTTCGTTGGCCAACTGTTGTTACGTCGCTTTTAGTGGGGGCGCTTACTTTTCAGTTTGCGTATTTGGTGCCCTTAAAAATTGGGGTTGGCTTCTTCGGCTTCTTGTCTTTTGCTCCATTACTCTTTTTATTGCCCGCGACTTACCGACACACGATGGGTTATTTCAAGAAAGAGCGCAAGTTTATCAATTCACTCAAATGGACGGCCATCGGTGCGCAAGCCACCTTTGCACTTTCACTTTTCAATTGTTTCGTGTTTATACCAAGGGTAGTTGGCATTGAACTAAAAGCGTTTTCTCCTCAAATTCAAGTTGCAACGGTAACCACTATCATCTGCTTTTACCTTGCCTATTCCCTCAGCTTTTACCAGCTCTACAAAGAACGCTTTAAGGTCAAAACAACATAATCTCGATGGCGCGAGCGTCCCCGCTCGTGCCTCTTATTAACAGGCTTCAAGCCTTTCTTGTGCCAAACTAAACTCGAAGCCTTTTGATAGTCGTCACGGTTCGGGCCGCCCCGTCGCAGGATGCGAGCGCCTGCGTTCTGAAATTTATTCACACTATTTTTATTCTTATGTCATCTTTTACTTTCAAATGCTCAAAATGTGATCAAATTCATGAGGGTATTCCAAGTTTCAATTTAGAAGCTCCTGTATATTATTATTCTATCCCAAGTGAAGAAAGAGAGTTCCGTACTAAACTAACCTCTGACACTTGTGTTATTGATGATGAATACTTCTTCGCAAAAGGTTTTCTAATAATTCCAGTTCTAGGCTTAGATGAATCTTTATCTTTTACCCCTTGGGTATCACTAAGTGAGTCTAATTTCGCTAAATTTCAGGAATCCCTTGATATTGAAGATGCTTCAAAATATGGCTCAATGTTTGGTTGGTTTTCGTCACAAATTAAAGGTTTTGGTGATTGTGTAAACCTCAAAACAAACCTAATTTTACAAGATAACAATCATAGCCCTGATATTGACATTGAGCCAACTAGCCATCCTCTCTCCTTAGCCTATCACAATGGAATATCAAAAGAAAAATTAATCGAATTGGTTGAAATCTATTTACATAAATGGTAAATTATGTATAATTTATAGTTTTTCCCGACTTCCCGATGGCGCGAGCGTCCCCGCTCGTGCCTTTTATTAACAGGCTTCAAGCCTTTCTTGTGCCAAACTAAACTCGAAGCCTTTTGATAGTCGTCACGGCTCGAACCGCCCTGTTGCAGGATGCGAGCGGCAGCGTGGGAAAATCCATACCCTCAGGTACAGCTACGCTATGCACCTCTTGCAAGCAGGTGTGAACACCCAATAAACGTTTGGTTTACAGGAACTTATAAACCAAACGTTTATCTACAAGTAAGCGAACAAGAAGCCGCCAACAAGGCCAGAGACTCATTATAATTAAAATATTAGTTCATACTTGGGCTTATTGAAATGATACATTGTGAGATTAGGAAACGGCGGCTATAAAACTTTTTATGGAGCTTGAAACCAAGACTTTTTTTGCTGATATAGGCTTTTTTAGGCCTGAAAGTGATCTTGTCTTTTGAGTAGTACAAGTTCAAATCTCCATCAAAAAAATAATTAGGGAAATTTTTGATGGAATATTTGATATTTTCAATATCGTTTGTAGATTTGTTCATTAAACAAATTTAAACCATAATAACCATATAACCAAACAGTTAGAAGGGCGTTGCCCTACCACTTGTTTCGTACTTATATAGTTGGAAAAAGATATTCTCTTCAAAACTGAAAAAAACTACTTTAAGCTTAGTTTAATTTTCTCTAATAGAACAAAAATCTCATATCAAAGCAAAATTTTTCGTGACTTTTGATTAATTTTAGAAAAAAAGAAAAACTATGTCCCTAATCAATTCTCGAATTTCTAAATTATTGGCTACTGCTGTTGCTCATTGTAGTACAAATGATGACGTTTCAAAAGAAATTTTTACCGTAGTTGCAAAGCATATCGATTTTTTCAAAGGCTTAGGCACTACCTTAGACAAAAATATTCCTGGGTTTTCTTTGATTGTTGCTGTAGGGAAAGGGCTAACACAAGCCCTAAGCCCTGAAATAATGGGCGGTTTACTTGAAAAAATTGAGTATAGCAAAATACATGAATACTTGATTACTCCCAGTCCTAATGATTTAAACCATGATTTAAGCAAACTACTCAAAAAGGCTGCTCTTACATCGCTGGGATATATCAAAAATCTGTGGTTTGAAAAACTCAAACAGGTAGGAGACGATGAGCAAATCGAGCTATTAGAAGGCATATTTAAACAAATGAAGGCTGATTTGACTTCTTGGCTTGCTTATGAAACCATTGAAGATGACATACTCAAAGACCCTTCTGATTGTCTTTCTGCCATTACTGACTACGTTTTTACTACTTCTTCTGTAAACCGAGAAAGTGATTTTGCTGAATTTTTTGTTGATATTTTACCTTTTTGTTTCAAGTTAGCCTACAAAGAAGCCCTCAAAGACGATGACAATAAAAAGGCATTTATCGCTTTTCAGATTTGGATTTTAGAAGGTATTAATCAAAAAACTGGTGAGATAAAAGAAGATACTACTAAAATCCTTAATAAACTTGAAAAATTAAAACCTGAGACGCCTCGCCCTCCACATCATCTCACTACCCCTCCCTTTATGTCAGAAGTATTTTTGGGCAGAGAGAAAGATTTGAAAGCTATTAAACATAAACTCTTTACAGGTAAAAGTTTCTTACTGTTGGTGAATGGTGAAGGTGGGGTTGGTAAAACTTCGCTTGCTTCCAGATATTACCATGCTTATCATGCTGATTATGCACACGTGGCATGGGTATTGAGTGAAAAAAACATTGCTAACGCTCTATTATTATTGGCGACGCCTTTGGGACTGGTTTTTGAAGAAACAGCTACCAGCGATGAACGTTTAAAATTGTTATTGATGGCTATGGCACAATTAGATAAACCATGTTTATTGATTATTGACAATGCCAACGAAATCCAAGACCTTGAAAATCACTATCAAAACTTACGTACTTGTAGTAATTTTCATTTGTTACTTACTACACGCATTACAGAATTTAAACAAGCTGAACGATACAAAATTGAAGGTTTACCACCTGATGAAGCATTATCTTTATTCAAAAAATACTACAAAAAGCACAAAGAAAGTGAAAATGTATTGTTTGAGCAATTGTATATAGCTGTAGGGAACAATACGCTGGTAATAGAGTTATTTGCCAAAAATCTAAATGTTCTTAATAAACTAAAAACAAGATATACATTAAGTGATTTATTGATTGACTTACAAAGCAAAGGGTTGTTGGCACTTAGCCAAAACCAAGAGATAGATGTAGATTATCAAAAATTTAAAAAATCCAAACCTCAAGACATAATAACCGCCATGTACGACTTGAGCGAATTGCAGCCTGACGAAATTATTATGCTCTCAGTTTTTGCAGTTTTACCAGCCGAAAGTATAGCCTATAATACTCTTGAAGAACTTTTATCAAATATTGGAAGTAAAGACGAAGCTCTACAAAACCTGGCCCAAAAAGGATGGTTAGAATATAATGAATCAAACAATAGCTTTAAGTGCAGTCCTGTAATACAAGATATTACCAAAACTAAAAATAAAAATTTAAGTCAAGACTGTAAATTTCTATTGGACATCTATAATAATAAATTAAATTATGAAAAAGGTGTTGGGAGTTTAATTAATGCTACTTACGAACAAGCCTCCTTGTACGTACGATATAGCGAAAGTTTATTAAATAATTTATTTAAAGTTGAATATAATTTAGCCATGCTTTGCCAAAAATTAGGTGTTTTTTACCAGACTTTTGGCAATTTAGAAAAGGCCTATAAATATTTTGAAAAATTTATTGAAACTTCGGAAAAATTATACCAGATAGACCCAAGTAATAAAGATATTATAAATAGGTTGGCTCTGTCGTACGAACATTTTGGAGATATTAATATAAGTTATGGAAAACTTGATGTTTCTCTATATTTTTTTTTCAAGTATAAAGAACTGGAAGAAGAACTCATTAAAAAATTTCCAAATGATGTTTATATTTTAGACAATTTGTCTGGCTCTTATATAAAAATTGGAGAATTATATCAACGTATAGGAAATATAACTGAAGCTATGGCTTATTTTGAAAAAAGTAATAGGGTTCGTGAAATATTGGAAAAAAATTATCCTGATTATTCTGATAATAATTTAAAAAATAGCTTAGCAATCTCTTATTTAAAATTAGGTGAACTTCATCAAAGTATAGGTAACCTTAATGAAGCATTAGTACTTTTTGAAAAAAACAGACTAATTAAAGAAGAACTTCATAAGAATTTTCCAAATCAAATTGCCTTTAAAAGTGGTTTAGCAACTGCTTACTCAAAATTAGGAGAAATATATTTAAAATTGAAAAAATTTGATTTTGCTTTAGCTTTTTTAGAAAAAACGACTAAAATTTATGAAAGTCTATATCATGAATTTCCTAGTCACGTTGATTTTAAAAATCGTTTAGCAATTTCTTGTTCACAATTAGGAAGATTATATTTGAACATTGAAAAACCTGAAAAAGCTCTAAATCTTTTTATATTCGAAACTCAACTATTTGAAGAACTTTTCAAAGAATATTCACAAAAGGTTGATTTTAAAAATGGTTTGGCAATTTCATATCAGCTATTAGCAGTAGCTCTCATGAATTTTAAAAATTATGATTTAGCGATAACATTTACAACAAAATTTAATCAATTAATGATAGAGTTAAATAAAGACTATCCCACTCAGATAGAATATAAAAACAATTTAGCTTATTCATATCAAATTTTAGGAGGATGTTATTTGGGTAATGATGACCTTCCAAATGCCATTTTATTTTTTAATATTGCTCTACAACTTTGGGGAGAGTTAGTAAAACAATTTCCACAATATAGTGAGTTTCAAGCTAATTTAAATCTTGTTAAAAATGCTCTGGCAAATTTAATAATTTAAGATACGTATGCTGCTGAAATAGTTTGACAGTTTTAACACAAAGGCTCGTGCGACTGGACAAAAGTGAAGTTTTAAAGTGTAAATTCTCAGCAATATTTCAAACGCATAGTAATTTTCGACATATCCAATGCGTGGTATTTACTCAAATTTCACTCCGACAAGTAAATTCTTTTGCTTTTCAATTTCTTTTTTCAGAACTTGGCATGCAAATTTAGTCAGCGACATTTAGGCAGAGCAGTTTCTATGATTTTTATATCTTAGCACGCATCTATCTTGGTGACACTTTGAAGGCGTTGGCACTCAAAGTTAGTTGCGTCCAACACGGGCAAGTGCGTAAACGCCTTAAAATCAATTAGTTAAATCAAAAATCAAACCCCAGCATCGCACTTGCGTGCCGTTGGAACAAAAAAGCAAAACTACAATTCATTAACCTCATCATCCGTAAGTCCAGTTGCTTCCTTAATTTGAGATTTAGATAAACCCATTTCCCGCATTTTTTTTGCTACTTTTTTTACGCCGTCTAACTCAGCAGTTTTCACAACTTCTTTTACTTCAATGTAAGTCAATAAACTTTCTTGATATTGCTCATATTGTTCTGCTGTCATATTGGCAACCTCTGCCACCTCAAATGCTTTCTCAAATATCGGTTCTTGTAATATTGTTGGTATTTCATCAAAACTCTCTAATTTCTTCAAAAAGTATATCCATTTTTCAAATTGCGTTTCAAGCTCATCCCCACCTTTTGTAAACAACGGCATCTGAATAAATTTAAAGGTTAGCTTATCATAAAACACATCCCCATCTTGGTCTTTTAATTTTACACTTCGCAAAAACTTCTGTTTTTCTTCTTGTTCATCATATTGAAAATCCAAAATCGCAATCATATAAATCGGTGTCAACCGAAAATCCCATTCGCCTCGCTTGGCCTGCTCTCGAATAGGAAAAGTGGAATAAAATAACGAACGGTCTTTGAAAAAATTCACTTTTGCTTTCTGCATTTCCACGATGATTCGTTCGCCACTTTGGGTTTGGCAATGAATGTCAAAAATAGCCTTTAGTTCATGTGACAACTCGGCGATTCCTTCTACATTACGAAAGTTCAATTCTGTTATTTGATGCTTGGCTGGTAGTAATTGATTCAGGAAATCAACCAACAAGTCTTTGTTAGCTTCTTCGCCAAACAATTTCTTGAATCCAAAATCAGTATATGGGTTGATATATTTCGACATAAGTGTGAAATTTTAATGCAGTTTACGGATTTTTATTCGCTCAAGCACAGTGTGTTCTTCCCCCGCAGTCGTTCGGTTCAAGTCGAATGACGACAATTGAAAGCCCCCCAAAGCGTTCATAGCTGCTCCCTAACTACAATTTGGGAACGTTATAGTCTAGCGTCCCCGACACCTTAACAACTCAACTTTCCGCTCCTTCCCTTTATGAGCCGTCTTCAAGCCTTTCTTGCCCCCAAACTAGGCTCGAAGCCTTGGAATAGTAAGCACGAGCAGAATGCTCGCGCTATCGGGTCTTTGTTTTCCTTTTTTCTACTAAGATTTCGCCTCTCTGAGGCTTTTTTGTTTTTAGGCGTTTAACCCAATAAAAAAAGCCTTTGCCAGCGTTGTTAAACTTTGACAAAGGCTCGTAGCTGTTTCAATGCTGTCAGAATTATCTATCTCTCGGCATTTTGCTAACTTTGTAAAATGAAAAAACAGTCAAGCCAGTACGACAAGATTTTTAAAGAAAACATCGAAGCCGTTATACCAAGTATCATGCAGAACCTACTTGCTATAACGGCTGTTTCTCTGGAAGAACTGCCTGATGACCGCAGCGGCGGACCGCATTCAAATCACCAAAGAAAGGAGGCCTGATGTATTAAAAAAAGTAATTGATAATCATGGGAATACGTTTGTTCTTCAAATCGAATTTCAAGTAGCTGATGAGCCTGAAATGGTCTATCGTATGCTCGAATACAAAGCGATGCTCTTGAGAAAATATAAAATTGATGTTGAGCAGTTTGTAATATACTGAGGTGGTCCATTTTAGACGGACAGTTTACTTTGCAGGATTAATAATTCATTTTGGTTGTAAATTTGTTCAAATTT
>NZ_JBYFCH010000026.1:0-86524 GCF_057652295.1 Runella sp. R5_40 | reverse complement strand
CGAAAAAAAGCAGGTTGGAATGACCATTACCTGCTCAATATCATCAAAAATAACCATTAGTAAGTGCGTTTAACCTGAGTTTAAACTGAATCTTTGGCAATACCAGTAAAGTTCATTATCATAGCACTCACAGAGGTAGTAATAAAGTTGAATTAGTTCTAATTCTCTCATAATCAGTTTAATAAATGTTTGGCAACACAAATTTACTGACTTATGAAATTACTACCTCTCATTTTTACAACCCAATATTCGCGTTCATAATTTATTAGAAATAAAATGAAACTCATTGAATGTCCGCGCGATGCGATGCAAGGTTTGGTAAACTTTGTACCGACCGACGCTAAAATAAATTACTTAAATAAACTCCTTCAGGTAGGTTTTGATACGCTTGATTTTGGAAGTTTTGTTTCTCCCAAAGCGATACCTCAGATGCGTGATACGGCTGAGGTGGTTGATAAATTAGACTTATCGACTACTTCCACTAAATTGCTAGCCATTGTTGCCAATGTTCGTGGAGCAGAAGATGCAGTACCATTTGGGCAAATTCAATATTTGGGTTTTCCGTTGTCGGTTTCAGAAACGTTCCAACAAAAAAACACGAACAAAACCATTGCAGAGGCTTTTGGCGAAGTGGCAGAAATTCAGAATCTATGCCAAAAAAATGGCAAAGAATTGGTGGTTTACCTTTCGATGGGTTTTGGAAACCCCTATGGCGATGCTTACAGTCCCGAAATCGTGGAGGAGTTTACCGAAAAATTGGTTCAACTAGGGATTAATATCATCGCCCCTTCAGATACGATAGGTTCGAGTACTACCGACGAAATTAAGACGTTGTTTGGGCATTTGGTGAAAAAATTCCCAAATGTGGAATTTGGGGCGCATTTGCACGCAAAATCGTCGCACACCCCTAAAAAAGTGAAAGCAGCTTACAAAGCTGGAGTTAGGCGAATTGACTGTACCGTGCGTGGTTTTGGGGGCTGCCCTTTGGCCGATAATAAGCTTGTTGGTAATTTGGCAACTGAGCTGGTAGTGAGTGAATTAACACAGCTTGGCGTCAATTTGCCCATTGATGATCTAAAACTCGCCCAAGCCATGTTGGCATCTCAATATGTTTTTGGCTAAATGTCACAAATGCGACAAATGTTAAGCTTCTCCGAAGCTGTTTTTTGACAATTCTGCCTCGGAGAGGCGCAACGTTTGTTGTTACAAATGCGACAAATGTTAAGCTTCTCCGAAGCTGTTTTTCGACAATTCTGCCTCGGAGAGGCGCAACGTTTGTTGTTACAAATGCTACAAATGTTAAGCTTCTCCGAAGCTGTTTTTCGACAATTCTGCCTCGGAGAGGCACAACGTTTGTAGTCACCAAAGTTAGTTTTTTTGACAATTTTGCCTCGGAGAGGCACAACGTTTGTAGTCACCAAAGTTAGTTTTTTCGACAATTCTGCCTCGGAGAGGCACAACGTTTGTAGTCACAAAAGTTAGTTTTTTTGATATTTTTGCCTCGGAGAGGCACAACCTTTGTAGAATTACGTTTGTGGAAGTTTGTTTTTGGGCTTTTTGAAAAGGGGAACTGTACTACAAGGTTCACCAAACATAAGCGATTGCACAACGGGTTGAAGTTTGCGCGTCAATTCTACGTAAGCCGCCGTCGGAACGGGGTGTTTGCTACAACCTTTTACCACCACGCGAACATCGCGATAAGCCTCTACATCAATGCGATTAATGGCATCAAAATAAAGTTTTTCGTCAAGATCGTTGAGAGTTCCAAACACTACAGTATGGGCGTGAGGCTCAAGTTGTAATGTTAGCAACATGTATGCCCAAGTTGGGATGATGGCGTCTTCGGTGCAAGTGATGGCCACATTTTTGCCTGCGTACTGTGCCCAATCGTGACTTTTGAGGAACTCACGAAAGTCTTTTTCCTTGAGAATCATCCCCATAAAAAGGTTGTCTTTGAGGTCATACACGACACGCTCGCCTTGGTGGTAATAATCTTCCAAATCCAAGGTAACAAGCCCACTATTGGCTACTTTATTAATTATTTCTTCCATTGATGCTTTTTTTCTTCCTGAATGAACACCAACTCACGGGCGAAAGTTTAAAGAAATAGTATCTTTGCAGTTTGCAAAAGCAATCCGAATGAATTTTAGTGAAGTTTTAGCCTCCAATCCCCTTTTTCAAGTCATTGCTGATAGCGCCCGTGAACTGGGTGTTGAAGCCTATGTCATTGGTGGATACGTGCGTGATTTAATTTTGAATCGTCCTTCCAAGGACATTGATATAGTGAGTGTTGGAAGTGGTGTGGAATTAGCCGAAAAAGTGGCAGAACGGCTTGGAGTACAGGTGATTGTATTCAGAAATTTTGGAACTGCCCAACTCAAAACCGACGACCTTGAGGTGGAGTTTGTAGGGGCGCGCCGCGAGTCGTACCGCAGTGAGTCTCGCAAGCCAATTGTGGAAGATGGTACGTTGCAAGACGACCAAAATCGTCGTGACTTTACCATCAATGCCATGGGAATCAGCTTAAATATAGCGAACTATGGCGACCTCATCGACCCATTCAATGGGATGAGTGATTTGCGGAAAAAACTCATTCGTACCCCCCTCGAACCTGGCATTACTTTTTCAGACGACCCGCTCCGAATGATGCGGGCAGCCCGTTTTGCAACCCAACTCAATTTCGACATTGAGCCAGATACGTTTGACGGCCTTGTGCAAATGGCTGAGCGTATTTCCATCATTTCAAAGGAGCGTATCAATGACGAACTCAACAAAATTATTTTAGCCAAAACCCCTTCTTACGGCTTTAAATTGCTGCATCAAGCGGGAATTTTAAAATTGATTTTTCCTGAATTTGTAGAGTTGCAAGGGGCTGAATACCAAGATGGTAAGGGGCATAAAGATAATTTCTATCATACGCTTCAGGTACTTGATAATATTTCGAAACATACCAACGACTTGTGGCTGCGTTGGGCGGCAATCATGCACGACATTGCCAAACCTGCCACCAAGCGATTTGACAAAAAAGTAGGCTGGACATTTCACGGTCACGAAGAGTTGGGCGCTAGAATGACTCCACGCATTTTTCGCCAAATGAAATTGCCGATGAACGAAAGTATGCGCTTTGTGCAAAAACTCGTTCGCCTTCACCTACGTCCTATTGCCTTGTCAAAAGAAGAAATTACCGATTCTGCTTTGCGTCGATTGTTGTTTGACGCGGGCGATGATTTGGAGGCATTAATGACGCTTTGCCGCGCCGATATTACGTCTAAGAATCCCGATAAAGTTCGTAAGCATTTGGCCAATTTTGACAAGGTTGAGCAAAAATTATATGACCTCGAAGAACGAGATAAGATTCGGAACTTCCAGCCCGTCATTACGGGGGAGGTCATCATGCAAGCCTTCGCCCTCAAGCCTTCGGCAGAAGTAGGCATTATCAAAACGGCCGTTCGGGAGGCGATTCTTGATGGAATCATTCCTAATCAGTACGAACAAGCGTTTGGTTTGATGGTGGAAGAGGGAAAAAAACTCGGCCTAGAACTCAAATTCGTTGCCGAATAAAGCTTTTTTGAACCATATAAGACATATAAGTGATTATAAGAAAAAACTTATATGGCCTTATATGTCTTATATGGTTGCAAAAAAAGAGTCGAAAACAAATCACTTCTTATATGCAGGCATTTCATCAATCCCAAGGGTTGTGAGAACAGGATTGAGTACGCAAGGAGTAATCGAAATCCTAAACACCTTATGTCCTGCTACTTCAAAATCGCAGTGGTATTTATTCTTCATTTTGAGCCCGCGATAGACCGCCGTGTAATTGATTTTTAGTGGCCAACCGTTTAAGGCGAGTTGGGCTGTCAAATTCTCTACAGTCTTCTTTAAGTTTGAAAAATAGCAAACAAAAGGCTCCCGTTCGCGCAGACCCGTAAGGCTACCGATGTAGGTAATTTGTACTTCGTAGATGGTTTGTTGGAGCATGTATCTGTCACTTTTTTCGAGGAAAATCAACAAATGTTGATTTTTTGCAATAATATGAAAAATAGTGAGATTATTTTTCAAGGCTAAAACTTTTTCTACCTGAGCGTCGTTTTTATATCAGTTGTGTTTATCAACGACAAAAGCCGCTCTTTCAAGTAGCGGCTTTTATTATTTGGAAAAGTCAATATTCTCCGAAAGAGCTCAGGCAATCGTAACTTTGGTGCCCCTCAAAAACTCTTCAATTCCCATTCTTTTCTTGCCTTCCAATTGTAGTTCGTCAATGGACAACCAACCATCGGTAGTTTTAAAAAGTAGCACGTGTTTGTTGTCCGTAAATAAGTGGCTACCGTTGTCGGTAGGCGCCTGTGTTGCCACTGAGCTTTTATAAATTTTACACAATTTGCCATTCAAGGTGGTCCAAGCGGCAGGATAAGGCGATAACCCCCTGATAAAATTCCGAACCGCTTCAGTGGACTGATTCCAATTGATTTCGCAAGTTTCTTTAAAAATCTTAGGGGCAGCCTTGAGGACTTCACTTTGTGATTGGGGCAACTGCGGATAATTCCCTGCCTCTACGGCATTGACAGTCCGAACGACTAATTCCGCTCCTTTGTGCATCAGTCGTTCGTACAAAGTTCCAACGTTATCTTCGTAGTGAATCGGTTCAGTTTCTTGAAAAATGATGTTTCCTGTATCAATTTCGTGCTCAAGAAAAAAGGTAGTAACGCCCGTTTCGGTTTCTCCGTTGATAATCGCCCAGTTGATTGGCGCTGCCCCGCGAAACTGAGGTAGGAGAGAGGCATGGAGGTTGAATGTGCCTTTGGGGGGCATGTTCCAGACAACTTCTGGCAGCATCCGAAACGCCACAACAACCTGCAAGTCGGCTTGATAGCTACGTAATTCTTCCAAAAAAGCAGGGTTTTTTAGCTTTTCAGGCTGTAAAACAGGGATACCTTGAGAAACGGCATAGTGTTTTACGGGAGAGGGGGTGAGTTGCAGACCACGACCAGCAGGCTTGTCGGGGGCGGTAACAACGGCCACCACGTTGCACCCGCTTTCTACAAGGTTTTGAAGGCTACTCACTGCAAACTCAGGAGTACCCATAAAAATGATTCGAAGCTTTGACATATACACTGAGAAAATCGTTTTGTCGATTATTAGATATGATTTTTAGAGTAATTTTTTGGATACAAACGGATGTAGTCTTGATTCCCGTTGCAAATATTGCTAATTTTGTGGTTCAAATTTCGACCATGAACCGACACAACCAATTCTTTTCGGTCTTTTAGGAAGAAGTGACAGAGCTACCCCATTTGTAGTAGAGCGGTCATTTCACCGTTCTTTTTTTTTGTCTTTAGTGGAAGAAATAAGTGATAGGACAGATATATAATACTAAACAATTAACGTACACAACAGCACTATGGCTAAGTTACAATATTACACCGAAGAAGGTCTCAATAAGCTCAAGGCTGAATTGCAGGACTTAAAAACACGCGGTCGGCAGGAAATAGCTCGTGCAATAGCCGAGGCCCGTGATAAAGGTGATTTGAGCGAAAATGCCGAGTACGATGCAGCCAAAGATGCGCAAGGCTTACACGAAGCAAAAATCGCTAAATTAGAAGAAATAGTAGGTAACGCGCGGGTCTTGGATGAATCGTCGATTGATACATCGCAAGTGAGCATATTATCAAAAGTAAAAATCAAAAACTGCCGTAACAATGCAGTTGTAACCTATACATTGGTGGCAGAGGAAGAGGCAGATCTTAAACAAGGAAAAATCTCAGCAGGCTCACCCATTGGGAAGGGCTTGATGGGAAAAAAAGTAGGCGAAAAAGCCCAAATCCAAGTACCAGCTGGGGCAATGGAATTTGAAGTACTTGATATTTCTCGGTAATTTTTTACCAATAAGACATCATATATAGACTAAGGGGACGCGGGAACGCGTCCTTTTTTGTCTTTTAGTGAAAATATTTTTTTGCTAAAAATGAGTTGTAAAAAAGGAGATAAAAAGGCATTTTTTTGAAAATACCTTTAAACTTAGATGCCGTCAAAGGAAAAAGTAATAAAAATAGGTGTTTTTCTCTTTGGATTAGCTTAAAACGCAACTAAGTATAAAATATAAATAATTCAATAAAATATTTAAAAAGTTATGAAAATAGATTTGTGTGTGCCATTTTTGTCGCATTCCAATAGTTTTCTAAGTAGAAAAGCTAAGTATTCCAATAATCAGATTAAGTAAAATGAACTATCAACCACCTGTTTATCTGACGCCTCATTTGTACATGACCAATGAGGAAGAAGAAATTATTGATGCACTGGTTGACCATCACGAAATGCCCAAGAAGTTTGACGTTGACAAAGTGATTTCTTACTTCGAGGGCGAAAATTTTTGCCTTGTCCTTTATTTTGCCAATTTACAAGACCGAGGATTTCAAAAGTTTGTGGTGAATGACTTTTCAGTGAATGTCGAAGAAATGTATATGTTATCGGCATCATTTGGCAAATTGCTCGAACAAGAAGTAAACATTCATGTACTCAGTCAAGCCAAAAATCGGGTTGATCATGTCATTCACATGGCGGGTACTTTTCGGGCGTTGTTTAGAAAAAAAGAAGTTGTCGATTAGGTTAGATTCAGTCCATCAAGCATCAACAAAACCAAGCACGAAGCCCGACTTAATTAGCTAAGTCGGGCTTCTGCATTTAAAGGTTATTTTTATACACTTTGCCGTCTTTCATTATAAACTTCAAAAATTCTTCGGGCTTCGTGACAATCTCTAACTTTTCGAGGGGATTCCCGTCGTAGATTAATAAATCGGCATACGCACCTTCTTTAATGACTCCGAGCGGGGCGGGGTATGGGTTCAGTTTTCCCGTTTGGGCAAAAAGTTCGGCATTGAGGGAGGTGGCTTGGCGAAGGACTTCGACAGGGCTGTACCAACGAAGCCGAGAAGTAAATTCTTTGAGAGCATCGGTTTCAATGCCAATTTTACCAAAGACATCGGTACCAAAAGCTACTTTTACCCCGTATTTTTTTGCCAAAGCCATTTCATTGAGTGCTCCTTCTTTGACAAGTTTGAACTTTCGGGCGTTCGACGAAAATTGGAGTGGAATGTCCGCCCAGTAACTTTGAGGTACCAAAAAAGCGCCTTTTTCCTTCAAAAGCTGCATGGCCTCTTCGTCGATTAGGTGGCCATGTTCTATCGTTTTGGCCCCAGCAGTCAGTGCTCTTTTGATAGCATCGGGATAATAAGCGTGAACCGAAACGTAGGTGCCCCAATCGGCCGCCGCCTCGACTCCCGCTTGTAATTCGTCGAGGGTAAATTGAACCGTATGCAAGGGGTCAAAGACGGTAGAAATACCTCCACCTGCCATCATTTTGATTTGTGACGCACCTTGTCGAAGGTTTTCACGTACGGCATTAAGGACTTGTGGGCGGCCATCGGCTAGGTAGCCCCAGCCCTGCGTTTGAGCTACGTTTACGGCTTGTCCTGTCCAATTCGGGTTTGCGTCATTGCGATTCCGTAAATCTCCATGCCCTGAAGTCTGACTGATAAAAGCCCCTGATGGATAAATACGAGGGCCTGGGATGGTTCCCTCGTCGATGGCTTCCTTGATGCCAAAAATAGGGCCGCCCATGTCGCGAATAGTAGTAAAACCTAGCATCAAATACGAGTGAACAGATTTAGTAGCGCGTGCGCTCACGTAAGCCCAATGAGCGGTGTTGCTAACTGCACTCATCGAGACGTTGAGCATAATGTGTAAATGCGCGTCCGATAGTCCAGGAATGAGTGTTTTTCCTTTGCCATCAATGACTTTTGCCCCCTTAGGAACGGTCAAGTTATTGCCCACTTGCTTAATTAAATTGTGAACAATAATCACTTGAGCATTGGGCGTCACCGACTCGGAGAGCCCATCCCAAAGAGAAACGTTTTTAATCACAACTACGCTGTCGCTGCTGATTTGAGCTAAAAGAGAAGAAGAGGCAAATAAAAGTAAACCAAGTAAAATACGCTTCATAAAAAAGAGTTAAGGTGGTTGATGAACGATTAAGTTTAGGCGAAGAGACTAAGCTGGAAATTATCAAAAAAAAATGAAAAAGCGTTGTTTTAGGCAATAAAAAAGGTGCCGAAAATCTTCGGCACCTTTTTTAAAGGAAAGTTATTTTTAAACCTACACATTGAAGCGGAAGTGCATGATGTCGCCGTCTTGTACAATGTATTCTTTGCCTTCTACGGAGATTTTGCCCGCATCGCGGCAACCTGCTTCAGTTTTGTATTTTTCGTAATCGGGAAGTTTGATAACCTCCGCACGGATAAAACCACGCTCAAAGTCAGTGTGAATCACTCCTGCTGCTTGTGGGGCTTTCCAGCCGCGCTGAATCGTCCAAGCCCGTACTTCTTTGACACCTGCGGTAAAATAGGTAATCAAGTTCAAAATGGCGTACGAGGCACGGATAAGTTTGTAAAGTCCCGATTCGGTAAGACCATATTCGCCTAGAAACATTTCACGCTCTTCAGCATCTTCCATTTCAGCGATTTGGGATTCGATGGCGGCGCAAAGCACAATTACTTCGGCATTTTCTTCGGCCACGGCTGCTTTGAGCTGATCTACGTACTCGTTGCCCGTCTGAATGGATGTTTCATCCACGTTGGCTACATAAATAACGGGCTTGATGGTCAGAAGTTGAAGATCGGCAATGGCTGCTTTCTCATCGTCCGTCAAGCCGACAGCACGCACGCTTTTTCCTTGAAAGAGCGCATTTTTGACGCGTGTCAGAATTTCGAGTTCTACTTTGGCTTTGGCATCACCTACGCGGGCTGCTTTTTCTACCCGAGCAAATTTTTTCTCGATAGAATCAAGGTCTTTGAGTTGAAGCTCAAGGTCGATAATTTCTTTGTCACTAACGGGGTTGACACGGCCTTCTACGTGAACAATGTTGTCGTCCGAAAAACAACGAACCACGTGAATAATCGCGTCCACCTCACGAATATTGGCCAAAAACTGGTTGCCAAGCCCCTGGCCTTTGCTGGCCCCACGAACCAAACCTGCAATGTCAACAATCTCAACGATGGTTGGAACGGTACGTTGTGGATTAATGAGGCGTTCGAGGACAGTGATGCGCTCGTCGGGTACTTCAACCACTCCGACATTGGGCTCAATGGTACAAAAAGGATAGTTGGCAGCTTCGGCTTTGGCACTTGATAATGCGCTAAAAAGGGTGGATTTACCTACGTTGGGCAATCCGACAATACCACATTGGAGAGACATTAGTTGATTTACGATTATTGATTGACGAATGTTAGTGCGGGCGTATGATGGCCTTTCGCTGCAATCCGTACAATACTAATTGGCGATTATAAGTAATGGTAGCAAAATTAGTGCTTTTTGTGGTGGCTACAAAACCAAAAGCCTCTGGGCAACCAGAGGCAGGGCATAGGATAGGTCAGGAAAGGTTGATTAATCCCACTTCAAATCGCTACCTGTGTAGTCTTCTTCTTCACGTACGGCGTACTGAGAAAAATCTATGTCGGGCATCAATTCGGTTTTAATGTGGGCTACGGTTTCTTGAAGGGCATCTACAAACTTATCGAAGTCTTCTTTGTAGAGAAACATTTTGTGTTTTTCGTAAGCAAACCCATCTCCTTGCGGAAAACGGCGACTTTCTGTAATCGTCAAGTAGTAATCATTTGAACGAGTTGAACGCACATCAAAAAAGTAAGTTCTTTTCCCTGCCTTTACGCGTTTCGAGTAGATTTTTTCTCTGTCTTTGTCTTCCACTATCCTTTTGAGGTTTAGAGTTATACCAAACGCTAAAGTACGTCTTTTGTTGTTGGTAGTCAAAATATTTTCAAAATAAAGTTGTTGGTTTTTACGTTGTTATAGGCTGGGGTTGGTATGTCAATTTGTAAAAAACGTAGTTCGTGTTTGTTTTTTGCTTAATTTTCAGCCCTTAAACTCAAAAAAGGTTGCATTTTTTTGAGTATGCGTTCAAGGGGACTCCTAGTCAAATTGTCATTTTTGGTGAAAAATAACCCGAACAAATCTATGTATTCTACCACTTTTTATGTACTTGTATTGTTGTCGCTGATCAAAGTAAATCCAGCATCAGCCCAATTGTTGGGGAAGGAAGAGCAAGGAAGAGCATCATTTTATGCACAAATCTTTAACGGGCGCAAAACATCATTAGGTGAGCCATTCAATCAGAAAGAATATACTGCCGCGCATCGTACATTGCCTTTCAACACCATGGTGGAGGTCACAAACCTTTCCAATAAGCGCACGGTGATTGTGCGTATCAACGACCGCGGGCCGTACCACCGCACCCGCCTGATTGATTTGAGCCGTTCGGCGGCACAATATTTGGGAATTTTGGGCTCTGGCGTTGCCAATGTCACCCTCCGCGTGGTTGGGATGGAAGGAATGGTGCTGCTGGGCCAAAATGAAATGATTACCGACACAGGTGACATTATTGAGCGGGCTTTGTCCAATTAAAGTAAAATTTTCTCCTTCTTCCGTTTTAAGTTTACAGTCTCCAAATAATGTAGTTTATTAGCACGATATTTGTGCTTGCAACGGCTGTAAACTTAAAACATCCTTGCTTGGCTTCACACCCCAAAAACCTTTTAACGACATGAGCGCTCGCAAATTTGACATTGCAACGGTAAGACAGTACGGAAATTTAGAGTTTTTGGCGAGACAGCTCGTCGAAGGGTTTATCACGGGATTACACAAATCGCCCTTTCACGGTTTTTCGGTCGAATTTGCCGAACACCGCTTGTATAATACAGGAGAAAGCACCCGTCATATCGACTGGAAGGTGTTTGCAAAAAGCGACCGCTTGTTTGTAAAACGCTACGAAGAAGAAACAAACTTGCGTTGCCATTTGCTGGTTGATACGTCGTCGTCAATGTATTATCCTGAGCCTAATCACGATAAAATTACGTTTAGCGTGTTGGCGGCAGCAAGTATCGCCAATTTGCTACAGCGCCAAAAAGATGCGGTAAGCTTGTGTACTTTTTCGGATAAAATCGAAGTTCAAACCCCGATAAAGTCCACCCCATCACACGTTCATAAGGTGTTTTTGGATTTGGAAAATGTTCTAAAAAAGCCCAAAGAACTCCGCAAAACAGCCGTGGCAGACGTATTGCACGAAATCGCTGAGAAAATCCACAAACGCTCGTTGGTGGTGATTTTCAGTGATATGTTTGAAGACATAAATCAAGCCGAAAGAATTTTTTCGGCCATGCAGCATTTACGTCACAACATGCACGAAGTGTTGTTGTTTCACGTTACTGACCGCCGTACCGAAGAGGAATTTGCTTTTGATGACCGCCCGTACGAGTTTATTGATTTGGAATCGGGTGAACGGGTGAAAATTCAGCCTGGACAAGTGAAAAAGCAATACCAAGAAGCCGCCAAAAAATACTACCACGAACTTCGACTCAAGTGTGGGCAATATAAAATTGATTTCATCGAAGCCGATGTTGCCAAAGGCTTAGACCAGATTCTGACGGCTTACTTGGCCAAACGAGCAAAAATGCGGTAGTCTTTACTCAAGACTACCCGTCCAGCCCAGTTTCTGCAATTCTTTCGCGTTCATCTTTACGACCCGTACTTTAAGCGTAATCGGCTTGAGAGGCGTGTCTGTTGAGTCGGTTTTGACGGCAACGATGGCGTCCACAATGTCCATCCCCTTAAAAACTTGCCCAAACACCGTGTATTTATCGTCAAGCCGCGCCAAGCCTTTTTTGTTTTGAACAATGTAAAACTGACAACCCGCCGAAAGCATGTCAGGATTATTGTCGCGGCCTGCCCCCACGGCGCCATACACGTGCCGAATCTTTTTATCGAACTCTGGCTTGAGTAAATAGGGGGAATTGGCAAAACCTTCGGGCGTATCGGGACAACCGCCTTGGGCAACAAAATTATTGATGACTCGGTTGAAGGTCAGTGAATCCCAGTAATGCTCTCCCGCTAATTTGGTAAAACTTGCTTTGTGGTTTGGAGTTTCGTTGTACAACCAAAAGTAAATATCTCCCATGTTGGTTTTGATGTGACCAACATCGTATTTCTTTTCTTTAAATGTAAAACCAAGTAAAACGGCCGAAAACAGGGCTGCCAGTAAACTTTTGTACATGATGCGCGGATTTTAAAAGTTATGTTGAATCATCAGCTAATGTACGAAAGTAAGGGGCAATTTTGCAAAGGGCAAGTTTGTCAAATTGGCAAGTAGGCAAATGAGCAAATTGGCAAAAAAGCAAATGGGCAAACCAACTTGTCCCTTGCTCCTTGCCCCTTGCATACTTGCTCCTTGCCCCTTGCATACTTGCTCCTTGCCCCTTGCATACTTGCCCTTTGCCTCTTGCATACTTGCCTCTTGCATACTTGCTACCTGCCTCTTGCCAACTTGCTCCTTATTCTTCCTCTCCTTCGCCTTTGGTCAGTTCGGCTTGCAAGGTTTGCGCGCCTGTGATAACGATGGGTAAGGTTGGTTTTTGGTTAAAAATAACCTCTACAAAACCATCTTGTGACGCGCCCGTTTTCACGTCGATGGGGCGATAAATTCCTTGTGGAGTTTTGACAAATACGTGAGCTGTTTCTCCCGTGCGAACAATCGCGGTTTCGGGGAGGGTTTCGGCTTGGCGCGGCGAGGATACCACTTTTCCATTGACGTATTGGCCTGCCAATAAGCGGGTTGCGCTGAGGGTGGCGTAGGCATCTACGGTACGGCTGTTGGGGTCGAAGGTAGTTCCTAAGCTGCTGATGGTGGCTGTGCCATTGTCAAACGTCACTTTTTGACCTACTTTTATGCGGGCTACATCTTTCTCAAATACTTTGAGTACCAAACGCGCACCCGTCTGATTAATGATTTCAAACAACGATTCTCCGCCATTAATGGACTTTCCAAGGGTTGTTTGAACGCTCTTAACTACGCCGCCAATCGGAGAGCGAAGAGCAATGGTGCGTACAATTTGATTTGTTTTGAGTGATTTTGGGTCGATGCCTACCACTTGAAGTTTTGCTTCGATGCCTTGTTTGGTCGCTTCCAAAACGCGCATTTCCGATTCGGCTTGTTGTAATTTGCGTTTGGCTCCTACTTCTTCTTGTGAAAGAGTTGTTTGACGTTGGCGTTCTTGTTCGGCAAATTGAAGTTGGCCTGCCGTTTTCCAATAATCTTCCTGTAACTGAATGAGTTCGAGGCTTTCGATGGTAGCAAGTGTGCTCCCTTTTCCGACTGAATTGCCAGACAAGACCCCAATACTACGGACAATCCCTGTGAGCGGAAAGCTCACACTCGCGCTTTGTTGAGGCGATGATTCAACCACTCCATTAAGAATGATGGCGTCAAATACCGTTCGGGTTTCGGGACTTCCGAGGCTAATGCCAAAATTCTTTTCTTGTTCCGCCGTGAGTTTAAGTTCGGTTGGGGCCTTTTCGGGGGCTGCTTCTTCGGTTTGGGCGGTTTCGGTCTTATTGCAACTGCTCAGAGCTGCTGTTAGGCAAAGGGCAAGGGGCAAGGGGCGAAGGGTAAAATGCAAAATGCGAGAGGCAAATGGCAAGGGGCGATGGGCGAGGGATAAAATGCGAAGGGCAAAATGCAAAGGGCGTATAGAGTGAATTAATGTGTTCATTGGAATTGTGTTGAAGTGGTTAGTCGTCATTCGTCATTCAAAAAATCGTCATTCTATTCAATACCTAGCCATTTTTCAAGCTCAATGACGGTTTGGGTAAAGCGCAATTGTTCGGTCAAATAAGCCTCACGGATTTGCCAAGCTTGACGGGTATTTTGGAAAAATTCTACGTATTCGATGTCTCCCAAACGAAATTGTTTGTAGGCGGTTTTAAGCAATAACTCTGCTTGAGGAAGTGCCGATTGTTCGTAATAATTGAGCGTTGTTTGAAGTTTTTGGAGACTTTCTCGTAAAATTTTGGTGTTGGCTTCGGTCTGAAACTGAATGGCTTTGAGCTGATTTTCGCTGGCTTGCTCGCCCACTTTTGCCGCCTCGATGCGCGCTTTTTGAGGTTTATTGGTCAACGGAATCCCCAAGCCACCAGAAAGGTACATAAAGCCAAGTTTGCCTTCAATGGATTGATTGGCGGCTCCAATTCTCCAGTCGGGTTTGAGTTGTGCCCGTTCTAAGTCCGTAAAATTACGACTCAATTGCGATTCTTCCGTCGCAAGGGCAGCGTACCGATTAATTCCTTCTTGGGATGGCGTGGGGCGTTGTAAATTGAGCAAGGTATCAATCATTAAGGATTCATTGCTGTACAACAAGGTTTGTAAACCCATGAATGCCAGCTGAATCTCGCGGTCAATGACCGTCCGACGGTTCTGAATCTCACGCCGATTGGTTTCGCTCGCTACCACTTCCAATTGGTTGGTTTCCCCCGTTTTGTAACGAGATTTGGCGGCTTCCAGTGCTTTTACGTACAAGGTGTCTTGCGCTTGAATTAGTTGACGATTTTTATACAAAAACAGAATTTGATAATACTGCTGCTTGACGCTGAAAGCCAATTCATTGCGCTGTATTTCCTGCTGTTTTTGCGTTACATTCACTTGTTGGGCCAACACTTTTGCGCGATTTCGATAGACGCCGAAAGGCTCAAAACTCTGCACGGCGCTGAGCGTATAATCAAAAGGACGGCTTTGAGTTTGCCCCGCCGCCAAATCGGCAGAGAGCTTGGGCAGCTGCCAAGCCGAACCTATCAATGCCTTTTGCGATTGTTGAGTTAACTCAGTTGTTTTTAATGTTAGGTTATTCTGTGAAGCTCGTTCAATCGCCTGTTGTACGCTGATTTGCGCGTGGGAAACAATTATTAATCTAGGCATTAACATAAGCAAAAAACATACTGTAATTGCTTTGATGCCTATTTTGTCACCCTGAAAGGGTCTAATCCCTCCAACTGAGTAGGCGACAGAATTGATAGCCTGGGGAATAATTGGTCTTTTCAGGACAGCAAAACCCGCTAATCTTCTTGTATTTCGTCGTTTAAGAATTTCCATGTTGGGTTGAAATCATTGATTATAGCTTCTTTTTTGTCTCTTTTTAAGAGTTTTATCTCTTTTTCTGATTCAATCGCATGCCATACATATTGAAACCGTTGCCAAAAAACTAAATAGATACATTTGTATTTTCCCGCAAATGTTTTCTGAGGCCCTTTGGAATCTGCTTCGTGTTCTTGAAGTCTTCGTACCAAATCATTTGTCATACCTGTATAAAGTACAGTTTTATTGTAATTTGTAAGGATGTAAACAAAGTAGTTATGAATTTTAGGCATGGCGATTATGAGTAATATCACGTTTAATAACTTTGACATTTCATGATGGTTTGCTCTAATAAATCTTATGGCAAACAGACATGTTTTTAGACCCTTTCAGGGTGACAAAGTCTCTGATTTTTTCTTCGAAAACAACGCATACAACACAGGCAAGACAACCAGCGTAAGGAGCGTAGCGGATAAAATTCCACCAATCACTACCGTGGCCAGCGGACGCTGTACTTCGGCTCCTCCCGAGTTGGAAATAGCCATGGGTAAAAAACCTAGGGAGGCTACCGTCGCTGTGATAATTACGGGCCTGAATCGTACCTCGACGGTTTTTAAAATACGTTCTTTTAAGTTAGTAACTCCTTCTTTTTCAAGGTCGTTGAGGTAGCTGATAAGTACAATTCCGTTCAAAACTGCTACCCCAAACAACGCAATAAATCCAACCCCAGCCGAGATACTAAAGGGCATGTCGCGCATCCAGAGGGCGATGATTCCTCCGATGGCCGACATAGGAACGGCGGAGAAGATTAAGAGCGATTCTTTTAAAGAATGAAAGGTAAAGTAGAGCAACGTAAAGATGAGGAAAAGTGCCAACGGGACGGCAAAACTTAGGCGTTCTTTGGCGCGTTGAAGGTTTTCAAAAGCACCTCCGTAGGTATAAAAATAACCCGATGGTAAGGCCACTTTTTTCTCGATGGTGGCTTGAACGTCGTTGACGACACTTTCTACGTCACGGTTGAGAACGCCAATACCAATTGTAATGCGCCGACGGGTTTCTTCGTGGGAAATCTGGGCGGGGGCTTTGCGGAAACCAATGTCAGCCAACTCTGCCAACGGAACCGTTCCCCCTTGTGGCAATGGAATGAGCAATTGTCGAACGTTTTCAATGTCTTGACGATGTTGCGCATCCAACCTTACGACTAAATCGAAACGGCGCTCTTGTTCATAGACGGTTCCAGCGGTTTCGCCCGCAAAACCACTGCGAACGAGGCGGTTGATGTCGGCAATACTTAGGCCGTATTGGGCAATTTTCGCTCGATTGTAGTTGATACTGATTTGGGGTAAACCCACAATTTGCTCCACACGTACGCTGGCGACGCCCTCAATTTTTTCGATGACTTTGGCCGCGGCGTTAGCTCGTTCATACAACACATCAAGGTCGTTGCCAAATATTTTAACCACCACATCGGAGCGTACTCCCGTAATCATTTCATTAAAACGCATCTGAATAGGTTGGGTCATTTCTACGCTGGTTCCAGGTAGTTCTTCAGCCAATACCGCCGCCATTTTTTCGGACATTTCTTCGCGGTTTTTGGCATTTTTCCACTCTGAAATGTCTTTCATGTTAATCATTTGATCCACCATTTCAATGGGCATGGGGTCAGTAGGAATTTCGGAAGCACCCACTCGCCCTACAATCTGTTGAATTTCGGGAAAATGTTTTCGGAGAATTTGATGGGCTTTGTTAGCGGAATTAATTGTTTCTGTCAAAGAAGTTCCCGATGCCGTGCGGAAGTCAATCGCCAAGTCGCCCTCGTCGAGGGTAGGGACAAATTCACCGCCAAGACGGTTAAAGACAAGAAGTGAGATTACAAAAAGTCCCAAAGTAATGCCTACTGTGGCTTTTTTCCATTGTAACGACCAGATAATGAGGGGCTCATAACGGCGGTATAACCAAGCGAGTACCCGCTCTGAAAAATTCCAGTGTTTGTGTAGGTTTTTGCCCATTACCAACGACGACATCATCGGAACGTAGGTCAATGATAAAATGAACGCCCCAAAAATGGCAAAACCAACCGTCATGGCCATGGGTTTGAACATTTTTCCTTCAATTCCGACCAGTGATAAAATAGGCAAATACACCATCAAAATGATGATTTCGCCAAAGGCCGCTGAGGTACGAATGCGTTTGGCGGTTTCATAGACCAACTGATCGCGTTCGAGTGGGTCATCGACATTATTGCGTTTGTTGTCTTCGTACCAAACCTGAAACCGATGGACGATGGCTTCCACGATAATCACGGCACCGTCCACAATCACCCCAAAGTCAATCGCACCCAACGACATTAGGTTGGCAGAAATGTTGAAGGTGTTCATCATGCCAATGGTGAATAACATGGCCAACGGAATGACCGAAGCGGCCACCAACCCTGCCCGCAAACTACCCATGAGAAGTACCAGTACCACAATCACGATGAGTCCCCCCAAAAGCAGGTTTTCGCTGACGGTAGTGATGGTTTTATTAATGAGTTTGGTGCGTTCAATAAACGGCACAATTTCAATGCCCTCAGGAAGGGTTTTTTGAATGCGAGAAATACGGTCTTTGACGGCATTGACGGTATTGGCCGAGTTGGCACCTTTGAGCATCAATACAATTCCTCCAACGGCTTCGCCTTCGCCATTCCGTACCAATGCCCCGAAGCGGTTGGCATGACCGAAATCAACCCCAGCTACGTCACGCACCAAAACGGGGATTCCGCTCACGTTTTTAATCACAATTTGCTCAATGTCGCTGAGACTTTTTACAACCCCTTCGCCACGAATAAACTGCGCTTGACCGATTCGTTCAATGTAACTTCCGCCAGTGTTGGCGTTGTTTTTTTGTAAGGCATCATACAACTCCGATAGCGTGACATTGTGCGCGCGGAGGCGTTCGGGATTGACACTTACTTCGTATTGTTTGACGTATCCACCAAAACTACTGATTTCGATCACCCCTTCAATGCCTACCAATTGGCGTTTGACAATCCAGTCCTGAATAGTACGAAGCTCCGTAAGGTCATATTGGGACTTCGCCCCTTTTTTAACGGCCAAGGTGTATTGATAAATTTCGCCCAAACCCGTTGTGAGGGGTGCAATCATGGGTTTTCCGAACTCCGCAGGAATATCGGCTTCTACTGTTTTGAGTTGTTCGGTTATCCATTGTTTTCCTCGGACAATATCCACCTCGTCCTTAAAAACGACCGTCACCACCGATAGTCCAAGTTTGGATACCGAGCGAATCTCGGTCACATCGGGGATGTTGGCGAGCGACAATTCGATGGGCGTAGTCACAAATTGCTCCACTTCTTGGGCAGCCAAGGTCGGCGTGAGCGTCAAGATTTGCACTTGGTTGGTGGTGATGTCAGGAACGGCGTCGATGGGCAACCGCGAAAGCGAGTACCCTCCCCAAATCACCAGTGCCACCACTGCCAATCCGATGACCAGCTTGTTTTTGATACTGTAATGAATCAGTGAATCAATCATATTTTGTTTTATTTTTGTTGAAAATTGAAGTTGTAATCTTATGCAAATCACTGTCACCGTCCCCGAAAAAAAAGCAGAAGAGTTTTTGGCGCTCCTCAAGGAACTTGGTTACAAGTACAAGTTGGAAACGCCTAAAAAATCGAAACCTAAAGAACCACGATTGTAGGAGAATCGGTGGCTGATGCTTTGATTGATGAATGGATTGAGAATTTGCCCGAGTAATCTATTGTTAGCATAGATGAAAAGCGGGAAATGCAGCATTGAAAGGATACACTTCTCCCATCAAAGAAAAAAGCCCTAGGCTCGGGGTGGACAAATGAGTGCCTTGAATGATAAAAAGGCGTAGGAATTGAGCCAATGAAAATTGGCGGAAGTTAAGAAGGTAACGACAGTTTGGGCATCAAACGATACAGAAGCCGATGGCAGCACAAAAAAACTGGCTACACTGTTGAAATCAAAACTGGGAAGATGGTGCTCTTTTTGTTTGGTATGCTCCGAATCGGCGGAATAGTGCATCCACAAAAAATCAAGAAAACTTAATGAAGCAGGGCGCTCCGCCTTGTGCTCCTCAAAATGTTTCCACACGTCAGGTGAATGCAACAACTCAGTCGCCGACCGAGGAAGGAGACTTTGTGCAAACACAATGGAGGCCAATAAAAACGCGAGCGTGGCTTTCATTCGACGGCGAAAAATGGAAAAGCAAATGTAGAGTTTGGACCAAAACAATGTATTGATTGCAGTAATAATCTTTAAAATTTAGAATTAGTATAGATATTGTTTATCATAATGTATTGATAAACAGTTGGGTATGTGCTCGTATGGATGGCTTCTTTGGAAAACATGATAGGTATCATTTGATATTGTTGGCTTGAAAATGTTATTTTGTGTGGTTCTATTTAAACTCAATCTAAATAAATTGCGTTATATGACTCAAACCCTTTTGAGAAAATAGACTGAACCACCCGTCCAATATGAAAACCATCGCCGACTTACAACTGGGAGAAAGAGCTTTTGTGAAAGAGTTTCGCCAAGAAGATTTATCGTTGAAACTACTCGAAATGGGTTTTTTGCCTGGCATTGAGGTGATGCTCGATTTTGTGGCACCTTTGGGCGACCCAATTGGTGTGCAAGTAAACGGCTATTGTCTGGCAATGCGCAAAGAAGAAGCGGCTACGGTTATTGTTGAAGAAAGCATTTAATATCCCTTGAAAAAGAATCCCATCATCGCCATCGTCGGCAATCCCAATATCGGTAAGTCATCGTTGTTTAATCAACTGACTGGATTGCGTCAAAAAGTTGGAAATTTCCCGAGTGTTACGGTAGAAAAAAAATCAGGCCCTTGGATGCTCAATGATGCTACTGAGGCAGTGGTTGTTGACTTGCCAGGTCTGTATAGTTTATATCCAAAAGCGCTGGATGAGCGAGTAGTAATTGATATTTTGGCCAATCCCTCCCACGAAGATTATCCTGATGTGGTAGTAGTGGTGGCTGATGCCTCCAACCTCAAACGTAATTTGCTGTTGTTTACCCAAGTAGCAGATTTAGGTTTGCCCGTTGTTTTGGCCTTGAACATGCTCGACGTAGCGCGGGATAAAAACTTGCAAGTCAATGCCGTAAAATTAGCGATGAAATTGGGCGTGCCCGTCGTTCGCATCAATGCGCGGGTAGGAGAAGGCTTAGACCAACTCAAACAGGCCGTGGTGCAACAGCTAGAAAGTCCCAATATTTCGGTTGAGAAATATTATTTTAATCCTGCGGAGCAATTCCCCGAATTGATTGACGAAGTAAAACGCACGAACGCTATTTCCAATAATTATTTGGCATTGCACCACGTTCAGCAACACGATATTTTTTCGTTTGTACCGCAGGAAAAGCGGGTTGCTTACGATAAAATGATTGAAAAACACGGCTTCAAAGAAAGTGGTTTTCAAGCAGCCGAAACCATGCACCGATATGCGGTCATCGATGGTCTCGTCAAAGATTCGGTAAAAACAGTGGCAGAGTTTCTAGTGAAACCGTTGTGGACGAGGCGTTTAGATAAAGTTTTACTCCACCCTTTTTGGGGATATGCCGTTTTCTTGGCCGTGCTGTTGGTCATATTTCAAGCCGTATTTACGTTTGCCAGCTATCCCATGGACCTGATTGATGCAGGAATGGCGTCGTTGAATGATTGGTTAAAAGCAAAACTTCCAGAAGGCGCATTGACCGATTTATTGACCGATGGACTGGTGGCGGGCATTGGCGGGGTTGTGATTTTTATTCCTCAAATCGCCTTCTTGTTTTTCTTGGTTTCGTTGCTTGAAGAATCGGGCTACATGGCTCGGGTGATGGTCATTATGGACAAACTCATGCGAAAATTTGGCTTAAATGGTCGGAGTGTAGTGCCGCTTATTTCAGGAGTAGCCTGTGCCGTACCAGCCATTATGGCAGCCAGAAGCATCGGAAATCGCAAAGAACGACTGTTGACAATATTGGTCACGCCGCTGATGAGTTGTTCGGCTCGTTTGCCGATTTACACGGTGCTTATTGCGCTGGTTGTGCCTTCTACGGCAGTACTTGGTTTTTTTACCCTCCAAGGACTGACGCTCATGGGCTTGTACTTGCTGGGGCTAATCAGTGCCTTGGTATCGGCTTGGGCCATCAAAGGAAGAGTTGAAAGCGCCGAAACGGGCTATTTTGTCATGGAAATGCCTACCTACCAAATTCCGCGTTGGTACCATGTGGGTATTGCCGTTTGGGATAGTGTTAAATCATTTGTGACCCAAGCGGGTAAAATCATCGTTGCCATCTCTATTATTCTTTGGGTGCTGGCTACGTATGGCCCAGGCGATGCCATTTCAAAAGCAGAAGAAACTATTCAAAAAGAGCAACCTACGCTGACAGGGGCTGAAATGGAAAACGCGGTAGCAGCGTACAAGTTAGAGCATTCGTACGCGGGTCATTTTGGAAAATTTATTGAACCTGCCATTGCGCCTTTGGGTTACGATTGGAAAATTGGCATTGCATTATTGGCTTCATTTGCCGCGCGCGAAGTGTTTGTAGGTACGATGAGCACCATTTATAGCATCGGAAGCGAAGCGGATGAAGATAACGGAACCATCAAAGCCCGAATGCGTGCTGAGATAAATCCTAAAACGGGAAAAGCCATGTACACACCCGCGCTGGCATTTTCGCTGTTGGTGTTTTACGTATTTGCGATGATGTGCATGAGTACCATTGCGACTGTAAAGCGCGAAACCCACGGCTGGAAATGGCCCCTCATTCAGTTGGCATACATGACGGTTTTGGCGTATGGGTTGGCGTTCTTGACTTACCAAGTTTTACAGTAAAAGATTAAAAATATAGCTGCTGTGCAATTCGGTACGTATTACAATGCGCTTCCACAATATCGGCCAAGCGCGGAGAATAGCCTCCACCCATCGAAACCACAACAGGGATATTTCGTTGTTTACACTGAGAAAATACAAACTCATCACGGCGATAACAGCCCTCGCGGGTTACTTTCAATTTTCCCAATTTATCCGTCTCCAAAATATCAACCCCCGAAATGTAAAAAACAAAATCGGGCTGTTGTTGGTCGATGAGATAAGGTAATGTCTCATAAAGCAAGCGGAGATAGTCTTGGTCTTGCGTTCCCGTAGGGAGTTCGATGTCGAGGTCTGATTTTTCTTTGAACAAAGGATAATTGTCTTTGCCGTGCATTGAAAAGGTAAAAACCTGAGGGTTGTTCTGAAAAATAACGGCCGTTCCATTGCCTTGGTGCACATCCAAATCGACCACCAGAATGTTGGTCGCAAGTTGCTTCGAAAGTAAATAATTGGCGGCGATAGCCACATCGTTCAACAAACAAAACCCTTCGCCACGATCAGCATAAGCATGATGGGTGCCGCCTGCGACATTCATCGAAACGCCAAACGTCAACGCAAAATGACAACATTCAATCGTTCCTTGGGCAATGCGTGTTTCGCGCTCAATGAGTCGTTGATTCAGCGGAAAACCAATCCGTCGAACCATTTTGTCAGAAATTCTCACGTTTTTTAAATCTTCCCAGTAGGTAGTATCGTGTACTCCCAAAATCCAATGTTCGTCCAAGTGGCTAGGAGAGAAGAAGTTATCGGACGTGCAGGTGCCTTCATACAGGAGCTGCTCGGGAATAAGTTCGTATTTGGCCATTGGAAAACGATGGGGTTCTCCATTGGGGCCTTTGGGAAGCGGATGACAAAAAATTGGGTCGTGGGCAATTTTGAGCATAAAAAAGATGAAATGATTTGGGCCAACTTTTCGTTAGTAGGTTATAAAAAAACCGAGAATAAACCATGAAAGTTAAATTTCAAGCACTTATTTTAGGAGTAACGGTCGCAATAATAGCCACTGCGTGCGCACCTGACCCCTTGAAAGATTTGACGGTAGAGGAAACCCAAGTTTTTATTACTAATTACGAACCTACGGTCAATTTTGCTAATTACCAGACCTTTAGCTTGGCCGATACTGTATATGTAATTCAAAATCAGCAGACGGGCGTTTCGACTTCTACGCAAGATTATTCGGCATTAGACCGTATCACATCAACCATGACGCAGCGCGGATACAAGCGAGTAACGCGTGAAGCAAAACCAGATTTGGGCGTCAGTGTAGCTCGCATCAGAGAAACCCAAACGGGGCTTGTCGCCAATTATAACCCTTGGAACAGCTACTGGGGATATACTGGCGGCGGCGGATTTTATTATCCTCCAACCTACTCTTATTATCAAACTTCAGAAACGTATTGGTATTTGGAAATGGTGGATTTAAAAAATGCGACCAACGGGCTGCAACCCAAGGTGGTTTGGAATGCCCAGATTCGAGGAAATGGCATTTTTGACGCAGCGTCTTTGACGAATGTGATTGACAATGTATTTAAGCAGTCGATGTATTTGAAAAAGTAGTAAAATAACAACTTATGATGGTTGGCATGAAAATTAGAAAAGTAAAAACAATAAGCGCCATTGTGCTCTGCTTTATGGGGGTGTTTTTGGTAAATATAGCTGAGGCACAACAAGTTATTGACCGACCTCAGTTATTCAAAAGAGAGTCGCCATACTTGAGATATACCTCGTATCGTGTTTCTTTGACGGGAGGTTTGGGAGTTGCCACGGGTTCGCTAGGTGATTTTATGGCGGCCAATACGTTTCGTAACTATTCACTGGCCGTTGATTTTGTTTTCCCAAAAAACAATATGTCGGTGGGGTTTGCGATTGGTTCACAGTATTTTATGAACCGTTTGCCTCGTCAGGTGTATGAATATGACAATGGCGCTATTTCGGCCGTGCAAACGCGTACAGTCACGGCTTATCCGATTACGTTGACGGGTAGCTATCACGTTGGGGATGTCAATGCGCGCGTTCGGCCGTATGTACAGGCAGGATTGGGGGCTGCGTTTGCGGAAGTAGCCAATTACTACGGAATGTTATCAACGGGCGACAATGGCTTTAAGTTTGTTGCACAGGGAGGCGCTGGAGTGCGCGTGTTGTTGAGCAAAACAGGAAATGTGGGGCTTGAACTGGGGGCAACCTATCAGCACATCCCTTTTAAAATAGAAAGCGAAGGAATCAACGCCGCTTCATCTATCAATGCGCGGGTTGGTTTGTTTTACCGTTGGTGGTAGGCGTCTTTTGAGTTTGGGGCTTTTGAACTCCCAACGGGAAACCCCAAACTCAAAACCTATTTACTCCTCAATGGTAATGGTGTGCCCGATTTGCGCTAAAGGCTCAAATTGAGCCGTGGCCGAGCAGTATTTCTCCATCGATAATTTCACCGCACGTTCGATTTTGGCACGGTCGAGGTTATTTCCTTTGAAGAAATAATGAATAGTGACCGAGCGGAAAGGTGAACGTTCGGTCGTTTCTTCTTTTACGCGGTCGCCCTCTACGGTGATTCTGAAGTCGGTAACTTCTTGGCGTTGTTTTTTGAGAATAAGCACAACGTCAATCGCACTACAACTCCCAACACCCATCAACAACAACTCCATGGGGCGTACCCCCGCGTTTTGGCCACCAATGGCTGGCGACGCATCGGTGTGTACTTTTATATCTGACGAACCTGTGGCCTCGAAGTGAAACCCATCGTCAACGCGAACTAATTCTACTTTCATACGTAGCTTGGCTTGTGATTATAATGAAAATACAACTATTAAAAGCACTTGGTTCAAAAAAGCTTACTACATTGTTGGCGAAGTAGTGTTATTTTTTATCCGCAGAAAGGCGCTACTCGGTGGTTGACCTATGGGCATTTTTGTAAAAAAAGTGAAAACTATTTGTTCGGAAAATAGTTTTGATTGCATGGCAAATCATGACGTAATTATTGTAGGCGCAGGCATGGCGGGGCTTACCTGTGCTACTTATCTAAACCGTTTTGGGGTTTCATCGTTGGTATTGGAAGCATCGGATGCCGTTGGTGGCCGCGTTCGTACCGATAAAATGGATGGTTTTTTACTAGACCGTGGATTTCAAATTCTTCTAACGGCATACCCCGAGGCGCAAAAACTGCTTGATTACCAAGCCCTTGATTTAAAAAGCTTTCGTTCGGGGGCACTAATACGCCTCGACGGTACTTTTTCGGTCATGAGCGACCCTTTTAAAGAACCTGCTCAATTGGTCAATACGTTGCTTTCTCCCGTAGGTTCGTTGGTGGACAAACTCAAGGTTTTACAGTTGTCGAATGAGGTTTCTAAGGAATCAACGGAAGCCTTTTTTAACGATAAGTCCACCGATACCCTGTCGTATTTGCGCGATTTGGGTTGGAGTGAAGGCATGATTCGGAATTTTTTTAAACCCTTTTTTGGGGGTGTTTTTCTGGAAAATGAATTGGCAACGTCGAGTAATTTTTTTCGATTTGTTTTCAAACAATTTTACAACGGTGAAGCCGTAATTCCCGCTCAAGGAATGCAGGAAATCCCGAATCAGTTGGCGGCCAAACTTCCCGAGGGTGCGGTGCAGCTTCAAACAAAAGTTGCTAAAATCGTTGGAAATACGGTGACTTTGGCCGACGGTCAAACCCTCACTGCAAAGGCCGTAGTGGTAGCAACGGATGCTTTGCAAGCAGATCGACTTTTGGGCCGAAACGTTCAACGGAGTTTCAACAAAACCACCTGTACGTATTTTGCCGCCGAGCGTTCTCCTTTGACGGAAAAAATGCTGGCCTTGAATCCCAATCGCCTTTCAACCGTTCACAATATATGCGTGCCAAGCGACATTGCGCCTTCTTATGCCCCCGCAGGGAAAACGTTGGTTTCGGTGAGTACGCAGGGATTAGAAGGGGTAGATGAACAAAAGCTGACGACGCACATTGTCAAGGAGTTAACCGAATGGTTCGGAGCGGATGTCAAATCGTGGAAGCACTTACGAACGTATCATTTGCCCGAATCGTTGTTGAGCTTTCCTGCCAATTCAGCAGCAACTGAATTAAAAATAACCGATACTTTGTACGAGTGTGGCGACCACGTAGCGTATCCGTCCCTCAATGCCGCCATGGCAACGGGAAGGAAAGTCGCGGAGATGATTGCGGGAATTTGATTCAAAAAAATCAATTAAGGTAAATTAAGCTCGGTCGCATTCTTTTTAAAACACATAGGCAACAGTAGAATAAACACATAGCAAACATAGATAGTCTTTCGTGTGCTATGTGACAATTCTACGTGGACTATGTGTTTACCTTGGTTGCCGATAAGAACTTAGCCAATCCCCGCCAATGTTGGTTTGATTCACTAGCCGAACGCCCGTGGGGAGTAGGGGAGCGGCAGTGCCTTTTTGAATCGCCTTTGCACTCTTAAAAATGTGTATTTCGTCAAAAATTCCTTCGTTTAGAAAAGTTTGTAACACCAACGTTCCACCCTCTACGATGACCGATTGGATTTTGCGTTGGTATAAATCAGCCAGCAAATGTTTGAGGAAATTTTCGTCAAAATCAATTTGCACAAAGGCCGTATTGCCTTGTTCTTCGTTCTTGAAAGCGTTGTAGCAGAGGGTCTTTTGTGAATTGTCAAATAAGTGTAACTCCTGCGGGAGCCGTAACGTACGGTCAATGACAATTCGAGTGGGGTGAGAGCCTTCCCAAAGTCGGGTATTCAATTGGGGGTTATCGTGAAGCGCCGTATTGGTTCCTACCAAAATGGCATCCTCTTGGCTACGCCATTGATGACTCAGTACCCTTGATTGCAGGCAACTGATAGAAAGGGGCTGTTTGTGCTCGTCGGCAATGAAACCATCGGCAGTTTCGGCCCATTTCAAAAGGATATAAGGGCGTTTTTGCTCAAAAAATGTAAAAAAACGGGCATTTAGTTGCCGTCCTTCTTCGACCAACATACCATTAATTACTTCAATTCCTGCCTCTCTGAGTTTTTGAATTCCTTTTCCTGCCACCAGCGGATTGGGGTCGTCGTTGCAAATAACAACTTGTTTGACTCTTTTTTCGACCAACAAATCTGCGCAAGGCGGGGTCTTACCAAAATGTGAGCAAGGTTCTAGGGTAACATAGACGGTGCTTTTGGACAATACATGTTCATTTCCCCGTGCAATCGCGTCATTGACGGCATTGACCTCCGCGTGCCAATCGCCGTATCGACGGTGCCAGCCTTCTCCAATGATTGTATCATTGTGCACAATCACACAGCCCACCATGGGGTTGGGGCTTACGTTTCCTCGTCCAAGTGCGGCTAGTTCAAGCGCACGAACCATGTATTTTTCCATCATTTGAAAGCAATTTGATTCATTGTCTTAGGGTGTACGAATAAATACAGGAGATGGTAGCATTTAGTAAACATAGACCTTTGGATTTGTGTGCTATGTGAAAATTCTATGTGGCCTATGTGTTTACGTTTGCTGAGTCACCTGAAAAGTTTCCTATACCCAATCTGAAATAAACGAGACAAAAAAACGGAGAACTCATTACTTTTGCACACTTTTCTGAAAAATAGACAAAAAGTAACTATTTAATCTGATACTGACGTGATAACAACCATTATAGGAATTGGACTTTTGGGAGGGTCGTATGCCCTTTCTTTGCGCGATAAATACCCCAAAATGCACTTTATTGGCGTTGATGCCTCCGAAGTTCACGGGCGATTGGCGGTGGCCAAAGGCATTGTGGATGAAATATTGCCGCTCGAATTGGCCGTACCTAAGTCGGATTTAGTCGTTTTGGCTGTTCCCGTTAACCACATTGTTACGCTAGTCCCGCAAGTGCTTGATTTAATCGGCGACAAGGGGACAGTGATCGATTTGGGTTCTACCAAACGGCTAATTTGCGAAACGGCAGATACACACCCAAAGCGTGACCGTTTTGTGGCGGCACACCCGATGGCGGGAACGGAAAACTCAGGGCCGTCGGCGGCTTTTCGAGAGTTATTGCCCGAAAAAAACGTGATTTTGTGCGATTGTGAAAAAAGTAGCCCCGAATGTGTGGCGTTGGCAGAGGCATTGTTCCGCGATATTGGCATGAAAATTCACTACATGACTCCTGCAGAGCACGATTTGCATCTGGCGTATGTGTCTCATTTGAGCCACGTTACCTCCTTTGCTTTGGGTTATACCGTGCTTGAAAAAGAGCGTGACGAACAGAATATCTTCGATATGGCCAGTACAGGCTTTAGCTCAACGGTGCGTTTGGCTAAAAGTTCACCCGCGATGTGGGCACCTATTTTTGACCAAAATCGGGAAAATTTGTCCCGCGCCTTGGGGGATTATATTGAGTTTTTGCAGCAATACAAGCAGTTTATCGACGACCGCGATGTAAAATCAAGCTTTGATTTTATGCAGCGAGCCAACGACATCCGCCGTATTTTGTCGGGCATTGAAAAACGGTAATGGCTCATCCGCATGACGAATTTATTTCGGGTACTTACCCTAATTTTTATAGTTTGGTTTCCTTCGGCAGTCAATGCGCAAACGAAGGAAGCCAAGCCGTTTGTCCTTGGAAAAATTGAGCAGATTCAGTCGGTAGAGTTGGGTGAACAACGCACCTTAAATGTTTATTTGCCCGACGGCTATTCTCCCGATTCCGCACTCCGATACCCTGTTATTTATTTGTTGGATGGTTCTGCCGACGAGGATTTTATTCACGTGGCGGGCTTGGTGCAATTTTGTAGTTTTCCTTGGGTAAATATCTTGCCAAAAACCATCGTTGTGGGGATTGCCAATCGCGACCGTCGTCGAGATTTTACCTTTCCAACGACCGTTGAAAAAGACAAAAAAGACTTCCCTACTACGGGAGCTTCTGCCAAGTTTATTGCGTTTTTAGAAAAAGAAGTTCAGCCATTTGTTGACCAAAATTATAAAACGAACAATAGTAAAACACTTGTTGGGCAGTCACTTGGAGGTTTGTTAGCCACCGAAATTCTTTTCAAAAAACCGCACCTTTTTAACCAATACGTAATTGTTAGCCCAAGTCTTTGGTGGGATAAGGAATCGTTGTTGGTCGCCAAACGCCAACCGTTGACGTCTTCAACGAAGGTATTTGTTGCGGTCGGAAAAGAAGGGAAAGTGATGGAAAGCGACGCAAAAAGCTTGTTTGAACTGCTCAAAAAAGACCAAAGTAGCTTGCTGAATGCCCTGTACCATTATCTTCCCGACGAAAATCACGCTACTATTTACCATCAAGCCTTGTACGAGGCATTTGTGCAGCTTCAAAAAGCGCCTTAGATCTGGAACGTGAACTACTCTATACTTCTTTAGCAACTGTTTGTCGTTGCAAACGGTAAATAAAGTCATAATCTCTCTTACATTTGTGCAGGATTATTCCAAGCTAAACCAAGTTGATGAGTAACAAAATCTTTGACGATGCAAGCCTCAGATAAAATTCAGATTTTAGACACAAAAAACGAAGAAGCATTGCTCGGTGGCGGTGCCAAGCGCATTGAGCAGCAGCACAAAAAAGGGAAACTTCACGCCCGTGAGCGCGTAGAGTTGTTGCTCGACCCCGATTCTTTTGAAGAAATTGGGAAGTTTGTCATGCACCGTTGCAAGGATTTTGGCCTCGACAAAGAATATTATTTGGGCGACGGCGTCATTACGGGTTATGGTACCATCGATGGGCGTTTGGTCTATGTTTTTGCGCAGGATTTTACGGTTTTTGGAGGTTCTTTGTCCGAAACTCACGCCGAAAAAATCTGTAAAATCATGGATTTGGCCATGAAAAATGGCGCACCCGTCATCGGTCTCAACGATTCGGGCGGGGCACGCATCCAAGAAGGCGTGTTGTCGTTGGCAGGTTATGCCGATATTTTTTACAAAAACACCCTCGCTTCGGGCGTCATTCCCCAAATATCGGCCATTATGGGGCCGTGTGCGGGCGGTGCTGTCTATTCACCAGCCATCACCGACTTCATCATGATGGTAGAAAATACGTCGTACATGTTTGTGACGGGGCCCAACGTGGTAAAAACCGTTACCCACGAAGACGTAACTTCGGAAGAATTGGGTGGAGCAATGACGCACGCGTCAAAATCGGGAGTGACGCATTTTGTGAGTGCCAACGAAGTGGAATGTATCAGCGATATTCGCCGTTTGTTGAGCTATATGCCTCAAAATTGCGAGGAAGAAGCTCCTGCGTTACCCTACGAAGGTGGCAATGAAAAGCGGGCAAAACTAGCTACAATTATTCCCGAAAATCCCAACCAACCGTACGATATGCGGGAGGTCATCAGTGAAATTGTTGATGAGGGAAGTTTTTGGGAAGTACATAAATATTTTGCCGAAAACATCGTCGTAGGCTTTGCTCGTTTGGGCGGTCGTAGCATTGGAATTGTTGCCAATCAGCCAGCCGTGTTAGCAGGTGTTCTCGACATTGATTCAAGCACCAAAGGCGCACGTTTTGTGCGTTTCTGCGATAGTTTTAACATTCCGTTGCTCGTACTTGAAGATGTCCCAGGCTTCTTACCTGGTACCGACCAAGAGTGGAATGCGATTATTACCAACGGCGCCAAATTGTTGTACGCCTTTTGTGAAGCTACTGTTCCGAGAGTAACGGTCATTACGCGCAAAGCCTACGGCGGGGCCTACGACGTAATGAACTCAAAGCACATCGGTGCCGACATGAACTACGCTTGGCCAAGCGCCGAAATTGCGGTGATGGGGGCAAGTGGGGCCGCTGAAATTATCTTCAAAAAAGAAATTGCTGAAGCGGAAGACCCTGCGGCCAAATTGCAGGAAAAAGTCCAAGAATATACCGAAAAATTTGCGAATCCGTATCGTGCGGCTCACCGTGGCTACATCGACGAGGTGATTTATCCTGAGCAAACGCGCGAAAAATTGTTGCGAGCCTTCAAAATGCTTGAAAACAAAGTGGCGACGCTTCCCAAGAAAAAGCATGGGAATATACCTTTGTAGGACAGCTGCCAACCTTCCCGAAAGTTTTGAACTTTCGGGAAGGTTTAAAACTTTCGGGAGGTTTTGAACTTTCGGGAAGGTGAGCCTACTCAAAAAACTGAGCGTGGAAATTCATCATAAAGACTTCATCCGTGGCGCGGGTTACGGCGGTGTAAAGCCAACGCACAAATTCACGGTTCAGTTGGTCTTCGGGCAAAAAACCTTGGTTCACAAACACCGCCTTCCACTGCCCACCTTGTGATTTGTGACAAGTCAGGGCATACGCAAATTTTACCTGTAAAGCATTCAAGTACACGTCCTGACGGATTGCTTCCGTGCGTGCTTTTTTCGTTTTAAGGTATTGGTAATCTTGCGAAACAGCATCGTACAGCCGCCGATTTTCTTCTTGACTCAGCGACGGACTTGGGGAGTGTAGTGTATCTAAAAATATTTTTGCTTCAAACGGCGGTTGGTCTTCATAATCAAGCAGTTGTAGTTCGACAGTGGCAAAGCGGAAACCGTGAACTTCTTCTTCGCGGCGGATTCGTTTTACTTCCACAAAATCACCATTGGCCAGAAAGCCTGCGGGTGACTCTTCGCCTAAAACGGTGTAATTGTTTCGTACAATCATCAGCAAATCGCCCGTGTCTAATTCTTCTTCGGCACCGTTGATTTGTCGCCTTACAAACTGATTGAGCTGTACGGCTTCACGGTTTGAGCGGGTTATAATCGTCACATTTTCACGTCCATATTTATCATACGCATACCGCAAACCATCTTCAAGGCGGTCGCTGGGCATTTTATAAAAATCCCGTAAACCTTTGGTTTGTAGTTGAATAGAAAGTTTTTCTTTGGGCAACGAATCCCGCAAGCGTGTGGCATTATGGAGAATACCAGAATCTTGCCCTTGGCGGGTCACTTCGGTCAGTTCTTGCTCATAGACGCTCATGTAATAAGCGGCTTCGAGCACCGATTTATCGAGGGCGGGGCTTATGTCTTTGTTGACAGGTGGGAGCTGTGCCACATCCCCCACAATCAGCATTTTGTTGCCAATTCCCTCAAAAACGTATTCTACTAAGTCCGACAGCAACCCGCGTGAGCCAAACTCCGCTTCGTCCGAAATCATGGAAGCTTCATCGACGATAAAGAGCGTGTCGCGGTGTTTGTTGGATTGTAATTCAAAGTGCAAAGCGCCAGTATAAGCATCTGCTACTTGGCGATAAATTTTTTTGTGAATGGTCAACGCTTTTTTGCGCGAGTAATTGGCCATTACTTTGGCGGCTCGGCCAGTGGGCGCAAGCAAAACTGTCTTAAATCCAAATTTGGGAATTACTTTGATGAGGGTGCTAATCAGTGTCGTTTTACCCGTACCCGCATACCCTTTCAGCAAAAAACAATCACGTAGGTTTTCATCTTCCAAAAATTCGGCTATTTTTAGGAAAAAATGTTCTTGTCCAGCAGTGGGCTCGTGCGGAAAACTCTTTTTGAGTAAGTCAGACGGCGAAGGAGGCGATGTTTCTTTCATGTATCCAAAACTACGGCAGGAATGTAAAATTCACAACCATTTAAAATTATTCCCAACTAAAAGTTGCCATTATAAAAGAAAAAAAACTATTTTGATGCCAATAACGCGTTCAAAATGGAAACGCCACCTTGTAAAACCCGTAGTTAATCTTTTATAAATCCTATAACTTAACCTTCCAAATGAACATTAAAAATGTACTTCGCGACAAGTCTCGCAATGCGATTTTCTCAGTAACCTCCGAAACAACCGTGTATGAAGCGCTTCAACAAATGGCTGAAAAAAACATTGGAGCGGTATTGGTCATCGACGAGGGAAATCTTACAGGGATTTTTTCGGAGCGGGATTATGCCCGTAAAGGAATTTTGCAAGGCCGCTCGTCCCAAAGCACCCTAATCAAGGACGTGATGACCTCAAAACTAATTACAGTGAGCTCCGAACAAAAGTTGGAAGAGGCCATGTTGATTATGTCAGAAAAGCACATTCGCCACTTGCCTGTGGTAGATGAGGGCGAGCTGATTGGAATTATTTCTATCAACGACGTTGTTTCAAGTATCATCAAGGACCAAAAAGCGCGCATCCAATCGCTCGAAAGCTATATTTCGGGTAGCCCATATTAATATATGCGTATCTTTGCAGCCTTGTAAGAAAACCATAACTGTTTTCAACCGTTGGAAAAGGCGAGAGAAGAAGTAGCACGACTTTATGGAAACCGACTTCGCATACGTGTTTGCGGGGTGTGTATCCAACATAATAAAATATTGATGTTGAGTCACCGTGGTATCGGGAATACCGATGTTTTTTGGTGTCCACCTGGGGGAGGTATCCAATTTGAGGAATCAACCTTAGAAGCCCTACAGCGTGAGTTTGTGGAAGAAACAGGCTTAGAGGTGGAGGTAGGGAATTTGTTGTTTGTCAACGAATTTATGCAACCACCTCTACACGCGTTGGAATTATTTTTTGAAGTGAAAGTGGTCGGTGGACAACAGCACCTTGGAAGTGACCCCGAAATGACCGATGCCAACCAAATCATTCAAGAAATGAAATGGATGAGTATCGAAGACATAAAAAAATATCCTGCGAACGAAGTTCATGCCATGTTTAAGTATTGCGACTCGCTGGAAGCTATTTATGACTTAAAAGGGTACTTAGGACACGTCCCTACCGAAATGCACGATGAACGTAGCACAAGACAAATCGTATTTCAAAACTGATGATTGGTACGCAAGTGGCTATTACTCCATTGTTGGAGATCAAAGACCCTTCTTTCAACCCCGATAAGTGCGCCGAGTACGAATTGATGCTGGAATTGGGAGTTGAACGTTTTCGGTTTTTTGTATTAGAAAGCAAAACCAAGCACGTTCTGTGTTTGGAAGATTATTCTATTGGCGGACTCCCCATGGAAAATAAATGGGTGGTTTGGCTAAAACAATTGTACGAAGAGCACCCATTTTTGAACAGTAACCTTTGGAAGAACGTATCTGTGTGTTTCAATACACCTTCATTTACCTTAATTCCCGACGTCTTTTTTAGAAAAGAATATGCCAATAGTTACTTGGGATTGGTGCAAGGGGAGGTGCCTGAAGGGGAACATTTGTTGCACCACGAGGTTCGTAAACTTGGTGCGCGCAATGTGTTTATGGTAGAAAAAGAAATCTGGGAATGGTTTCTGACAACTTATACGCAACACGTGCCTCATTTTATTCACCAAACGAGTGCACTTATTGAAGGTACGCTCAGCTTGGCGTCGGTAGAAAAAGCACGGACTTTGCTGACCTGTTATTTTGAGGACGACTTTGTGACGTTGACAGTTGCAAAAGCAGATAAGTTACTGTTTTGTAATAAGTTTGGTTACAAATCGGCCAACGATATGGGGTATTTTGTGATGTTCGTACTCGATTCTCTCGGCCTTGCGCAAGAAAATGTGCTTTGTAACATCTACGGCGAAACAACCCCGTACTCAGAAGATTATCAATTGCTCCAGAAATTTTTGCCTTATCTTCAATTAGGTAAAAATCCGACGGGTTTCTTATTGAAAGAAGTTTTTGAAGACCTGCCCGAACACCGTTATTTTAGCCTTTACAACGTTTATTTTGCAACCCAACCTCCCAAAAAATGACAGATCGCATCGCTCTTTTTCCTGGATCATTTGACCCATTTACCAAAGGCCATGAAGACATTGTCTTGCGGGGGCTCAATCTGTTTGACCAGATTATCGTCGGAATTGGACATAACTCTAACAAAAAGAGGTATTTCTCCCTGGAGGCCATGCAAGGGTTGATTGAAAAAACCTTTGAAGCTTTTCCGCAAGTAAGTGTTGTTACTTATGATGATTTGACAGCCAATATGGCGCGCTCACTTGGGGCTCGGTTTTTGGTAAGAGGTTTGCGAAACACCACGGATTTTGAATACGAAAACAGCATTTCACAAGTAAACCGCCACGTGTACCCCGACGTAGAAACGGTATTTTTGATTACGTCGCCCCATTTAGCCCCCATCAGCTCGACGATTATTCGCGAACTACACAAATACGGACATAATGTAGATGAGTATCTGCCTTATCAATTGTCAGAAGTTACCATTTAGGTACATTACGGTGCGGATTTTTAGGTGCTTCTGGGTCATAGCTGACAAAAATATTAATCCAAAGTAATCGACCCCAACGAAAAAAAAGTGGTTGTGAAATGATAATAACGGGGATTAATACGCCCAAAACGTAAAAAATGTTCATTTCCCACATTACTACACAAGTAACAAACACTGCGGCAATCAGTGCGGTATAAAGCGCGTAGCTGCCGTACATCCCTCCAAAATAAAAGCCAGGTTCCCGCTCGAAAGGCTCGTTGCAGACTTCGCAGTGGTCGTTCATTTTGTCGAAGTCTTTAAAATTGAACGGATTATCGTTTTTAAAAAAAGCACCCTCGTGGCAATGTGGGCATTTGTTGCCAAAAATACTGTACAGTTTGGTTCCTTTTAACATAAGTGGCATCGTTACTGCCCAAAAGTACGCCTTTTTTACTACAACTTACAGCAAACTGCCGTTGAGTAGCCCTTTTTCAAGCGCAACCCCAAATGCCTTCGACCGAAGGGCGTCGGACGCTTGTCCCCAATCACGCAGGTTGTGCGCGTTACTGCCCAAAAAGTCCACGAGTCCTTCATTGATGAGCCGTTCAGCTAGGAGGCGAGTCGCAGGGTGATTCGATTGCCAAGCCCCAAGATTAACCTGAAAAAGAACGCCACTTCGATGTAGTCGAAGCACTTGGTTAAAATCTTGTTGCAAATAATAATAACGCTCGGGATGGGCTAAAACGGGCGTCAGTTGCTGTTTTTGTATGAGTGAAATGGCATCATTTAAGAACGACGGAAGTCCCACAATGCCTGTTTCAAAGAGTAAGTAGTTGTTGGCAATCGTTAAAAGTGGTTGTTGGGTGTCAAGAAGTGATAAAAAAGAAACATCAAGGTAATATTCGGCCGCTACTTCTAGCTCAATGGGGATACATCGGCGAATGAGGGCGTGGTTGAGTACCTTTTTGGCAATTTGAATATCTTCAAAACTGTTTGGGTAATAGTCGCCCATGATGTGGGGAGTGGCAATGACTTTACGAATACCTTTGGAAGACATTTCATGCAACAAAATAAGCGCGTCTTCGAGGGTTTCGGGGCCATTGTCTAACTTTGGCAGTACGTGCGCGTGCATATCTACCGTAAAAGCAGAAGAACGTGGGATGGTGTCGGGCGTTCGGTTGCGCTTTAAAAATGAGAATGGCATAAACGAATCAAATCATGGAAAACCTATATGCTTTTTAGGTATATAATTCCCATGAATTGTGCCAAACTAGCCCCTAAAAAAAAAATAAATTCTTTTGCCTTTTAAAACATAAATACGTGCTTTTTTAACTCTTTTGGTACATCAAAAAAAGCAAAGTAAAAAGTGTGGTATGTAAATTGCTAAAAGGAAATTTGGTCAAATTGGGGCAACTCAAGGTCTTTTGAGGAAACAATAGGGTTTGTTACTTGCCAGTCGATATTGAGCGTAGGGTCATTCCACAGAATACCTCCTTCGGCGGCTTTATTATAGAGATTGGTACATTTATAAATAAATACCGAATCCTCTAAAGCGACAAATCCGTGGGCGAAACCTTCGGGTACATAAAATAGGTTTCCGCGGGTAGCGTCAAGCTCAACGGCCTCGTATTGACCAAAGGTGGGGGAGTTGGGGCGGATATCAACGGCAAAATCTAACACACGACCCATGACAACCCGAACCAATTTTCCTTGGGCGTGCGGCTCGCGTTGAAAATGTAAACCACGTACTACCCCTTTTTTGGAAAAAGACTGGTTATCTTGCACAAAATGAGTGGGCAATCCGTGGGCCTCGAATGCTTGCTTATTGTAAGTCTCAAAAAAATACCCTCTTTCATCTTTATAAACCGTTGGTATAATTTCTAGCAATCCTTCGAGCGATTTTTTGATAACTTGCATAGGTGAGTTAAGATTGAAAACTGTGACAAAATTAGATAAATTGAACGAATGACGAAAAAAAGAATATATTGGATTTGCCAAGTTGGAGGATGGACGGCGCTAATTCTTTCTGAATTAGCGATTTATACCCTCGAAGGAGAAGTCACAACAGGGGACTTTTTTTTCGCTCTGGCTAATATTTTAGTCTGTGTTTTACTCACCCACTTTTACCGCCTTATCGTGCGGGAGCAAAATTGGGTGAGCTTACCCGTGTATCAAATCGCCCTCAGGGTTATCATTTCTGGATTAAGTTTAGGGCTTTTAATGACCCTGATGAATTACCCAATTGATTTAAAAGTCTTAAAGGATACCTTTAAAAGTCAACCTTATATCTTTTTTGCCGATTGGCTTTCATGGAGCAAAAGCATGTTTATGTGGGTGTTGAGCTACACGGTTTACCATTACGTAGAACACAAACTAGATGCCGAAATCGAGCGTATTTTACTCAAAACTTCCATCAAAGAGTCGGAAGCCAAAGTACTTCGTTCTCAGCTGAATCCACACTTTGTTTTTAATGCCCTCAATTCGATTCGGGCGTTGGTGTCGGAAGACCCTTCCAAGGCACAGCAAGGTGTTACGCAGCTATCTAATATCCTTCGCAATTCGTTGTTGGCCGACCGCCGAAAAACCGTTGAATTACGGGAAGAACTCAAAACAGTAGAAGACTATTTAAGCCTTGAAAAAGTTCGTTATGAAGAACGTTTGAAAGCCGACTTCCACATTGATCCCAAAACGGTTTACTTACAAGTACCACCCATGATGCTGCAAACCTTGGTCGAAAATGCCATCAAACATGGTGTCCAAAAAGCCATGAGTGGGGGGTTTGTGCAAGTAACGACATTTCTTGAAGGCGATTATGTACACATTCATATCCGAAATACGGGCATTTTGGCCAAAAAAGACAGCATTGACAAACAAAAAGAAGCCAGCGGATTTGGCCTTGAAAATACCGAACGTCGCTTACATTTGTTGTACGGTGAAGATGCCAAGTTCCGAATCTTTCAAGAATCGGAAGAGGTGGTTCGGGCCGAAATCATCGTTCCTACCCAAACCGAGGGCGTTTTTAAGAGTGGCTCCAGCCTTTCTTTTTCAAAATTGACCTCCCAAACGTCGTAAGAGAATCTACTAATATATAACCAATAACCGTGGCTTGCCCACTTAACTACCACGAATGAAAGCCCTTATTATTGATGATGAACGGTTGGCGCGGAACGAATTGCGCCGTTTACTTGAAAATTTTCCTAAAATTGAAATAGTGGGAGAAGCTGCCAACGCCGACGAAGCCAAAAAACTCGTAGAAGAGCTTCGCCCCGACTTGCTTTTTTTGGATATTCAAATGCCTGGCAAAAATGGATTTGAATTGTTGGAGTCGCTCGAAGATGATACCATTCCCGAGGTGATTTTTACAACTGCCTACGATGAATATGCGCTCAAAGCGTTTGAATACAATGCCTTGGACTACATTCTCAAGCCGATTGATTTGGCGCGTTTGAGCGAGGCTGTTCACCGCGTTTTTGAAGAATTTGACCGCAAGCACGAAGGAGAGTCGGTGTCTGAACGTAAAATTTTGGGCGAAAACGACCAAGTCTTTATCAAAGACGGCGAAAAATGTTGGTTTGTAAAATTAGGAAAGGTGCGTCTGTTCGAGTCGATGGGCAACTATGTGCGTTTGCATTTTGATGATCAAAAACCGTTGGTTCTCAAGTCATTGAACGCCTTAGAAGAGCGACTTGACCCCGTATGCTTTTTCCGTGCGAATCGCAAGCACATCATCAATTTACAGTGGATTGACAAAATTGAGCCGTGGTTTTCGGGAGGGCTTTTGGTTACGTTGAGAGGAAGCGGGGAGAAAATAGAAATTTCGCGCCGCCAAGCCATCCGTTTCAAAGACATGCTGAGTTTGTAAGAAATAACACAAAATGTTGCGGCCCTTCTTCGTCTAGGAGAAGGGCTTTTTTGTCTTACTTATTACGTTCAATCGTAAACTGCACCAAGCCTTCTAAGGAATTACGATACGCCGATTCGGGGAATGAATGCAAGATAACCTTAGCCTCGTCCACCAAGCGCTGCATGGCCTGTGTAGCGTACTGGATGCCACCCGATTCGCGAACAAATTTGATGACTTCTGCTACTTTTTGCGGCTTGTCGCTGTGGTTTTTAATGAGATTGATGATGTGGCGTTTGGTACTCCAAGAAGACTGACTCAGCGCATGAATGAGCGGAAGCGTCATTTTTTTCTCTTTAATATCAATACCGAGCGGTTTGCCAACTTCTGCATCGCCAAAGTCAAAGAGATCATCTTTGATTTGGAAAGCAAGCCCCACTTTTTCGCCAAACTCCCTCATTTTTTCCACTAAATCTTCGGTCGCACCTGCCGACTGGGCACCTACGGCGCAGCAAGAAGCAATGAGCGAGGCCGTTTTTTGCCGAATGATTTGAAAATAAACTTCCTCCGTAATATCTAACCGACGGGCTTTGGCCAATTGGAGCAATTCGCCCTCACTCATTTCACGAACTGCATTTGATACGAGCTGTAGGAGCGTAAAGTCTTTATTGTCAACGGATAAAAGCAGCCCTCGTGAGAGCAAGTAGTCGCCTACTAATACCGCAATTTTATTTTTCCAAAGGGCATTGACCGAGAAAAAACCGCGACGGTAGTTGGAGTCATCCACCACATCGTCGTGCACAAGGGTTGCAGTATGAAGCAATTCGATAAGCGCAGCACCACGGTAAGTAGCTTCTGTAATTGTACCACTTACGCCCGCCGTTAAAAAAACAAACATGGGTCTCAGTTGTTTGCCTTTACGACGGACAATGTAATTCATGATTTGGTCGAGGAGCATCACCTCGCTTTTCATAAACTGCCGAAATTTGCTTTCAAAAGCATCCATTTCGGAGGCAATTGGCGCCTGAATATCTTTTATTGAGAGGGACATATTATCAGTGGGCTATTCAGTAAACAGTGAATGTGGGGAAAATAGTTTAGCTGAAAGTGCCTGCAACTTTAACCTTTTTTTGATTTGTTGTCTAACAAACGCCAAATTTGGGACAAAATCTATTAACATTACACCAAAGTGGCATAATTTGTTTGGAATTTGTGAAGAAAATAAAAAAATCAGGCTAAAGATAGATGTATGAGAGCATTAGTATTGGGCGGTGGTTCGCTTAAAGGGGCATTTCAAGCGGGAGTTATTCAAGCTATTTTAGAAGAGGGTTTTGAACCCGACATGATTTACGGAGTCTCGGTCGGCAGTTTGAATGCAAGTTATTTGGTAAACGAAGCGGGGCGTCAGACAATTGAGCATAAAAAAATTGATTGGCCGCGTTTGAGTCGCCTCCTCATTGAGTTTTGGATCAAAAATATAACAGGCCCCGAAGCAATTGCAAAACCCCGCTCACGTCTTACATTAGGTTTTGATACGCTTACGAGCCGTTTTGATGGCCTCTTGGACAATACGCCCCTAAAAAATTTGTTGCGTTCAAACGTGGATGAATTTATTTTACGAACAAGCCCTATCAAGCTCAAAGTAGGTGCGGTGGACGTTATCAGCGGAAAAATGGTGTATGCCACGCCCCAAGAACCCGATTTTCTGGATTATGTACTTGCAAGCAGCTCTTTGCCTACGATTATGCCGCCTGTCTTAATCAAGGGTCAACGAAAAACGGCCTTGTTAGATGGAGGGTTGAGGGTGGTTGCGCCTCTAAAAGCAGCCTTGGAAGACGGAGCGACCGAAGTGGTGTGCGTGGCTTGCCACTCAGAACATATTTACGGCGAAACGGTCAATTACCGAAATGTACTGCAATTGATGGAGCGAGTAAAGGACATCAACGTCAACCAAATTGTGAACAGTGACATCGCTTGGGCGCAAAGCTATGTCGAAAATGAAAACCTAAAGGGGCGACCGCTGAAGCTAAAGGTGATTCGTCCACACGAACCTTTGCATTTGGACATGCTCAAATTTCAATCGGAAGACATTGTACGGTTGATTGTACAAGGGTACAAAACTGGCGTCGAGTATATTCAATTAGAAGACAACAAGTATTTTTTTTCAAAGTAAGTAGTTATGCAAATTACCATTCGTAAAGGTACACCCGAAGATGTGCCGCAAGTATTCGCTTTGGTTCAGGAGCTTGCCTTGTATGAGCGTGCGCCTGAGCAAGTCACCAACACCCCCGAAATGATGTTGAAGGATGGTTTTGGCCCAGAACCCATTTTTGGCCTTTTTGTGGCAGAGGTAGATGGACAAATCGTCGGGATTTCGCTCTATTATTATCGTTACTCGACTTGGAAAGGAAAACGACTCTATTTGGAGGATTTGATTGTGACGGAGTCGATGCGGGGGCATGGATTGGGAAAGATGCTGTTGGATACCACCGTTCAAGAGGCAAAAGATACAAATTGTACTGGGGTAATGTGGCAAGTGCTGGATTGGAATGAGCCATCCATTAAGTTTTATGAACGCTACGGCGCGCGTTTGGATGGAGAGTGGATCAATTGTCATTTAGATTTTTAAAGGCCAAAGAAGGATGGGTATTGCTGAAAATATACAACAAATAATAACTGAAATTTCGCCTGCTGCACGGCTCATTGCTGTCACCAAAACCAAGCCTGTTGAGATGCTCATGGAAGCATATCAGGCTGGTTTTAAGCGGTATGGCGAAAATAAAGTGCAAGAAATGGTGGGTAAATACGAACAAATGCCGAAAGACATTGAATGGCATTTGATTGGACATTTACAAAGCAATAAAGTCAAATACATGGCTTCTTTTGTGGCCATGATTCATTCGGTGGATAGCTTGAAATTGTTGCAAGAAATCAACAAACAGGCGGCCAAAAACAACCGAGTGATTGATTGTTTGTTGCAGGTATTTATTGCCCAAGAAGAAACAAAATTTGGACTTTCTGAAGAAGAACTAGAGGAGCTACTGGTTTCAGAGGAATTAAAATCAATGCAAAATGTACGTATTGTAGGGCTGATGGGTATGGCTTCAAACACCGATGATGAAGCCCAAGTACGGTTGGAATTTAGAGGGTTAAAACAGCTTTTTGACAAGCTCAATGTACGTGCGACTGATTTCCCTGCAAATGTTGGCCTCAAAGAAATTTCGATGGGTATGAGTGGTGATTATCTGCTGGCGGTAGAAGAGGGAAGTACGCTCGTCCGCGTAGGTAGCGCTATCTTTGGCTCACGCTAACCGTGAAGAGGGATGCTCACATCCTGACGCTTTTGTGTGAAGGGTTGCTCACAACCAGACCAAGAGTGAAGAGGGTTGCTCACAACCCGGACTTAAACGAGAAAGCCCCAACCATGCGGTCGGGGCTTTCTCGTTTATTCAGTACAGCAGAACTTAAGCGATGACGACACAATCGCCGCGTTCTACTTCGTGTTCTACTTTCTTGTATTTTACATCTTTTACCACACGGCCATCGCGGTACTGAACCGTTACTTTTTGGTTACGGTCGGCGATTTTAATGGCACGTACAGGCATCGTTTTTTCGGTCTGACGAGCAGCGTAGGCATCTGGGCCACCTACTTCTTCAAATTCCTCGTCCTCGCGGTTGGTATGAAGTTCTGGCTCAGGCTGACGCACTTGGCGTTGCGATTGCTGCTGTGGTGGTTCTTCTTGTGGAATGAACGATTTCACTAAGAAACTTACTGTCTCAAAATTGACTTTGCTCATCAACTTCTTGAACAATTCAATCGACTCAAACTTATAGATCAACAACGGATCTTTTTGTTCGTAAGCGGCGTTTTGTACCGACTGTTTGAGGTCGTCCATGTCGCGAAGGTGCTCTTTCCATTCTTGGTCAATCAGCGAAAGAACCACAAATTTTTCCATTTCACGCACAATCTCACGACCGTTTGATTCAATGGCCTTCACGAGATTGACGCCAATTTGCGTGCCTTTGATACCGTCGGTGAACGGAATTACGATTTCTTGGATGGTTCCACCGCGTTCTTCGTGGATTTGTTTCAGTACAGGCAACACTTGCTCTGCAATGAACTTATTTTTATTCGCATAGTGGCTCTCAGCTGCTTCGTACAAGCGTTGAATACGCTGCTCAGGTTTTAGCTTGTTGTAGTCATCGCGCGTAAATGGTGGTTCAATGCCAAAATTGGTAATGACGGCCAATTCGAGTTCTTCGTAGCTACCTTCGGTGTTATTGATGATGTCGTTACAAACATCGTACATGGTGTCGGCAATGTCAATTGCAAGACGATCCCCAAAAAGGGCATTCCGACGACGTTTGTAGATGCTTTCACGTTGCATGTTCATGACGTCATCGTATTCGAGGAGGCGCTTACGTGTACCAAAGTTGTTTTCTTCGACTTTTTTCTGCGCTCTTTCAATCGACTTTGACACCATCGAGTGCTGAATCACTTCACCTTCTTCCAAGCCCATGCGGTCCATCACACCTGCGATGCGGTCAGAACCAAACATACGCATCAGCCCATCTTCCAATGACACAAAGAACTGCGACGTTCCTGGGTCTCCTTGGCGACCAGCACGACCCCGCAACTGACGGTCAACGCGACGGCTTTCGTGGCGTTCGGTACCAATGATGGCCAAACCTCCCGCAGCTTTTGACTCTGGTGTAAGCTTGATGTCGGTACCACGACCTGCCATGTTGGTCGCAATCGTAACCGTACCAGGTTTCCCTGCTTCCGACACAATTTCGGCTTCACGTTGGTGTTGTTTGGCGTTCAAGACTTGGTGTGGAATCTTACGGAGGGTAAGCATGCGGCTCAATAACTCCGAGTTTTCGACCGAAGTTGTACCCACCAACACAGGGCGTCCTTTGCCTACCAACTCAACGATTTCGTCCACCACGGCGTTGTATTTCTCCCGTACCGAACGATACACCTTATCTTCTTCGTCTTTACGTGCAATCGGAATGTTGGTAGGAATACTAACCACGTCCAACTTATAAATCGTCCAGAATTCACCTGCTTCGGTTTGGGCGGTACCTGTCATACCACAAAGCTTGTGGTACATACGGAAGTAGTTTTGGAGCGTAACCGTGGCGTAGGTCTGTGTAGCGTCTTCTACTTTTACGTTTTCTTTGGCTTCAACGGCTTGGTGCAATCCATCTGACCAACGGCGACCTTCCATGATACGGCCCGTTTGTTCGTCAACGATTTTTACCTTTCCGTCCATCAACACATAGTCCACGTCACGTTCAAACAACGAATAGGCTTTCAACAACTGCTGGATGGTGTGAATACGCTGCGTTTTGACCGAATAATCGCGCAAGACTTCTTCTTTGCGAAGAAGTTTTTGTTGATCGGTAAGCTCAGAATCTTTGTCAATCAAATTCAAATCAATCGACAAGTCAGGCAATACGAAGAAGTTAGGGTCTTCGGCTGAGCCTGTCATATAGTCGAGCCCCTTTTCAGTAAGCTCGATGCTATTGTTTTTTTCTTCAATGGTAAAATAGAGTGGAGCATCGGCTTCTGGCATCAACTTTTGGTTTTCTGCCAAATAGATTTTCTCCGTTTCTTGCATGAGGGTTTTAATACCCGTTTCACTCAAGAATTTAATAAGCGGTTTGTATTTTGGGAAACCACGGTGCGCGCGGAAAAGGGCCAAACCTCCTTCTTTTTTGTCGCCAGCCGCAATTTTCTTTTTGGCTTCATTGAGCAAATCTGTCACGAGGCGTTTTTGGGCTTCGACAATGCGCGATACGCGGGGTTTAAGCTCGGCAAAATCTTGTTCGTCGCCACGAGGTACAGGGCCGCTGATAATCAAAGGTGTACGGGCATCGTCCACCAAAACGGAGTCAACCTCATCGACCATGGCAAAGTGGTGTTTGCGTTGCACAAGCTCTTCGGGCGAGTGCGCCATGTTGTCGCGAAGGTAGTCAAAACCAAATTCGTTGTTGGTTCCGTAGGTGATGTCAGCCAAGTAGGCTTGGCGGCGCGCGTACGTATTGGGTTGGTGGCGGTCGATACAATCAACGCGCAAACCATGAAACTCAAACAATGGGGCATTCCACTCACTATCGCGGCGGGCAAGGTAGTCGTTGACCGTCACGACGTGCACGCCTTGGCCTGCGATGGCATTTAAGAAAGCAGGTAGCGTTGCAACGAGGGTTTTCCCTTCACCCGTAGCCATTTCGGAAATTTTCCCTTGGTGCAATACCGTTCCACCGATTATTTGAACATCATAGTGAACCATGTTCCACTTGATAGGGTGGCCTGCCACATCCCAGGTCGTTCTCCAAACAGCCTTATCGCCGTCGATGGTAATATGATTCTTCCTAATTGCGAGTTCGTGGTCTAAAAGACTGGCAGTGACCTCAAGACTTTCATTTTCGGTAAAACGACGCGCCGTTTCTTTGACAATGGCAAAGGCAGTGGGCAAAATCTGCATCAGGACTTTTTCCAACTCTTTGTCGCGCTCAAGCCCTAAGCTATCAATTTTTTTGAAAATGTTCTCTTTGGCATCAACGTCCATGTCGGCATTGGTAGCCACTTGCTGGCGCAGCGCGTCTATTTGGTCGTCGATGGCCTTGAGTTCATTCGCAATAAAAGTCTTGAGTTCTTGCGTTGCGTTTCGAAGCTGGTCATGGCTGAGTGTACGTAGTTTAGCAAATTCAGCATTTACTTTGTCCACGTAGGGGGCAAGTTCTTTCAAATCACGTTCCGATTTGGTCCCAAACAGCCCAGAAAAACTTTTTGTGAGGAATTTAATCATTGTTACTGTATGAGTCAACCAACAAAGGCCAACGGTTTATGTATTTTTCTATATCACAAATATCGCACCCGCTTTGGGAATTTGCTACAAAATTAGCTTTTTGTCAGCAGTTTAATGACATTTTAAGGGTTAGATTGCTTGTTTCGGTCAAAATGTCAGCCTTAAATTAAAGTCGGCTTGCACGTTGAGCAGGAATAAACGACACCAAAATCGTGATGGAAATGACGGTGACAGCCGTAATGACAAAGTCTGGCCACTCCATTTTTACGGGATAAGCATCCACCACCGAACTCACCATTCCCATGGAGACAAGGCCGTAAGTTTGCTGAAACCAACAGACAATGATGCCCAAAATCAGTCCAATAAACGCTCCAGTGAATGCCACCAAGCTGCCTTCTAGCAAAAAGATACGTTGAACGGTGGAGGCAGTGGCACCCATGGCAAACAGCATTTTAATATCGTCTCGTTTTTCAATCACCAACATCGAAAGTGAAAAGAAAATATTGACCGCTGCCACCAAAATAATGAGTCCAAGGGTGACGGTAACAAACAATTTTTCGATGCGAATGGCGCGTAAAAGATCGGCGTTTTGCTCATCGCGGGTACGTACCACAAATTTATCTCCAAGAAGGGTTTGGATTTGGGTTTGTACTTGAGCGGATTTTGCATTGGGTTGAAGCTGAATTTCAAGCGCTGAACGTTGGTTGCCATAGCCAAGTAGCTCAGTGGCAAATTCGAGGGGTACAATCACGTAATCATCAAACCGAAGTTCGAGCATATAAACGCCTCCCACGCGAATGATTTGTTGGTTAAAAGCGTTAGCATTGGTCAAATTAAGCGTTTTTACGTCCGAACGAGGGTAGGCGAGTTCGAGGGGAGTAAACTGATTGTTGACCGAAATGCCAAGCAGTTGCTGCACCGTTCCACCGACAATTGCTTTGGGTTCATTGTTGGTGGTCAGGGCAAATTTTCCTTCAATCATCGCGGTATCTAACTGGTGGCGCTGAATAAATGTCTCATCCACTCCCTTGATTTTGGTCACTACCCGACGGTCGCCGTAGGTGGCAAGGGCATTGTCTTCTACTACTTGGGTTACAAACTTAACGCCTTCCGTTGCCCGTAATGCAGTCAATGTTTTGGATGAAAGGGTAAACCGCTTGCCTTGAGCGGGTGTCACTTTAAGGTCGGGATCGAAACTTCGAAATAGCTGTCGATTCAATTCTCCCATGCCATTAAAGACCGACATCACAATCACCAATGCCATTGTCCCAACTCCCACACCCAACATCGAAATGTTGGAAATGAGACTAATAAAGCTTTTCTTTTTCTTAGAAGTAAAATAACGACGCGCTACAAATAAGGGGAAATTCATTTATCTGTTTCTTGTTTTCTGTTTGGTCTTTCGGGTTCCCAAAAAAGTACCCCATTGCTATTTTGCCCTTTGCCTCTTGCACTTTGCCCTTTGCCTCTTGCCCTTTGCTCCTTGCACACTTATAACTCCTAACTCCTCTCTCATCACTCCTCTCTTACACATTTGCGTCTCTTATTTCCCAATCACAAGTGTCCAATCACAAGTAGGGCAGGCTACGGGAGGTTTAAATTCTTGAATACCTTCGTTTTTTACGGCTCCAATTGGCGTTGAAACACCATCGCGGGGGTTAAACCAAGTGGCTTTGAGCTGAGGGATGGAGAATTTGGAAAGGTCAATTTTTAATGGTTTTCCTGTTGGAGAATAAGCAAACATAAAATCTTTATTTTCACCAATGGCAGCCATTTGATACCCAGCATCTTCGGAGTTGTCATTTTTTAGAACGCCTTGGTCGGGTATTAGTTGCGCCCAAGGATAGGCTTCAAAAAGTTTACGCATGTATCCCATTTGCCAAGCCCCTTCGTGATTTGTGGCTGACCGCCAATGCGTGCGGGCTACCGAAATGGCGGGATTGCGGTTTGGGTCAAAAAACTGCCAAACGTTATGATCGCCGTAGGTATGGCCTGCACCACCCGAAAGCATCGCCCACCAAGCGGCCTGCCGAACATCGTGCGAATTGAAATAATCTTTTTCAGGTTTCCAATCAATCGGATGGTCTTCGTAGCGTGGTTCACCATCGAGGGTAGGCTTTACGGGAAAAAGTTGGTAATTCTGGCGCTGCATGACGTAGTTTTTGGCGTTTTTTGCCGAGTGCCCTGACTGAAACATGTTGAAATTGAGCCAGTTTTCTTTGTGGAAAAACGCGGCTGAATTGCTGCCGCCTGTTGGATGGTAGGTCATAAGTTGAGTGCCTCCGTGACCCGCTTTGAGGCCCTCGGCCATGGCATTGATGATAGCAAAATGTTTTTCGGTTTCGGGGTTACGGTCGCCGCCCAAAATCCAAACGATGGGCTTGCCTTTATAACGCTTTCCAAGCCATTGGCCATATAGTCGGGCATTTTCGGGGGTAAAAACCTCGGGGCCGACACCCCATTTTTTGTTAAATTTATCCCCCCACGTAGGCAGCATTCCAATCACAAGCCCCAACGAGGCTGCTTTGTCTACTACATAGTCAACGTGTTGGAAATACAACTCATTGGGCTGTGAAGGGTCATTGTTTTTTAAGGGAAGCTGTCCGTATTGGTTGGGCTGCCCCAGTCCGTCAAACTCTGCCAAAGCCACGGCTTGAATGACGGTAAAGCCTTGTTCTGCACGACGTTTGAGGTAAAAATCAGCCTCGTCTTTGGTCAACCGATGAAACAATTCCCAAGCGGTATCTCCCAACCAAAAGAACGGTTTGCTATCGCCGCGCGAAATGACCCGTTTGTCGGGAGCGATGTATAATTTTGACCACTGCGCTTGTTTGGGTGCAGGTTGCGCAAAGCCACAAACACTCAGGCAAACTACCGATGAAAAGGCCAACAAAAATCGTTTCATGAGGTTGAAATGGTTCAGTTTAGGGAGGCGAAAGTACTAAAAAAAGCCGACGGTTGGTCGGCTTTGGGGAGGTTAATCTAGTTTGGTTACTTTCAAATTTACTTGCTGGGTTGGGGTGGTTATTCGTAGGAAATAAAGCCCCGTTGGCAAGCGCGTAATGTTAAGCTGCTCCGTGTGATTGTCTGTTTCGGCGACAAATTGACTTTTGTGATGCACTCGCCCAGTAACGTCCACCCATTCATACTGAATTTCTTGGTGTTTGGCTTGTTTTGCGCTGAGAACGGCGGTGGCAGCGGCTGGATTGGGCGTAATACTAAATAAAGGAGCGTCTGGCAATGAATCAACGGAGCGCCTAGCCGAGGAAGCCCCCATCTTTGATTGAATACGAAACCAGTGTTCTTGGTAAGAAGTGGATGACCCTTGAGGAAACCGTAGCGAAGGGGTTAGGCCCATCCCTTTTTGAGGCCAATAACGAATACTGAGTTTGTACAAACCTGCTGGTAGTCCATCGTCGTAGCGGTTTTGTTTATTTTCGTTTTCTGCATAGAAACCAAAATTAGGGTGGTTTTGGGCGTATAACTCAGTAAAACCGTCTCTATTGGCGTACATAAAATAGGGTGCATTATTTTCATGCGTATTGAAGGAAACGGGAATACCAATCTCTGGAGTCGCTAGCATGTCAAACGAAACCGATCCTTCGCTAGAAACATCACAAATATCAACGTAAGCTGTCCAAAAACGAGGTTGAATTTTGTTGGGATTGTCAAGATAATAGATGCTAGGGTTTGTTTGTGAGCTAAATGTCAACGGAGGGCCTTTGTCTGAGTAAACAAATTGGTTAATCCAAGAAAAAAGAGCGATGTTTTGGCCTTGTTTGGTCGCGCTTTTTGACTGGCCAATGTTGATGAGAATCACATTAAAAGGTTTCCAAAAAATGGTTTTAACGGGGCTTTCGGCCGATTGAATGGCGCCTGTGCTGCATTTTGCCGTAAAGGTTCGACTTGTTTGCGTGGACGAATGGATGTCGATAAATGGTGCGTTTTCTCCTGTGCTCCAAAGGGTAGCGGAGGTGGGAGGACAACTGGAAGTGAGCCGAATTGTTTGGGATAAACAGACTGTATCTCGTGGGCTTGCCGTGATTGTGGGTGGCGACAGCGATTTATCATTCACGGCCAACGTAAATGCTTTGGCGGTGAATGTTCCAGAACAAGCAGAAGTGACCACCAACCGATACTCACTGCCATTGTCGGCGACAGTTACGTTGGGGATTGTATAGATAAAGTCGGCATTCGAAGCGGTCGCGATGGTATCAATTTTTAAGTCAGAATAATCACTGTCGTTTAACTTTTTACGCTGCCATTTTATGGCTACAGTACCTGTATAGTTGCGTTTTACAGTCAATGAAACTGTTGTGCTTGGTGTCACAGGATTAGGGGTATTGGCCGTAACGTCCGAAAGAATAATGGGGTTGCTACATTCGGGGTAAGTGGTAAACGAAGCATTATTATAGCCAATCAATGAAATTCCGCTTTTTAGGTTTTTTAAGCATCCAATTTTGTGACTGTCGAATTGTAAATAAGTAAGTGAAAAGGGCAGGGATGGAAGGCAGGTGATTTGATTAGAAGAACAACGTAGGTCGATTAAAGTAGAGGGTAGCGTCGGAATTGTTGAAATTTTATTGTTGATTAAATCTAGTCTTTGTAACCTGTTTGGAAGCGTAGGTAACTGTGTTAAGGAGTTATTACTGATGTATAATTCAGTAATATTATCAGGCAGAGAGGGAATGGATTGTAAAGCATTAGCCCTTAATTCGAGTGTGCGTAAAGTAGAGGGCAATGTGGGTAATGTTTTGAGTAAATTTCCAGAAACATACAGAGACTGAAGAGACGCGAATCCTTCAATGCCAGTTAAATCGGTTATATTGCTGTAGGCTATTGAAAGGGACGTGAGTGATGCGGCAGGTGGCAATAAATAATTACAATCATCGATACAGTTTGAACAGCTTCGCCGAATAGCATTGGCAAAATTTATGTCTGGAATGTATGTTCCACAGGAAGTCGGTTTAGTAATGCGCTTTCCATTGCTTGCATACACTCGTAAATTTGAATTCGAAGAATTAATACATTTGATTTTTGAAGAATCAATCGTAATTGAGTTGATATTTGATGGTAGAATAGGTAAGCAAGTAATTGAATTGTTAGCTATTACTAATGAATCTAGGTTTTTAAATGCCTCAATACCCACTAGACTTGAAAGGTTTACATTAGAAAGATTGAGTACTGTAATTTTGTTAGCTTCTGACATTATTAATTTGCTACATTCATCAAAACAAGTAGGACAAATACTCTGAACAGATTTTTGAAGATTCTCGTTTGGGAGCCCACAAAGGTTAATTGGATTATTCTCTTCGCGCGAAATATACAAGTTAGAAGGTTTGTTTGGTAAACAAGTAACAAGAGGACTATTGAAAATATATAATGACTGTAAACGCTGCGGAAGAAAAGGTAAACATTTTAATGGTAAATTGTTATTAAGTGCTAAAGTTTGTAGGTTTTCTGGTAATGTAGGGATGAACTCTAGTTCATTATTATTGCATTCAATTGATTGAAGTTGTGATGGTAAACTGTCGATTTTGGAAATTTTATTGAATGAACAAATGAGGGTTGTTATTTTGCTAGGTAGGTTTGATATTCTAGTTAACAAATTATTACTGACATCGATGTACGAAAGTAAAGCTGGTAATTCTGGAAGGAAGGTAAGCAAGTTATTACTTACAGTTAGACTTTTTAGAGAACTAAACTTAGAAATACCTGTAATGTCTTTGATATTTGAGTAAGCAATAGATAGTGAACCGAGCTGATTTGCAGGAGGCAAGAGTTGGTTACATTCATCAATGCAAGTGGGACAATTCCGTCGGATAGCATCTGCAAAATTTAAGTCTGAAATACGATTAGTGCACTGTGGTGGTGTAGGAATGAGCTGATTTGCACTATTATACACTTTTAAACTAGCGTTGTGAGCGGGCAAGCATGTGATCTTTTCTGGGTCAATGGTCAGAGAGGTGAGCGAATTTGGTAGAGCTGTGATACAATTAGCAGGTATGTCAGCTAAAATTAAAGTTTCTAGATTCGAGAACAGTTCTATTCCGTTCAAGCTGACTATTGGTTTGGTTGTTAAATCAATAATTTTTATTTTTTCTGCTTCACTCTTATTAAGATTAAAACAGGCGTCAAAACAAGTAGGACATTGTCCCTGAATCGACTTCACAAGGTTGATGTCTGCTAACCCACAAAGCGGAAGCGACGAATTACCATTGTTTACGAAATAGTGAAGCGATACTTTGTTGGGAAGACAGGTAATTTTCGAATTTCCGACAATGATAAGTTCTTCTAAAGAATTTGGTAAAAGTGGAAGACAAGCTAAATCAAAGTTATTTCCACAGTATAACCTTACAAGATTATTAGGTAATTCTGGTAGCGATGTTAATTTATTATATCCACAATTTAAAAATTGTAAATTCTTAGGAAGTGAAGGAAGTGATTTAATTTGGTTATTATCACAGGTTAAAATAGTTAATTCACTCGGCAAGCTTTCAATTTCTTGAATTTGGTTGTATTCTATGTTGAGTATTTTTATTGAATTAGGGAGACCTTTAATAGTGACTAACTGATTGTAACTTATGTCAAAATCATTTAGTGAGGTAGGTAATGATTCAATTTGTGTAATTTTATTGTTGCTTAAATTTAGACTAAAAAGGTTTGTAGGTAAGTTAGAAGTTTTCAATAAAAATCCACTTGTCCATCTGAGTTTTTTTAAGTTTTTGGGAAATTTAGGCAATTCACTTCCTTCACAACCGTAGCAAGTGAATTCATCGAGACTTGTAAAATTTTCAATATGTGATAAGTCTTTTACATTGAAGCAAGATAAACTTTTTAGTGTGCTTGAAGCAGGCATTAATTGATTACATTCGTTAATGCAATTAATGCAACTACTTCTGATTGAACTAGCAAACTGGACATCTTTGATAGTTACACAAGTTGGGAAGTTGACTACTAGTCCACCTGAAGCATTATAAACCTTTAACGATGATAAGCTTGGGGGTAAACACCGAATAGTTGTGGTATCAATAGTGAGTGATGTTAATGATGCTGGGAGAAACGAAATACACTTGATTAGTGGATTATGACTCAAGTTTAAAGACTCAAGTGAGGTAAATAACTCAATTTCTGAAATAGTTGAAATGTTTTTGTTGCTCAAATCAAGTGTTTTTATTTTGCTGATTTCGGAAGGATTGGGACGGCCACATTCATCAAAACAACTTGGACAAGTTTGTTTAATAGATGCCGTTAAATTTGGGTCGCTAAATCCACAAGTGGAAATATTTACGCCATTTGAGACAATATAAATATTGCTGGGTTTATTTGGGACACAGGTGATATTAGTGTTGGCAATATTTAAGGTCGATATGTTTGGAGGTAATGTAGGTAAACATTCTAAATTGTTATTGTTGCAGATCAGTGTATAAAGTTGGCTGGGCAACTGAGGAAGTTTGGAAAGTAGATTAAAAGCAATCTCTATTTGTTGTAGTTTTTCAGGTAAGCTTGGTAAACTTGCCAACTTATTGTTGTTAGCAAGTAAGGTGATTAAATTTGATGGAAGTGCTGGTAAAGAAGTTAAAAAATTGCCATAGCAATTGAGGTACGTCAATCCAGATGGCAGATTGGTCAATTGGACTAACTGGTTTTGATTACAATAAAAGGTTGTAAGTGAAGTAGGTAAATCTTGAATGGAAGTAATTTTATTGTTACTACAATTTAGGCTAGTGATTCCAGTGGGAAGTTTGGGTAGCGTACTTAGTTCGTTGTAATCAATGTTGAGTTCTCTTAAACTAGCAGGCAAATTATCAGGAATTGTTTTGAGCTTATTTCTGCTACAATATAGGGTTTGTAGCGAACTGAATTGGTCGATTCCACTTATTGAAACAATGTCCTTGTTTTGAAGGTAAAGGTATTGAACTGTTGAAGCAGCAGGCGTTAGATTGCCGCATTGATCAACACACTGAGGGCAGGAACTACGAATGGCGTCGGCAAATTTTGGGTCAGGTATTTTTACACAAGCCCCCATCCATTCCGCAAGATTTCCTTTCGCATTATAAACCTTCAAGCCTGAAACGACTGTGGGTAAGCAGTTAATTTTATCGGTATCTAAATACAAAACAGACAGAGAACTGGGTAAAGCTGGCAAACAGCTGATTTGATTCTCCTGACAGTACAAAGTCGTGAGGCTGTTTGGTAGAGTGGGTAATTGGGTGAGTTTGTTGGATAAACAAAACAATGTTTTAAGACCCACAGGCAAGGCATTTGGCAGGGCCGCCAACTGATTGTTGGAACAGGTGAGCGATGTCAGCGTGTTTGGGAGGTCAGGTAAGTTGGTAAGCTGGTTGTTGTTGCAGGCCAACGCCGTTAGGGTAGTGGGAAGATTGGGCAAAAATGGTAGCTGATTGTAGCTGCAAGATAGGGTAGTCAAACCCGCAGGCAAAATTGGTAAACTCGTGATTTGGTTGACATCACACTGGAGGGTCGTCAGGGTAGCTGGAAGGGTTGGTAATTGGGTGAGTTTGTTACTGTGGCAATTCAGTGATTTTAACGACGTAAACCCACCAATCCCAGTTAAGTCACTGATTCCTTTGTTAGAAATGTCCAAAGACGTAAGGCTCGTTGCGGGGAAAAGCAGCTTGTTGGCGCCGTCAATACAAGTTGGACACACCTCTCGAATGGCTCCTGCAAAGGCATTGTCGGTAATGGTCTGGGCCTGCGTAGGAAGCGTTCCCAAAACGCTCGTCAAAACTAAAAAAAGCCATTTGCAAACGTTTGATGCAGTTAATGAAGGTAAAATAGGTTTCATGGCAAGGATATTTTCAGTAGATTTACTCGGAATAGCAAGCAATTCTAACTCACAAATTCTAGATAAACAAGTTAAAACCTGATTTTTTCGTTAACCTAAACTTTACTCTTCATCATGCTTCATCGTTTTATTTTTCCAACCCTTATTGGTTTTTTAGTACAATCGTTCGCTTTTGCCCAAAATTTCTCAACGGAAGAAGTTGCCAAGTTGCAGCAGCAAGCCAACCAAATCACCATCGTCAAAGACAAGTGGGGGGTGCCTCACGTATATACGAAAACCGACGCCGACGCCGTGTTTGGGATGATGTACGTTCAGTGCGAAGAGTTTTTTGCTAAAGTAGAAAACTCATTGATCGTTAGACTTGGACGACAAGCAGAAGTGAACGGGGAGTCGGATTTGTACCAAGATTTATGGGCAAGGACGTTTATTGACCCTACCAAAGCGCTTCAACTGTACCATCGCTCGCCCAAATGGTTACGCAAATTGTGCGATGCCTACGCCGCTGGGATTAATTTTTATTTGATTTCCCATCCCCAAATAAAGCCTAGGTTACTGACGCGCGTTGAGCCTTGGATGGCATTGATGAACAACATCCCTTCCATTGCCAACAGCAACTTGACCGAGGCTGAATTTCGGACATTTTACGGGAAAGATGCCAGCGTTTCATTGGCTTCTGTAAATCCATCGCTCGAACATGACTTTCAGCAAGCGGGTGGGTCAAATGGCTGGGCCATTGCTCCTTCACGGACACAAAACAAAAACGCTATTTTACTCATCAACCCCCACTCCGAGTTTTATGGCCGTATCGAAATTCATCTCGTGAGCGAAGAAGGACTTAATTCCTACGGAGCTCCATTTTTGGGACAATTCAATATTTTTCAGGGATTTAACGAACATTTGGGCTGGATGCACCCTGTGACGCTGTCGGATGGGAAAGACCTGTATGCCGAGGCCGTAACCCGAAAAGGAAATGGCTATGTTTATCAGTACGAGGGTAAATCGAAAGCAGTTGATAGTTCAAAAGTAACGCTGAAGTACAAAAAAGGAGAGGAGTTGTTGTCAAAAACATTTACTATCTACCATACTCACCACGGCCCAGTGGTGGCAGTACGCAATAAAAAGTGGATAAGTCTCAAATCCCAAGAGTCGAATATTGATTTGTTGGCAGTAAACTGGCAAAAAATGAAGGCAAAAAATCTGACGCAATTTACCAAGGTGCTCAACAAACGCGTGATGGTGGGGAATAACATTGTTTATGCCGACCGCGATGGTAATATTGGTTACTGGCACGGCAATTTTGTGCCAAAACGTAACCCTTCCTACGACTGGAAACGCCAAGTGGACGGCAGTACGAGAGATACGGAATGGCAAGGAACGCACGCATTGGAGGAATTGCCACATTACATCAATCCTGCCAACGGCTGGGTACAAAACTGTAATTCCACGCCTTTGTATGCCGCAGGAAAGTTTGATTCGGTCATGAATCAAAAGCCCCTTTATATGCTTCCTGACGGAAATACGCCAAGAGCAGTCAATGCCGTTCGGGTGTTAAGTCAGCTTCAAAATGCGACCTTAGACGACGTAATTAAAGCCGCTCACGACCCTTATTTGCCAAATGCTGTTCGTTTTATTCCTCCGCTGATTGCCTCATTCGAGAAGGTGAAAAATGATACGGTTTTTGCTGCTTTGGCAGGGGTAATCAAAACGTTGAGCACTTGGGATTATCGTACGGATACTTCCTCCGTAGCAACGACCTTGGCCGTATTGTGGACAGAACGATTGGTACAAATGAACGTGGCCAAATTACCAAGACCCATCACGAATGAAGAACAATACTCCGTAACCAACGGCTCCAATTTGTCGGTTGATTTTTTGTCGCCTGCCGAACAAGTGAAGATGCTTAGTCAGGTAGTGATGGATTTGCGGAAAGACTTTGGTACTTGGGAGGTTTCTTGGGGAAAAATCAATCGTTTTCAGCGTCCAGTGGAGGGGAAACCTTTTAGTGACACAGAGAAAAGCTGGGCAGTACCTGCTACACCTGGGTACATGGGTTCGCTCAATGCGTATGTGAGTCGGAAATCACCCCAAACCAAGGCTCGTTATGGCGTCACAGGTAATACGTTTGTGGCAGCAGTTGAATTTGGCAACGTGCTGAAAGCCAAAACTGTGCTGACAGGTGGAGCTAGTACAAATTCTACTTCTCCTCACTATACCGACCAAGTCAATGGATATATCCATGCGCAGTTTAAGGAAATCTTTTTTTATAAAAAGGATGTTTTGGCAAATGCCGAACGAACCTATAAACCTGGAGAATAATGTTTTTTATGAACTATATAAGACATATAAGAGCATAGAAGGTTTTCTTATAATCCCTTAAATGTCTTACATGGTTCAAGAAAATAAAAAACAGCAATCGTCGGCAAAAAGCCTAAACATGTCCCCCAAAATGCGTTATCCGCAGAATCTTTCTGGCAAACCATTACTTTTTGCATCATTTTTGCGTTATCTTTAAACGTATTCTTCGTACAAGGAGTTATTCTACTATTGACTAAACACCAGCCAATAAAAAAATCGAGTTTATGACAACCCCAACCCTTTCCGTACTGCTGGAGCGCATTGGTGAGTACAAACGGAAATTTTACCTCAATCAGCTCATAAAAGGCGTCATCTTTGCAGCCGCTTTTGTTTTGTCAGCCTATCTGTTTGTCAACACGTTAGAGTACTTTGGGCGATTTAGTTCGGGCGTACGTGCGGCGCTTTTTTATGGATTTATTGGCATTTTGGGCTATGCCCTTGTGCGCTGGGTAGCCATCCCTATTTTTCATTTGTGGGGGTTGCGTAAATCACTGTCGGACGAAGAAGCCGCCAACCAAATCGGAAGCTTTTTTCCCGAAATTGGCGATAAACTTGTTAATACCCTCCAGCTTCGCGGCTTATCGGGACAGCAAACCGACTTGATTGAAGCCAGTATTCAGCAGAAATCAAAGCAATTGATGATTGTTCGGTTTTCGGATGCCATCAAAATCGAGCAAAACCGCCGTTACCTCAAATATGCGGTTTATCCATTGGCCGCAATTGCGTTGGTTTTGGCCATCAATCCCCGCTTTTTTGCAAGCAGTTCTGACCGTATCATTCACTTTGAAAAAGAATTTAACGACGCTCCTTTTACTTTTCAATTAGATAATCCAAATCTGAAAGCGTTTCGTAATGAGGACTTTACGCTTCGGTTGTCGTTGGCAGGTGGGGCTTTGCCAGAAGCTGTCTATGTAGTGCACAACAAGGCAAAGTTTAAACTTGATGCCGAAGACAATAATACGTATTCTTATACCTTCAAAAACGTGCAACGTCCGATTGATTTTCAATTTGAGGCAGCGGGTTATAAGTCAAAAGAGTATGAATTGACCGTGGCCGAACGCCCAAGTTTGCTTTCTTTTGATGTTACGTTAAATTATCCTGCGTATTTGGGAAAACCTGCTGAACAGTTAAGCAACGTGGGGAATTTGACGATTCCTGAAGGGACAACCATTAGCTGGGATTTTAATACGGATGCCACCAAAGACATGTCATTGGCTTTTGAAGGTGATCAAAAAGCCTATACGGCCGAGAGCAAACTGACGGGGGGCTACGAGTTTAAACGTACGGTGCGCCGCTCGGGAAATTACGAAATCAAACTCAAAAACGATGATTCGCAAAACCGCGAGAAAATAAGCTATTTCCTCAATGTCATCAACGACAAGTACCCAACACTGACCCTTGAGAATTACCAAGATACGACCTTGTATAATTATTTTGTGTTGGGAGGAAATATAGCCGACGACTACGGTTTTTCTAACCTGCGGATCTTTTATAATTTGCGCCGCAAAACCGATAAAACCGACCCTAAAAAAGTGGCTTACAAAGGATTTAGTATTCCTTTTAATAAATCTACGACGAGCCAAACGTTCTATTTTCAGTGGTATGTTGATAGCCTTCGCCTGACACCTGGCGACCGCATCGAATACTACGTTCAGGTGTGGGACAACGACGGCGTAAACGGACCGAAATCGGCCAAGTCGCGCATGATTGATTTTGCCGTTCCGTCGAAAGAAGAGGTGCGGGCTGAAGCCGAAAAATCGGCCGAAAAAACTGAGGCCCAAATCAACAAAACCCTTCAAAAAGCAAAGAGCCTACAAAAAGAAATCGAAAAACTCGACCAGCGTTTGAAGAGTGAAAAAGAGTTGGATTTTAAGGACAAAAAACAAATTGAAGACTTGTTGAAAAAACGCGATGAACTGCAAAACGATATGAAAAGTATGCAGGAACAAGCGCAAACTTCGCAAGAAAAGCAAGATAGATTTTCGGAGCAAAGTCCTGAGATGAAGCAAAAAATGGAACAGTTGCAAAAACTGATGAAGGAATTGCTCGACCCAGAAACGCAAAAATTGTACGAACAACTTGAAAAATTACTGGATCAACAACAGCGCGATGATAAAATGCAGGAGTTGATGAACAAGCTGAAAAACAAGGAGTTTAACGCGCAAAAGGAAATTGAGAAAGCCCTTGAGATGTTCAAACAAATGCAGGTGCAGCAAAAAGCCGAGCAAATTCAGAAGGATTTGAACGAAATGGCGGAAAAAGAAGAAAAACTTGCCGAAAAAGCGGAACAGTTGGCCAAAGAACAAGAGCAAAAAGAGAAAGACCAAAAGGGTAAAGACCAACAAAATAAAGACGGTCAAAACAAAGAACAGGAGCAGAAACAAGAAGAGCTCAAAAAAGAACAGGAAGAGTTGAACAAAGAGTTTGACGAAACCAAAAAAGACATTGAGGAACTTGAAAAACTCAATGAAGAGCTAGACGATAAAAATGACATTGATACGGGCAAAGAAGACCAAAAGGATGTCGATCAGGAACAAGACAACAGCTCGAAACAGTTGCAACAAAAGCAAAACAAGAGCGCCTCTAAATCGCAGAAAAATGCGGCGAAGTCGATGAGAAAAATGGCGCAGAAAATGCAGGAGTCGATGGAAAGTGCCGAAATGGAAGCGATGGACGAAAACATTGACAACCTCCGCGATATTCTCGAAAACCTCATTCATTTGTCGTTTGACCAAGAACGCGTAATGAAAGATTTTCGCGGCGTAGGGCTGCAAGACCCTCGTTTTGTCAAATTGGCACAAGACCAACTCAAGCTACAAGACGACGCCAAGGTGATTGAAGATAGCCTCTACGCGTTGGCGAAACGGGTGATGCAAATTCAGACGTTTGTCACCCGCGAACTGAACGACATGAAGTTTCACATGACCGAAAGTACGCGTTTTATTCGCGAACGCCGTCTGAATATGGCCACCAGCAAGCAGCAATTTGCCATGACGTCGATGAATAATTTGTCGTTGATGTTGAGCCAAACCCTCCAACAAATGCAAGCTGCCATGATGGCCATGAGTATGCCAGGGAAAGGTAGCAAAAAAGGAAAAGGGAAGAATCCAGGGCAAAGCATGGGTGATTTACAAAAGCAACTAAATCAGCGGATTCAGCAACTTCAGAAAAACCAACAAGGTGGCCAAGGTGGCATGGGAGGGCGCCAAATGTCGGAACAGTTGGCTAAAATGGCGGCTGAACAAGCCATGATTCGTCAGATGATGAAAGAACTGATGGATTCGCAGAAGGGGACAGAAGCTGGTAAAAAGCTGGGAAATGAAGTCAAAGATTTGATGCAAAAAATGGATGAAACCGAAACCGATTTGGTGAATAAACGGGTGAATCCTAATTTGATAAAACGCCAAGAGGAGATTGTGACGCGGTTGTTGGAGTCAGAAAAAGCGCTCCGTCAGCAAGAAGAAGACAACCAGCGGAAATCGGAAACGGCCAAGCCTCAACCCAAAACACCGCCTGCGGCTTTTGAACAATACGTCAAAGAAAAGCAACGCCAAACGGAGTTGTTGCGCACAGTGCCGCCAAGTTTTGCACCTTTCTACAAACGAGAAGCCGACAATTACTTCCGAAAAACGGGAGGGAAGTAAGGATAAAAGTACAGATACATGAAAAAAGGCGGGTTAACCCGCCTTTTTTCATGTATTCCAGTTGCAAACACTTACACTTATTTATTTCAATACGCCTATTTGTCAGCGCGAGTCGTATTCTTTACTTCTGTTTTTGCGGAAGAAGGCGCAATAACTGTTGATTTGGCTACTGCCACGTTTTCTACGACCATGGTTGGAATCTCTACGTTTACATCCTGCGTTGGCAGTGTTGCGATTAGGCGCAAATCATTTTTAGAGAATAATACAGCTGACGTAGGCTCTGTGAAGTTATCGTGTGTTGGCAAAGAAGCCATCAATTGTTCGGCAATCTGTGTTTGGGTGCGGAGGCTTTTGCCATCTTGTGCCTCTGCAAAATGTCCAAGTGTCGAAACACTTAAAACAAGGGCAATCATAATAGATTTCATAGTGGTACTCTGTTTAAAATTAACGATTTAGCAATCTGCTTTTGGCTGTTGTGGTGTATCAGAGATGTTGTTGTTCTGATGACAATGCAAATGTGCAGCCTTTTTTTGGGTTGAAGAATTGAAAATGGATAAGTGGATTATTTTAAGGGATGAGCGGTTGGTGAAATTTTAAAAAACAGAATAATATTCTTAAAATATACCAATTATACGCAATTTAATATAAATAGTTAAATGAAAAATAAATAAAATACAATTTAAAACAAAATAAAATTTTGTTTATTATATAGTATTATTCCGCGACGATTGAACTTTGGTAAGATGACAGGTAGGTGCTGTAGAAGAAAAATAGATAAATCATTGTTTTTGTGATACTTATACTTATTTTCACCGTCGTAAGTGCAAATTCTCCTTTTCACCACCAATCCCCTCATTACGTACTATGTCTTCAGGTGTCAAAACGCTTGCTTGGATTCTGCTTGTTGGCTGGATAGGTGGGGCTACCTACTGGCACGTTTGTAAAATCAAACTCCTGTGTGATGGTCCCTCAACTATGACTACAGCTCCCACTTATGTGAATCCCCCGCTGTCTATTGTTGATGGCGCCCAGCTCAACCTAAGTTCGCCGCTTAATTTTGGTTTTAAGAAATCGGTAGCCGATCCCAACTACGCCAATGTGAAGAAAGAGCTAGATTCGTTGGCTGCTTACCTCAAAGCAAACCCAGGTCGGAAACTGACCGTCACGGGCTTGTATGCTTCTATTGAGCAAAACAACACTACTTTTCCCGACTTGGGATTCGCCCGTGCTGATGCGCTCAAGAAGTACCTTGTTGATGCAGGTGTGCCAGCAGCACAGCTCCAAACGGCAAGTAGGATGATTGATTTGCAGTTTAGCATCGATGATTCTACGCACGGAATGGAATTTGGTTTTGATAGCCTTGCCCTTCCAAAATCAGAAGAAGCGCTGGCCGCCGCCGAAAAATACGAGGATGTTTTTAAACCCATGGATTTGTATTTCAAAACGGGAAGTTCTGATTACATCCATACACCCGACAATGAGAAGTTTTTGGACGAAGCTAAAAAATACCTAGCTACGCACAAAGATAAAAAGCTGTCGTTGACGGGGCATACCGATAACGTGGGGGCTGACGATAAAAACTTGGCACTTTCGGGCAAACGCGCCGCGGGTGTGAAGTCAGCTTTTGTGAAATTTGGCATCGCTGCCGACCAACTATCGACCGAAGCCAAAGGAGAAACGCAACCCAAGGCATCCAATGATACCCCCGAAGGCCGCAAAGCCAATCGACGTGTAAGTATTGTGGTTCAATAAACATTTACTCATTCAAATTTGACTTCTATGTACGGACATTTTAATCCTTTTGAACAAACAGGTGCGTGGTGGCAGCATATACTCATGGTTGTGATAGCGGCGGTGTTGGGGTACATTATTGGCTATATCACCAAAAAAAGCGAAGCAGAAAGCCTAGAGGCAGAACTAGCTTCTTTGGATGCGGCAGTGGACGATTGCCAAAAAACGCAAGTGATTTCAGTAGCGCCTGCACCTGTCAAGGTCGAAACCGCAACGGTGGTACCTGTCGCAGCAGCAATTGCACCCGTGGTTGTTCCTGCACCCGTTGTCGTTCCTGACGATTTAAAAATTGTGGAAGGCATTGGGCCAAAAATTGAAGAATTACTCAATAATGAGGGTATTCTGACTTTTGCCCAACTTGCAACGACCTCCCCAGAGCGTATCAAAGAAATATTGGTGGCTGGAGGCTCGCGTTTTCAAATGCACGATCCTACTACTTGGCCTGAGCAATCGGCATTGGCCCGCGACGGCAAGTTTGAGGAATTGAAAACGTGGCAAGACGAACTCAACAAAGGCCGCAAGGGATAATGGTTTTACTTTCAAACTGACTTTTACCATGATTATATTACAAGTAACTCCTTTAAGTCAAAATTTTTGGGTCGCAGGTTTAGAAGCAATTGCACTACTTGCGTTGGCTGCTTACATTGGTTGGTGGCTAGGACAGCGAACCTTTGCCGTCAAAATAGAAGGTTTACACGCTGATATTGACGCAAAACGCACCGCTTTAGACGATTGTAAAAAGTCAAAAGTGTTGGTCAAGGTAGCACAACCACCCGTTGAAGTTCCAGTAGCTCCTGCGCCACTGGCGGTGGCGGCCCTTGCTCCCGAACCCGTTGTGCCTGCCGTGCCCGATGATTTAAAAATTGTAGAAGGTATTGGGCCGAAAATCGAAGGGCTACTCAACAACGAGGGCATTGTTACCTTTGCCCAACTTGCGGCCACTGCCCCCGAGCGCATCAAAGAAATATTGGACGCCGCAGGGCCCCGCTTCCAAATGCACGACCCAACTACTTGGCCAAAACAATCGGCCATGGCGCGCGACGGCAAATGGGATGAGCTAAAGGCTTGGCAAGAAGAGCTGAATAAAGGTAGATTGGAATAAATAATCCAAATGCTCCGCTCTAAAATTTTACACAATTAAAAGAAAGCCCCTTTTTGGGGCTTTTTTATTACCGTTTAATAAATCGACATACCGCTAACTAAGTTTAACATCCAGTTTAGGCAGCATTCAAGCTAGTTTTGATGAGTACATCGCGTACTAATCAGGTAATTAGGTTTTTTTCAATACTTTAAACTGTGATTGTTATGAAAATCCTTCCTGTTGTCAGAGGTGGCATCGGCCTCTTTTTTCTGCTTTTTTCTTCTTCCAATTTTCTGAGTTGTGCTTGTTTGGATGCGACCGTAGGCGAACCTGCCGAAACGGTTTCTGGCCAAGTAGTGGTCAATGTAACGGGGCTTGAGCAGCTTTCAACCAGTGGCGAAAAAAAATACGTGACGGTGAGCTATTCAGGGAATCTAGAAAACAGTGATTCAAAATTTGGCGAGACGGCTTTTAGCGTCAATCGCTCTTACGAAATCAAAGCGGGGAGTGTACATCCCAATCCTTCCATTACCCGCGTTGCTCTAAAATACGGGACGTGGACTGTGCGGGTTCTGGCCGACAGTTGGTCGAGCCAATGTAGCTGCAAAATGGACGATAAGCACAGTCCAAGATTTGTTTTTACCTATCCAAACTCCCAAGGAGTGTGCCAGTAGCGTACGCATTAACCTTTTGTTTTACACCTAAACTTTTATGTTATGAAGTCAACCCAATTCGATGTGTCGTATCGACAACTCAAGGTTTTGCTTTTGGGGATGTCGTTTATTTTATGCCTATTTCCTCTAAAAATGGGCCGTGCCATGGCCGATGCCGATGTGGATGTAAAAATCCCGATTGAAGAACTTCAGCGTTTGATTCAGCAACTCGAAGACGTGACGCAAGGGCTAACGGGGCAGTTAGGGATTGAGCTACGGCGAACGGTAGATGAGCTGAATGATAAAATTACGCAGCAAATTAGCAACATCAAAGATGCCTCCATCGACGTCTTGAAGGCGGCCTCTGCCGAGATTCGCGCCATTATTCAAACCCTCACCCAAGAAGCCCGAAAACTGCTGGCGGAGGTCAATCAAATGGTACGCGATGCCGTCAAATGCCTTGACGAGGTCTTGGCAAAACGGATTGCACAAATCAAAGATACCATGATTGAGCTCATTGATAAAACTTCGGTCGTTATCCAACAAACGATTGACAGGGTGCGCATTGGCGCCGTTGAAATTATTGACCAAGGTACAACTAGTGTGGTGGTTGTGCTTGACAAAACCCTCGAAAATGCCATACGCATCGGGTTATTGGTGGCTATTTTTATTTTACTTTTTTGGATGGTGCGTACCCTGTACAAACAAAACATCAATCGGATGCAAACCCACCAAAAAATAGTGATGGGGTTTGTAACGGTGGTAATGATTGGGATGGGCACGGTGCTGCTGTCAAGTTCGGCCATGGCCAAAATCGCAGGAAAAGAGATTAAAATCCCCAAATGGGAAAAGTACTGCGAAGATGGGGACGCTTATTATGCCCAGTTCGTGACCCAAAAAAATAACGGAGCAAGCACCGCCGATTTGCATATTATTGGCATGAAAGCCCTCGAAGCCCTTGACATGTGCCGCGTAGCCACGGTTAGCGCCGAAGTAGCGCGGGGTAAGCAAATGGCTATCAACGAGATTTCGGTGATTCTTTATCCACCCGCACCCACGCCCGAAACCATTCCAACGTCAGACCCGCTGGTGGCAGATTGTAAACCAAGCAGTCCGTCGGGGCCCAAAAAGCCATTTTACCCAGGTTGGTATTCTAAGTATGATTTTTTGAAAATAGCCACCTTGGCGAAAATGCAAGAGGAGAAAAAAATCAACGTGAAGGACATTTACGTGCGCGTTTCTCCTCAATTGATGACCGTTTCGCCAGCCCAAGTTGAAAAAACGTACAAGCAAAAAATTTCGACCTACACAAAAGTGTCTCCACAATCGCTTGAAGTGCAGCGGGTTACTCCACTGATGTTTAAATACAATGGTGCTTTGCAAAAAATAAACTCCCAACGTTAACGCTCTAAAATTATGCCAGGTCCAGCTGTCCATCACTTGATTTCGGATGAAGTGGCTAAACGCATAGACGCGCTTCATCTGACTCCCGACGCCGCAAAATTACTAGCTGATTTTGCCCCGTATTTACATTTTGGTGCCCAAGGCCCCGATCCTTTGTTTTTCAACACCAAAGATTTGAGTCCAGAACTACGCACACTCGTTAGGTTGTATTTTGACGCGGTGGATTTTATGGAAGACTTCAAAAAAGAAATTTTGAAAATCATTCCCCCTGAACTGATTGCTGCCGTAGAAACCCTGGAAGCGGTTTGGGATAACGTCGCGGCACGTTCCTCTACCATCACCGAAATTCAACAACTTTTGGGCGAGTCGCAGGCATTGCTGGGGCTGTTGCAATCGACTTTACAACAAGCGGCGATTAAGTATTTGACCGACACGGTCAATGTTTTTAATCAGCTTAAACACCCGATTCAGGACGTGGGACAACCTCACGATAGTTGGTGGTGGTTCGATACGCTGCATTATCGGCGCACGGGACAGTTTGCTCAAACCCTGCTCAAAAATGCGACACCTGGCACAGCCGAACACGCCTACGCCATTGGTTATTTGACCCACTTTGCAGCGGATACGGTGGGGCACCCGTTTGTCAATATCATGTCGGGAGGGCCGTACCGAACCCACGCCCAGCGCCATAAATTTGTGGAGAATCACCAAGATACCTACGCTTTTAAAGAAATGCGCTCGGGGGAAGAGTTTGTAGAAAGTGACCTTTGGAAAGACTACGTGATGGGGAGTGAAACAAAGCTGCCCGATGGGGTGAGAAACCTCATTTTGAAAAGTATCAAGGAGGTTTATTTCAAAAATAACGACTCGCAATATGGGGCTGAAATGACCGAGGAAGACCTCGACGATGTGTATCGAATGTGGCTGAAATGGTTTAAAAATACGACACAAAGTGGGGAGTTTCCTCCACCAGTGCCTTATTCGTTTACGGCCGAAATTGCGGAAGTTTGGGAAACGTTTACCGACAACGTAGGCGACATTGGTGACATGGTGTCGGGTGCCGCTCCAGGTGATTTTAGCTTGGCGTCTATTCTGGAGTTTTTAGCGGCATTGGTACTTGGTGGAGCGTTGTTGGCGGCGGCATTGATTGACTTTTTGGCGGGTGCTATCACCACTTTAGGGGCAGCCCCCATCCGATTTTTGATTTCTCTGGCCTACGAAAGCCTCTACAATGCCTACATGAATTTCTATCAAGGAGTGGTGCTGAACGGCCTTGCTTTTCCTACCAAAGCACAGTTGGGGCATTATTTGTCAAAACATACGGTAGCGAGTTATTTACCCGACAACATGGGACAAACCGCCAATAGTTTGCTTGCAATGTATCCCACGCGATTTTTTGAGGTGGAAGGTTTGGAACAAGATTGCCACTTGGTGTATCCTGTACCAGCACTTGCCAAGCTAGAACCCGATGCCACGACGGGCGCGCCGAGTAGCTACTACAAGGCCACCAATTTGCATTATATTCAAGGACAAATCAAATTTGAAAAGGAGATTTATAAAGAACTGAAGGAGTTTAGGGACAAAATTACGCCCGCTGACGCTCCCTCCGACATTCAGAGTCGGTTTGACCGCATGGAGCGAAAAGTGATAGGAGACACGCTCGGGAATGCCATTGATTTTTCGGTTTTTTTGTACCGTGAGTTCCTAAGTGGTGAAAAGATTCCTGATTTTAATTTGGATGGAGATAGGGGAGTGGGGTATTTGTGCTGGCGTAAAGTTAAGGACGATACCGCGCTCAACGACCCTGCTGCGCCGACGGTGGCAGTGTTGCCCAGTGAAACGGTGAAGCACGTTCAGACCGACATCATCAGTCCAAATTCTTCTACTATTCTCTAAACCAAACTTCTTATGGAAACTCTTAAATTTATTCGTGAGCGTCGTCAGAAGGCCAAGAAAAACATAGAAATTTTTCAAAATAGCCGTGATTTTAAAGAGATGCGTCAGCACGAAAAGCGCCCGCCCAAGCCCTATCGTGATAAAACATTTTTGTACATCAAAGGGTATGATTCGGATACGGGCAACCGTCCCATGCCTAGTGGTACGGTGTTTTGGATGAGCCCCGATATTGAAATTTTTGACGGAACTACGCCCATTGCCAATAACCAGTTGGTAGCAGGAAAAAACTACCAAATTGCCGTTACCGTTCGGAACGGAGGTGATTTGCCCTGTTATTCGTGCCACGTTGAGCTCTTTATTTGCAATCCATCCTTGGGTTTTGACCCCATTCATGGCACATTATTGGGCGTACAAACGGCACAAGTGCAAGCCCAAGGCGATACTACCCTTTCGTTTCCAATTGTGGCAACCTCCGCCATGATTGGGCATCGGTGTCTTTTTGCAAGGGTGTTTAGTTTTGTCAATAATGACTTACCAATGTCGGCGACTACTTTTCCTGTGGTTGCTGACAGGCACATTGGTCAGCAAAATCTGAACATTATTCAGCAAAATAATTTTGTTAAAGTGTTGATGACAAATGAGTTTGCGGGTCAGAAAAACTTTCAGGTTAAAGTGGTGCCGCGTAAAATGGACGTCATTAAAGGCACGCGAATACCGCAGCTTCGGAGACTAATCTCGCCCCTTCAGGCTGTAGTTCTTCCTGATTTTTCAGTCAGGGCACTGAAAGCAAACGCAGGAATTGAAGTAAACAGAATGCGGGCTAGTTCGGCGTTGTTACTAAACCCTACGATTGCTCGCTCATCTGTACATTTAAGTGTTTCTGATCGGATGTTTTTGGCAAAAAATCCCAACTTGGAAGTGTCTAAGCTCAATATTTTGGCACCCGTCCGTAAAAATCTCTGGGATTTTAAATTGGAGAAAGGAACAAGAGAACTAGAGGTGGCGATTCCTGATTTTAAACTTAAAAACAACGAAGCCGTAGTGGTCGATATCGAACTAACAGATGCTGACCAAAACAAGGTGGTGGGTGGAATTCGTTTTGTGGTGACTGCTTAGGTTAATTTCCCCAACCCTTTTTAATCGTGGGGTTGGGGAAATTCCATTTACTCAAAAAAAGGAACGCCTTTGGGCGCGTATTTTCGCATTCCTTCTTCGTTGATGTCAACGCCAATACCAGGTTTTTCCGAAAGTGGAATGTAGCCGTCCTTTACCATGGGGCCGTCGAACGTGACAATTTCCTTAAACATCGGGTCTTCGTGGAAGTAAATTTGCCATTCCAAAATGAGGAAATTGGGCACGGTTGCGCACACGTGAGAAGCCGCCATTGCCCCCAAATACGACGCTACCATGTGCGGCGCAAAGGGGACGTAATAGAGGTTTGACAAGTTGGCAATCCGTTGGCCTTCACCGAGTCCGCCTGCTTTTTGCAAATCGGGCATGACGATGTCAACCGCGCCTAATTCCAATAATTTACGAAAACCGTGGGCTAAATAGTGGTTTTCTCCCGCACAAATGGGCGTTTGGGTAGAATCGCGGACAATTTTATAGGCTTCAGGATTGTCGGCGGGAAAGGGCTCTTCCAAAAACAATAGCTTCAAAGGCTCCATCATTTTGGCCACACGCTTGCCCGTTGTGGTGTCATATCGTCCGTGCATATCTACACAAATATCGACCTTAGGGCCTACTGCTTCCCGAACGGCAGCGATTTGGTTGTACATCCGTTCGAGTTCGCCATTGCTGGCCGTCCAGTTGTACGAATCAAATTTATTGGGGTCATTGCGTTCGTCAATGTCAAATTTTACGGCCGTAAAACCCATTTTTGCGGCATTTTTGGCCGCTTTGGCAAAATCATCGGGTGTTGGGCCGCTGGTACGGTAGGCGCCTGTATCGCAATAAACGCGGATTTTATCCCGAAACTTTCCTCCTAACAACTGATACACAGGAAGTCCGAGGGCTTTGCCTGTGAGGTCCCAAAGCGCCGTTTCGACGGCAGAAAGTACCGCAATGTACATGCCCGCTTGTGACCCTTCAAAATAGCCCGAACGACGAATGTCCTCAAAAAGTCGGTGTACGTTGAGTGGGCTTTTTCCCTTGATACGGTCGCCCATCATTTTGACCAAGTGGTACGTCCCTGGGGTTGCGTCAACGCCTTCGCCGCAGCCGTAAATTCCTTGGTTGGTATAAATCTTCACAAACAAGCTGTGCCCGCCACGGATAAATCCGCATTTGATGTCAGTGATTTTTAGGTCTGAGGGAGCCGACGAAAGGGGAGTCCGTTCGATGGCGGTTTCCAGTCCTTGTCCAAAACTTTGGAGGGTCGATAAGCCAAGCGCCGCCGAAATAGCGCTCTTGGTTAAAAAATTACGGCGTGATGTCATGAGGTACTGATGAGGTTTATGTAAACTGATAGGTAATGTTGCAACTGAAGTCGGGGAGGTTACCACGTCCGTTTTTTGAGGTATTCCTGAATTTGCTCTTTGGGAACGGGCAATTCGTTGATGTGGGCGTTCAACCATTGCGAAAAGTCCTTTTCAATTTCGTCAGACCAGCGGTTGTCAATCTGCCCAGGGGTATATTTTTGTTGACGGAGCCGTTCGTGGCCAAACATGTCACGCAGACGAACAATTTCGGAAACCGTAACTACTTTTTCGGCCAAATGAGGGGGTATAAAAGTGACAGCACCATCGCGACCAAGTACAATATCGCCTGGTATCACCATGACTTTTCCGATGCGGGTTGGGCGGTTGATGGCCACGAGGGTCGTATTTAAGTCACCGTCAGGATTGTTGAGGTGATGCGAAGGGTGGTAGCTCCGAAAAAAAGAGGTAAATCCACCAATTTCTTTCAGCCCTGCAATGTCACGGATAGCACCTTCATAAACAATTCCATTGCCCGTTTTGGCATAAATAGAATTTCCCAAATTGTCACCAATCGTCGGGCCGTTTTCGTGGGCACCTAGCTGGTCAACCACGTACACGTCTCCTCTGACGAGCATGTCAATCGGCCAGGCGTTTTGGGATTTGATACGTCCGTCTTTTTCGTGTCCTTTTTTGTCAATAACCCGATGAACATCAGGGCGTCCAGGCATAAAAGTAGCCGTAAGCGCCCGTCCAATCAGCACGCTGTCGGGATTAATACATTGCCAACCTTCGGCGTATTGATAGCGAAAGTTTTCGCCTTTCATTACGGCCCAAGCTTCTTCGTGGGTGACCAAGCGCATTCGTTTTAAAATGGCATCGGGCACTTTGGGGCGGCCATCGGGGAAGCGTTCGCCTTTCCATTCGGGGGTGAGAAACAGGAGCTCTTCTTTGGAAATTTGTTGGGCAAAGGCAGGAAAATAAAGGCAACTGCATAGCAGTAGCACCTTACAAAGGGATACGAATTTCATGATTACTGATGATGGTTAAGGTTACGAATCTACGACCATAAAAGAAGGGTTATAGTTCAACTTACTTTATCCGTATAGGATGAATGTGAAACAAAAAAGCTAAGTTTAGATTGCCCAATCTTTAGCCACGCTTTTGTATTTAGCTCCGAAGAAACTATTCACCCCCCAAAAAAGGTTTTGGGAGAAACACAGATTCAACCATGACGACGGAAAATACACTTTTTTCACCCCTGAAAATAAAGGGAATTACCCTCAAAAATAGAATTGTAATGTCGCCCATGTGCCAGTACTCAGCCACCGATGGTTTTGCGGACGATTGGCATTTGGTTCATTTGGGCAGCCGTGCGGTGGGCGGTACGGGCCTGATTATCACGGAAGCAATGGCAGTGTCGCCCGAAGGGCGCATTTCGGCGGGCGATTTGGGAATTTGGTCAGATGACCACATCGAACCCCTTCGTCGGATCAATCGCTTTATTCACAGCCAAGGAGCAATGTCAGGGGTACAACTGGCTCACGCGGGCTACAAAGCAAGTTCGGCAGTGCCTTGGAACGGTGGGCGGTACGTTTCGGTAGAAAATGGGGGTTGGGTACCTGTTTCACCCAGTGCGACCTTGTTGAGCGACCATCAAACGTACTCGCAAGAATTATCAACTCCCGACATTGAAAAGGTAATTTTGGATTTTAAAAAAGCGACCCAACGGGCGCTAGAGGCAGGGTTTGACGTCATTGAAATTCACGCGGCACATGGGTATTTATTGAACGAGTTTTTATCTCCCGTGGCCAATCACCGTACCGACGAATACGGCGGTAGTTTTGAAAACCGAGCACGGTTGTTGCTCCAAGTGGTAGAGGCTGTGAAAGAAATAATTACGTCCGAAACACCCCTTTTTGTGCGCATTTCGGCCACCGATTGGCGGGAAGATGGCTGGACGGCTGATGATTCGGTGCGACTGGCGCATTTGTTGAAGGACGCAGGAGTGGACTTAATTGACTGCTCAACAGGTGGTTTTGTTGCTCCTTCCGCGATTCCCATTGCCCCTAACTATCAAGTACCATTTGCCGAACGGATTAAAGCTGAAACGGGAATTAAAACGGGAGCAGTAGGGCTAATTACGTCGGCAGAACAAGCCAATGAAATCCTTCAAACGGGCAAAGCCGATTTGATTTTTTTGGCACGAGAAATTTTGAGAAACCCTTATTTTGCCCAAAATGCCGCGTATGAGCTAGGAGAGGACGTGAATGTGCCTGTTCAATATTTAAGAGGAAAACGGAGCTAGATTGGATAGCGCTTTTGCGTGAATGTACACTTCACGAAAGGCGCGAAGTTGAAAGGAATTGTCATTCGCTAGTTTGTCATTTTGTGAAATTCTCTAAAATCAATGCCAAAAAATACCCAAAAAAAAGCGCTCAATTTTTTTGAAAAACAAGAGTTTAACAAAGCTTTGCCCCTTTTTGAAGAAGTTGCAGCAAATGATAATTGTGCTGAAAACTGGTTTAATGTGGCCACTTGTGCCGTTATGGCGCGGCAACTTCCCCAAGGACAAGAAGCATTGGCCAAAGCCACGACCTTGGCAGACAAAGAATCAAACCCCGATGGTCTTTCGGTTGGAATGATGCACTTTTATTTTATGTGCGCCTTGCGAGATAGTGGTTTTGTGGAGGAGGGTATGAAAGAATTGGAGGGGTTTCGGGAGGGCTACTCTTCCCTGAAAATTACGGATGACATGTTTTTGAGTATTCGTGGTTTGCCTTCCCTTCAACAATTTTTGGCAATGGGGGTAGGTCTGCTTAAAATGCAGACGAAGGTGCTGCCGCAAGAATGGTTAGCCCAATTTGGAACTACCCTCGATGCCGAAGGACAAGCCGAGATTGCAGCCTTTGTAAAAGAGCAATTCTAAACTAGCTGGGTCTTTGCGACGCTGCGTACTCAAAATTGTTGTCCTAAAGCGGAATTTTGAGCGTGACACGCGTGCCCAAGCTATGCCCTAGTTCATCTAGTAAATCGTCGTAATGCACCAATTCTTGGGAGTTTAAGGACGAACTTAAAAGCCTAAGCCGTTCGGAAGTGGCAGCCGTTGAAAACGATTCGTGCGAAGCGAATCGTTTTTGTTTTATTTCTGCTGATTTTGCCCTTCCGACACCGTTATCCTCTACTACGCAAATGATATGTTCTTCCGTTTCGTCCATCGAAAACATGATTGACAACCGTTTGTCGCCATTTTTATGCAACAATCCGTGTTTGATGCTATTTTCAACGAACGGCTGAATCAACATGGGTGGAAGTTGGTGATAATCTTCATCTAATTGGTCATCCAGTGAAATCTCGTAGCTAAAACCCTCCGAGAAGCGCATTTTTTCGAGTTCAAGATATTTCGTAAGAAGCTCAATTTCGGTGGCCAGCGTGATGCGTTTTTTTCCTGAAATACTTAAAATTTGGCGAGTGAGGTAGGTGAAATTCCCCATTTGCTCGTTGGCAAGTGTTTTGTCACCGTACATAAACTGTTCTTGAATGCTATTGAGGGCATTGAACATAAAGTGAGGATTCATCTGGCTTTTTAGGGCTTTCAGTTCGCTTTCGGTCGCTTTTTGCTCAATTTCAATACGGCGTTGTGCTTCTTCGAGTTGGGTGGTGAGGAGTTCGTTTTGTTTTTGGGTTTTAAAACGCATAAACAACGCGTACGCCATCATACTTCCAACCAGCAAGAAAGCCAGAATAGTGTAAATAATGGCCGTTTTTCTTCCCGATTCAAGCTCTGAAATTTGTTTTTGTTGGGCCAACGATTTGATTTCGCTGTCCTTTTTTTCGGTTTCGTATTTGGTATTAAGCTCTTGGATGGTTTTGTTTTTCTCCGAACTAAATGCGCTGTCTTTCAGGATACTATATTTTTCTAAATGCTCGAAAGCGGCTTTGAATTGATTCGTTTGGGCGAATCCTTTTTGCATTGCAAAATAAATATCTCGAAGCGCCTCGTTGTCCTGATTTTGAAGGGCAATGGCCTTGGCTTGTTGCAAAAACGTTAGCCCTTTGGTAGAATTACCAAGCGCGGAGTAGGTTTTACCTATGTTATTGAGGTTTTTCCCCCTGACAAAATCAACGCGGTGTTTTTCTATTTCAATTTTGGCTTTTTCAAAATAATCAAGGGCCTTGGGGTATTGTTTCAACTCAAAATAGGTTTTGCCAAGGTTGTCGAGCGTAAGCGCAAGTCCAAAACCGATGTTCAATTTTTGACAAATAGCAAGAACCTCGTTGTAGGTTTGAATCGCTTTGGGGTATTGTTTTAATTGAAAGTAAGAATTGGCCAAATTAGTCAAAATAGCCGCTCTATTTTGGGTAAAGACTTGCCCGTTTTTGAGTAAAAGTTGGTCACATTCGTTCAATAATTTGATGGATTTTTGGTCTTCAAAATTATGAGAAAAAACGTTGGCCAAATTACTTTTTCCGATGACAATATTTGAGTAATCGTTCCTTTTTTCGGCGATTCGGAGCGCTTGGAGGTAAAAATTTATCGCTTTGTCGTTGAGGGTACGGCTAAAATAGTAATTCCCCAAGCAGTTTAGCGACCGAATCTTCCCCAACTCATAACCCAATTTATTGGACAACTGGTTGGCTTCTGTCGCCATTTTTAACACCAAGGTATCGGCCCGAAAAGTGGCAGCTACACAAGCGTCCACGAGCAATTCTACCCGAACACTGTCTTGAGGGCTGTGTTTTTTAATATCAACGAGCAATTGTTCGTACGTTTTCTGACCCCAAAGGCTTTGGGTCATGAGTACCAAAAGAACAAGAATAGAGGGTTTCATTATTGGAAGCTATTGTTAAACGCGAATACCAGCAATAAAATCATCAAACTCTTTGACTTTTTCGCGGGCAATGGGCACACTCAAACCGTTCTCAAATTCGACAGAAGCACCGTCTTTTTTGTTGTATTTTCTAATTTGGTGTGTATTGATTAAAAAAGAGCGGTGAATTCGATAAAAGCGCGCGTCGTTATTGAGCAATTCATCAAATTCTTTGATTTTTTTACTAACCAATGTCTTTCCGTTTTTGGTGACGACGTGGGTGTAGGAGCCATCGGCTTCAAAAAAGAAAATATCCTCCAATTGCACAAAAACAAGACTGTCTGACATCGGAAGGGCTATTTTTTGAAGCGTAGTAACGCTTAAATTTTCTCGTAACGTTTGGAAGCGTTGCGGCAATTGAGGCTGTCCAATGAGCTTGGTTGCTTTCTCAACGGCGGCTACAAGTTTTGAAATGCTAACGGGTTTGAGAATATAATCCACGGCCGAAACTTCAAATGCTTGGAGTGCATATTCCGAATAAGCAGTACAAAAAATAACCTGAAAAGTAGGCTGATTGAAGTAGTCAAACAAGGCGAAACCGTTTTCTTCGGGCATTTCGATGTCCAAAAATACCAAATCGACGGCGTGTTTATTAATCAATTTGACGGCCGATTTTACGTCAGCGGCCTCTTCAAGTACGCGTACTGCGGGGCAGTGTTCCGAAAGAATTTGCCGAAGTAATGAACGCGCCGAGGGTTCATCATCGACAATAATTGCATTGACGAGCATAGGTAGGGGTTGAAACGAACGGCTAAAGATACTTCATGTTTTGGTATATTTTAAAAATCGTACCTCTGTTTTTGGGTTTATGAATTGAAATAAACAGTTGGTGGATGGTAGCCTACGTTTCGTGAATTGGGAAAAGGCAGCGGAGTTCTTCCGTGTACTTTTGTGCTGTCAAATCGCTAATCAATTTTAAATCAAATTATTACCTCTATTCTTACAATGAAAATAGTATTGAGTTTTGTCGCAACCCTTTTGACAATGAACGTAGCTTTTGCACAAGCGGCACTTGAATTGACGGAAGACAAGCCCTCTGCATTGAATGGTATTGAATTTAGTTACACCATTCGTAACGAACGTACCGAAGAGACCTATTCGCGTTATGAAGTGTCGGTCGTAGCACAAAATAAAAGTGGGTGTATGTTGATTTATTTCAAAAAAGAAGGAGATAACCTCAACAGTATTTTTGAAGGTGACCCGTCGGCTATTGCGCGTTTTGAATGTACGAATGCAACTGGAAAGCGCCTGACTTCTAAAGGTGCCAACGTAAAGGCTAAACCTTTCTACGTTCCGTACACGGTAAATGGCTCTACGACCAAAGTGGAAGGGGGATATTTGTTGAAAAATGGCTCACGGGTTTCTACAGACCTCATTGTGATTGTGCCTAAAGGAGAACGCCCCAAATTCAAAGTTCGCCCGCAAGATTTTGCTGAATTGACTGACTAATTATTAATAAATGTTGCACTTTAAACTTTCTTCAAATATGAAATCATTTCTTTTTCTTGCCATGTTGTCGTTCTCAACATTGTTGATTGCCAAGCCATTAGCCAATGTTGTTGAAGTTAAACAAGAATACCTAACTGTGGTCCTATTACAGCCAAAAGATCAGAAAACAGTTGCTCGCGTAACCAAGGTCATTGCCTCGGTATTAGGAATATCTCAGAAGGAGGCGAAAGCTCTTGTGGCAAGTGCGCCTGTGGTTGTCTTCAAATCACCTTTGAAAGATGAAGTATATTCAATACACAGTGCCTTGGAAGCGGCGGGAGCTGAAGTAGAAGTAAAATAAAGTAGATAGGGTGTTGGGCATAACCACCAGTACGTTCGGTATTGGTGGTTTTTTAGCATTTGAGTCAGGTCTTACTGGATTAACTTCCAATTTTCTTCGTCAAAGGGCAAAAACTCTACGCCCAAATAAATGTCCTCAAGCGAAAGTTGTACATCGATTGAATGAAGTGGAACGGTATCTTGCAGGTTATTGTAAGCGCGGTATTCCCAAACGTCAAGCGTATTTTTGAAAAATACTTCAACCAAAGGCAGGTATTGGTGTACTAAAACGTACTCTTTTAGGGTGTCAATCATGCGATAACGCATAAATTTCCCCCCACGGTCATAGGCTTCGGTATCTTGTGACAATACTTCAACAATCACAACGGGGTTATTGGCCGCATTCTTTAACTCTTCAAAATAAGTAACCTTGCCACAAACCACCGTCACATCTGGGTAAACATAACGATTGCGTGAAGTCGCAACGCGTAAATCGCTGTTGTAGGTAAAGCAACGTTTTTTTCTGAGAGCTATATTTAAACTGGTGCCCACGTTATTTGAAATCAAACTATGCGTAGGTGTACCACCTGCCATGGCATATACTTCGCCGTCGTGGTATTCGTATTTGGTGTCCGTTTCTTTTTCCAACGCAAGGTATTCTTCGATACTAAAACGTGGCTGATATTCTGGTTGTCCCATATTGTTCCAATAAAATTTCAAGGTAAAGATACAAAAAAGCGGCTTACCCTCAATATGAAGGTGTAAGCCGCTTTTAGTTTTTCTTTTGGCAACTTTTATTTTGCTCCTGCTGGGCAGTGCTCTCTCAAATAGTTGGTAAACAGTGTATTTAAGTGCTTCGACGTACCATCGCCTTCGTAAATTCCGTGCGAGCGATTAGGGTATGGCATAAACTGAAACTGTTTGTTGTGCTTGATAAACTCATTAACCAATCGCTCGGCATTTTGATAATGAACGTTATCGTCGCCCGTGCCGTGGATGTACAATAGGTTTTGGTTCGATTGTAGTTTGTGCGCGTGCGTGATGGGTGAACCTGCCACAAAGTCTTCACGGTTTTCTTGCGGAATCCCCATGTAGCGTTCTTGGTAAATGTTATCGTAGGTCAATTGGTCGGCTACGGCAGCTACGGCAATGCCTGTTTTGAACAAGGCAGGGTATTGGAACAACAAATTGAGGGTAGAAGAGCCACCACCGCTCCATCCGTGTACGGCTACGCGGCTGGTATCAATGAACGAGTTTTTCTCAAACATAGCTTTGGCGCCCATCGCCATGTCACGGATATTGATGACGCCAATCTTACGATAAATGGCTTTTCTCCAGTTTCTTCCGCGTGGTGAAGGTGTGCCACGGTTGTCAACCGATGCGTAAATGTAACCATCTTTGGCCATGTCACCAGCGTAGAGTCCATTGCGCCCTGTTCCCCAGCTATCGCGGACGGTTGCGCTGGCAGGTTCGCCATAAACTGTGAAAACGATTGGGTATTTTTTGGTAGGGTCAAAGTTGGCAGGTTTTACCATCCAAGCATCCAACTCAATACCATCTTCGGTTTTTACTTTAAAAAACTCCACTCGTTTGGGAGCGTCGGCTTTCGCCGCCAATTTTTTTGAAATATCGTCGGCGTCTTTCAAAGCTTTGTGTTCGGGTAAACGAATCCACTCATTCATGGGCGATGTGTTGGCATTGGAAAACGAATGCGAAGCCCACATGGCGTTAGGAGAGAGGTCGTAGCGGTGCGAGCCCGACTGGTCAGCAGGGGTAACGCGCTCTGCTTTTTTGCTGCCATCGAGTGGGGCACGGTACAAATAACTCTGCGTGGCATTTTCGGGCGACGCCATGAAATACAACTGATTATTTTTTTCATCGACCAACACCACCGAAATAATGTCATAGTCGCCAGTAGTGATGCACTTTTCACTTTTACCGTCGCGGGCTACGCGGTACATGTGACGCCAGCCGTCTTTTTCGCTCATCCACAAAAACTCTTTTCCGCCGTTGATCCAATCCCAACCTTCGGGCGTTTCGCTCCACGAATAGCTACTTTTGGTTTCTACCCAAGCATCGTCGCGGTCGGTATAAAACTGGGTTGTTTTTCCAGTTTTGATATCGGCGGCCAAGATGCTCGATTCATTTTGTTTACGGTTCAACTGCTGCATAATGAGTTCATTGGCACTTCCCCATTCCATGCGTGGAATGTAGGTATTGCCAGGGTCACCAGGGGTGTTCATCCATTTGGTGAGGCCACCATTGGCACTTACAACTCCGATTTTGTAAGGAGAAGGGCGTTCACCCACTTTCGGGTATTCTACTGGAACGTTGAAAGCGTAAATGGAGTCGGTATTGTTAATCATCAAGAAGTTGCGGATTTTGGTGGCATCAATTTGCCAATACGCAATGTTTTTGCTGTCGGGGCTCCAACGGAAACCATCGCGGCAGTCAAACTCTTCCTCATATACCCAGTCAAACGTACCGTTGATGAGGCGGGTGGTGCCGTCTTTGGTGAGTGCGGTAATTTTGCCCGTGGCAAGGTCTTCCGAATACACATTTCGCTCACTTACGTAAGCTACTTTTTTACTATCGGGAGAAAACTTGGCAAACATAAGCGACGAAACGGGGCGGCCTTTCCCGAGTTGGGTAAGGGTATTTTTATCTAAGTCCAAAACCCAATAATCACCGCGTGTATCGTAGCGCCAAACGCGTTGGGTATTGGTATAGATGAGGACTTTACGGAAATCGTTAGAATACGTGTAACTACGTACGTTCAAAGGGTCGGTTTTGCCCGCTGGTGTAAGTTGAGCGGCACTTACGACCACTTTTTTTTGCAAATCAGGCAGGTTATACTGGACAATTTCCTTGTTTTCTACGCGATAGTAGGCATTGCCGTCTTTGGTCCACTGGACACCACGGTTGAATTGTGCGAATAACGTACTGCTGATGAAGAGAAGTGAAAGAAAAAATGAGGTGTGTTTCATTGGTTACGGTATTTAGCCATTGCTTCTTTTATTTTAACGATTCGATTTTCGGGATTTGGGTGCGTGCTTTGAAACTCGGCGGGGCGCTCGGAGCCACCAGCTTGGGCCAAAATTTCCATGACCTGAATCATTGCTTCGGGGTCGCGCCCTGTTTGAATCATGTACTTAACCCCAAAATCATCGGCTTCCAATTCGTCATCGCGTCCGTATTTTAGGTTCATTAAGTTCGCGACATACTGGGCGATGTAAGCGCCGCTACTGGGGGAGTTTGGGTCAGACATCACGGTCGAAGCCGCTCCTGCCAATCCACCTACCAATTCTTGCTTGGCCATTTGCTGGGCCGAATGCCGCCCTACCACGTGCCCAATTTCGTGTCCCAAAACTCCCGCCAATTGGTCTTCGGTTTTGAGTCGTTTGAGCAAACCCATCGTGATAAAAACCTGTCCGCCTGGGATGGCAAACGCGTTGATGGTTTCGGGGTCAGCCAAAACGTGAAAGTCAAATTGGTAAGGAGAGTTTTTGGCTTCGGTATTTTGAACGATGCCTTGCCCTACTTTTTTGGCCAAAAATTGCACTTTTTCATCACGGTATAGGCCGCCATACTCGGCCGCCATTTGGGGCGCACTTTGTAAGCCGATGGCAACTTCTTCTTCGGGCGTGAGACTTACTTGTTGCTTTTTGCCCGTTACGGGATTGACTTGGGTTTTGCTGAAATACCCAAAAAGCGCCACGACAGCCATGATAATCCCAATCAAAAGCCGTCCACCAATTCGCGTACGTTGCATAGATGTTTAGGGTTGAAAATCGAACTTCCCGAAAGGTACAACTTTCGGGAAGTTGAACGGTGAAAAGTATTAAAATAGTAGCCCCGCAATCGTAGCCGACATGTAAGAGGCTAATGTGCCACATATCAGGGCCTTAAAGCCCAAACGTGCCAAGTCAGACCGACGGCTCGGAGCCAATTCACTGATGCCACCTACTTGAATGGCGATGGAGCTAAAGTTGGCAAAACCACAAAGGGCAAAACTGGCAATCGCAATTGTTTTGGGGTCGAGTGTTTCTTTGATTTTTACAAGGTCAAGGTAGGCTACAAACTCGTTAATAACCATTTTGGTGCCCATCAACGAACCCGCAGCTTCTACGTCTTTGGCTGGAACACCCATCGCCCACGCAAAAACAGAGAACACTTTACCTAGAAGGAAATCGAGGCTTAATTGTGGAAAAGCAAACAATCCCCCTGCTTTGCCAAGGCAATAATCAAGAAGGCCAATCAAGGCGATAAAACCAATCAGCATCGCAACCACGTTGAACCCTACTTTAAGTCCTTCGCTGGCACCTGCCGCAATGGCATCGAGGAGATTGGCGTGGGCTTTTTTGATTTCTAATTTTACAACCCCTTTGGTTTCAGAGTTTTCTGTTTCGGGAAATACAATTTTGGCAATTACCAATGCCCCTGGCGCAGCCATCAAACTGGCCGCAATTAAATAGGGAGCAGGTACACCTAATTTGATATACGTTGCCATAACCCCGCCCGCGATACAGGCAAAGCTACCCGTCATGGAAGCCAAAAGTTCCGAGTTGGTCATCCCTTTTAAATAAGGCTTAATCATGATTTGGGCTTCCACTTGTCCCACAAAAGCCGAGGCTACGTTTGACAAAGCTTCAGCACCGCTGACGCCCATCAACCATTTCATCAGGCGTGCCAATACCGCCACAATGCGTTGCATCAGGCCAATGTGATAGAGCATATTGACCAATACCGCCACAAAAATGATGGTAGGAATAATGCTAAAGAAAAAGATAAAGCTATTGCTTTCACCAAATGCTTTGCTGAGAACGGTGGCATTGACCAGCGGACTAAATACAAACTCGGCTCCTTTGTCAGAAAAGCTCAACGTTTTTTGGACAGCACGTCCGAGCCAGTCGAAAATATTTTGTCCGACGGTCGTTTTTAAAATAAATACGGCCAAGCCAAACTGCAAACCGAGCCCTACGCCAACCGTGCGATAGTTGATGGCTTTGCGGTTGTTAGACATGGCGTAAGCAATGCCCAAGATAAAAACGATACCAATGAGTCCAGTAAAACGTTCCATGAAGTGTATTTGGTGACTTATAGTTAGGTTTAAAGTTGATTGAATCAAGCGAGTAAAGATAGGAAGGGCATTTGTTTTTTGGTAATTCTTCGCCCTTTTTCCAAAAAATACTACCTTAATTTGCCCCAAATTGGGGTAAAATTTGAACGATAGTACGACTTTCTACAACTATTTAGCAAGAATTTTAGGGTATTTTGCTTTACAGTTTGTAGTTTTATGGCTGGAAAATTAACTCATCCTATATTAATACCATGGCGTTATTCGATTTAGATATGATGCAGGGCCTCTACGCAAAACTCGGTGAACGAGTGGAGGCGGCTCGTAACGTAGTAGGACGTCCTTTGACCTACACAGAGAAAATTTTGTACGCTCACCTTACCCAAGGTGATGCCACTACTGTTTATGAGCGCGGCAAATCATACGTTGACTTCGGACCCGACCGTGTAGCTATGCAAGATGCCACTGCTCAGATGGCCTTGTTGCAGTTTATGCAGGCTGGCCGTCCGAAAGTAGCAGTTCCTTCAACAGTACACTGTGACCACTTAATTACTGCCCAAGTTGGGTCTTCGGAAGACTTAGGCAAAGCGGTAGTTGAAAACCAAGAAGTGTATGATTTCTTATCGTCGGTTTCTAATAAATACGGCATCGGTTTCTGGAAAGCAGGGGCGGGTATCATTCACCAAGTAGTGATTGAAAACTACGCTTTCCCAGGCGGTATGATGATTGGTACCGACTCACACACCGTAAACGCGGGTGGTTTGGGTATGATTGCGATTGGGGTAGGTGGTGCCGATGCGTGCGACGTAATGGCGGGCCTTCCTTGGGAGCTTAAATTCCCTAAATTAATCGGGGTTAAATTGACAGGTAAACTCAATGGCTGGACTTCTCCAAAAGATGTTATCTTGAAAGTAGCGGGTATCCTTACCGTAAAAGGTGGAACGGGTGCTATCGTAGAATACTTTGGCGAAGGAGCAACTTCAATGTCATGTACGGGTAAAGGTACTATCTGTAACATGGGTGCTGAAATCGGTGCTACGACTTCGACGTTTGCTTACGACGAGTCGATGGAGCGCTATTTGCGCGCTACGGGTCGTGACGCCGTTGCTGACCTTGCTAACTCGGTAAAAGAACACCTTACGGCGGATGCAGGCGTTTATGATGAACCAGAGAAATACTTCGATCAAGTAATCGAAATCAACCTTTCGGACCTTGAGCCACACTTGAACGGGCCTTTCACGCCAGATTTGGCTACGCCAATTTCTAAAATGAAAGAAGCCGCTGCGGCCAACGGCTGGCCAACCAAAGTGGAGGTAGGTTTGATTGGTTCTTGTACCAACTCGTCGTACGAAGACATCGCTCGTGCGGCTTCATTGGCAAAACAAGTAGCCTCTAAAAACCTTAAAACCAAGGCTGAATTTACCATTACACCAGGATCTGAGCAAGTTCGCTACACGATTGAGCGCGATGGTTTCCTCGAAACATTCGACGAAATCGGCGCAAAAGTGTTTGCTAACGCTTGTGGACCTTGTATCGGTATGTGGGCACGTGTAGGCGCTGAAAAACAAGAGCGTAACACCATCGTTCACTCATTCAACCGTAACTTCGCCAAACGTGCCGATGGTAATCCTAATACGTTGGCGTTTGTAGCGTCTCCAGAATTGGTGACTGCGTTGGCCATTGCGGGTGACTTGACGTTCAACCCGTTGACGGATACACTTATCAACGAAAATGGCGAACAAGTAACCTTGGACGCGCCAACGGGTGACGAGTTGCCACCGCGCGGTTTTGACGTAGAGGATGCAGGATACCAAGCACCAGCAGAAGACGGTAGTGGTATTCAAGTAGCAGTTTCGCCAACGTCAAATCGCTTGCAGTTGCTTGATCCATTTGCCGCTTGGGAAGGTACTGACCTTAAAGGTTTGAAATTGTTGATCAAAGCCAAAGGCAAGTGTACAACTGACCACATCTCAATGGCAGGTCCATGGTTGAAGTACCGTGGCCACTTGGATAACATTTCTAACAACTTGTTGATTGGTGCGGTTAACTTCTTCAATGAAAAAACGGACAACGTCAAAAGCCAAGTCACAGGAGAGTACGGGCCAGTTCCTGCTACCCAGCGTGGGTACAAAGCCGCAGGAGTGGGCACGATTGTAGTTGGAGATGAAAACTACGGTGAGGGTTCATCACGCGAGCACGCGGCGATGGAGCCACGTCACTTGGGCGTTCGTGCGGTATTGGTAAAATCGTTTGCCCGTATCCACGAAACGAACTTGAAGAAACAAGGTATGTTGGCCTTGACATTTGCGGACAAAGCAGATTATGACAAAATCAAAGAAGACGATTCAATCGACATCGTTGGATTGACAGAATTTGCTCCTGGCAAGCCACTTACGTTGGTTCTCAACCACGCTGATGGCTCAACCGATGAAATTACGGTAAACCATACCTATAACGAACAACAAATCGAGTGGTTCAAAGCAGGTGCGGCCCTTAATATCATTCGTGCGCAAGTAGCAGGAAATTAATTCATCTTGGTTTTATAATAGACCTTCCAAGGGCAGCTATCTATGGTAGTAAAACTTGGAAGGTTTTTTACCTTATAAGTTAAATGTAGGTACTTGAAATGTGTTTATGGATTCAAAATTTGCCTTTTAAGATAAAAAAAGTGATAATAAACTTCAATTTAAAAGCTATGCTTTGGAAAGTATAATTGTAATTTCTATAGGAGTTACGCAAAGTCTGCAATAAATTCTCTTTGAACATCTCTAAATAAGACATTTTTCAGGTCATAGATTGAGTTTAGAAAACTATTTAATGTCAAGGAAGCGAGTTTTTGAAAAGCCTTCAAAACACAAAATAAATGCGTTTTAATAGCTTTTGTTTTCCTAACAAAGAACTTTTCGGCTTGGCAACATTGCTTTATCGCCCTAAAGAAACTTTCTACATTCCAGTGAGTTAGGTGAATGTCTTCAAATTCTTGCCGACTAAAAAATATAGGCTCAGATATATCTTCTTGTGGTTGATACAGTGCATAGTGTCTCGCGTCTCCGTTTGTGGAAACTGTCCGAAACACCTGCACAAAACCATAGCCTTGTAGATGAGTATATAGGCCATTTTCTTCGATGCAAACATTTTTAATCTGTTGATAATCAAAAGGGTTACCTGAGATAATTCGATTACTTTCAATCCCCAAAAGAAAATTGATTTCAAGATTTCTAAGAAATTTCAAATTGTCTAACCCACTCTACCATGAATCTGCTGTTACCCACTTAGGACGAAGTCCCCAGTTCCAAACTTCTTTGATCATTTGACGGAAATAGTCATTTTTTGTCTGTTGATCCGTTTTGTCATAGACCCTGAAATTCACAGGTACGCTATAACCGCTTTTTGAAGTATAAACCAAGACTATTAAGTTGATTCCTTGGACTACTCGGTGGTGTTTACCTGAGTAAAATCTACTGACCAAGTCGGTTGTCCCTTGCTTTGTGTAGGGCTTGTCTAAGACAGAATCATCAGCACTTAGTGTACCACCATATAGGTCAATAGACGTATAGACAGATTTAAACAAATCTTTGCCCGTAAAATTACCACTTAATAAAAAACGATTTACTGCGTCATGACTCATCGTCAGCACATTGGAAGCTTTGACGCAACTACTCCCAGATGGGCTACTCATTAAATATGCAACGTATGTCCCTATATCCATAGCTTTTTGGGGCTTTAAATTAGTCTATCGTTAACACATATTTGCAATCAACTGCGTAACTCCTATTTCTATTATAAATTTTCTTGAAGGAGTATCAAAATCTAAAAAGTCAAAGGGGTGATTTAAACCAACTCTTTGTCAAAGAATAAAAAACTATGAAGTGCGAGGTTAAAGATTATATAAACTTAAGTAAGAGGTTGTCAGAGCTACAATGTACAATACCAACAGGATTTTTATTTCTTCCTGAGAATATTGGTGATGCAAAATTAAGTTCAGATTTTGTATATACTGACACTGCAGCAACACTTAAAAAACTTTTTAAAAGGGCCAATCTTCCAGCCAACTTTATTGGAGAAGAAGGTGTTTTATTCAGGCAAAGAAGATCAAATGATATTTTTACACCAATTATTTTTATAACAAATGCGATGCTTAGTCAGCATCCCGACTTAATTTCACTCGGAATGAATGTTTTATCAAGCTACATTTACGATTATTTTAAAGGGACTTTTGGAAGTCCAATAATTAAATTAGATATTGTGATTGAAAAAACACCTGATAAAGAGTATAAAAAAATTCAATATGAAGGAAACCTTGAAGGTTTAAGTAGTTTGTCAGATTTATTAAAAGATTTTATTAAACCGTAATGAGCCCATTTTCAGAGCTTGATGATTTTGTAAATAGGTATAATGAATGCCTATATAATTCTCAGTTAAAAGCCTTTTTTACAATTGATATTGACCAGCAAAAGAAGGCAGTTCTGTCTATTGATAAATTAATTGAGGAAATTGAGCTATTGAAAAATATAAGTATTTGTAATAAAGAAGAAAAAAAATCTAATTGGTTTCTTTGCTGTCAACTTATTGCTAAATCCATAAAGTATGAACTATTGATGCTAATAAGTTTGAAATATGATAATACTAATTAAATATTATTATGTCGTATTTTTCAGATAAGGGAAACAGGTTATTGAAGTAATCTTTCCCTCCTCATGACAAAGCTCTTTTACAACTTTTTGAATACACTTTTGGGCAAATTCTAGCGTTTCAAAAACTTTGTTTTTCAGGCTCTTACGTATTTCCTTGAACAGGCGCTCTACAGGATTAAGTTCTGGACAAGCAGCGGGTAGTTTTTCAAACACAATCCTTTGTTTATCAAAGAGTTCTTCTTTATGAGCAGTTGCCCCGTCGGCAATAAAAAGGGCTTTTTGTGACAAGCCTTTTTCGGTTAATTCTTGCTGAATTTTAGCCACAAACCATGCAAAGCATTTGCTGTTAAGTCTGGGTAAAAAAGCCCCAAACCCTTCGCCTGTAAATGGACAAATCGTTAGGTATAACGGGGTCGCCCTTTAGGTTTGTACTATGGTAAAATTTCAAGATTGAGTATTTTTAACAAACAGTACCCTTTAGGTTTGTACTATGGTAAAATTTCAAGATTGAGTATTTTTAACAAACAGTACCAGAGTGGGCTTCCCTAT